>JBAXTX010000239.1:0-1589 GCA_037129975.1 Verrucomicrobiia bacterium | reverse complement strand
GGCGGCGGTAGCGGCGGCCGATCGCGCCGGACTCGTCGTAGAAGACGTTCATGTGCCCGCGCAGGGAGCGGACAATCCCGTGCGCCGCCTCGACGAGCTCCGGCTTGTTTTTCATCAACGGGAAGACCCCGCACTTGATGGGGGCCATCCGCGGATGGAAGCGCATGACCGTGCGCGTCTCGGACCTGCCCTTGTCATCGGTCACGGTCTCTTCGGCGAAGGCCTCACAAAGCAGTGCCAGAGCGGTCCGGTCGGCGCCGGCGCTCGGCTCGACGACGTGGGGGACAAAGCGCTCCTTGGTTGCCTCATCGAAATAATCCAGCGGCTTGCCGCTGTGTTCGATGTGTTTCGAGAGGTCGTAATCGGTCCGGTAGGCGATGCCCTCGAGCTCGCTGATCCCGAACGGGAACTCGTATTCGAGGTCGTAGGTCTTCCTGGAATAAAACGCGCGGTCGCCATCCGGGATGTCGTTCACATGGATTTTGGAACGCGGGATCCCGATGTCCTCATAGAACCGGAGGCGTTCCTCGAGCCAGTAATCGGTGAGTTGGAGCCCGTCCTCCGGACGGCAGAAATACTCGATTTCCATCTGCTCGAATTCCCGCGAGCGGAAGATGTAATTCCGGGGATTGATCTCGTTGCGGAACGCCTTTCCGATCTGCGCGATCCCGAAGGGAAGCTTCTGGCGCGAGGTGTCGAGGACGTTGCGGAACTGGACGAACATCGCCTGGGCGGTCTCGGGGCGGAGGTAAACCAGGTTGTCATCGCTCTCGACCGGTCCCGCGTAGCTTTTCAACATCAGGTTGAAATCTCTCGGCGCGGTGAGGTCGCGGCTGCCGCAAGCCGGGCAGAGCTTCACGCCATCCTTTTCCGGGAGCTGGTCGGCGCGGTGCCGGGCCTTGCAGACCCGGCAGTCCACCATCGGGTCGCTGAATGTCGCCTCGTGGCCGGACGCCTTCCAGACCGCGCGGTTCATGATGATGGCCCCGTCCATGCCCTCCATGTCATCCCGCTCGCGCACGTTCCGCTTCCACCAAAAATCCTTCAGGTTCCTCTTCAGCTCGACTCCCAGCGGGCCGTAATCCCAGAACCCGTTGATCCCCCCGTAAATTTCCGATGATTGAAAAATGAAGCCCCTCCTCTTGCAGAGGCTCACAATTTTTTCCATGCGCTGCGCGGATTCGTCTTTGGCCATAAATTTCAACGTCCATCAAACCCGACCCTGCTTGCAAGGTCAACGCGCATCGCGATCCAAAAATTACCTTGTCCCATGGGGCAAGCGCGGGATATCCTGCCTTGCAACCGGTCGCAACTTGTGCCAAAGTCGCCCCTTAAAAATTCCCGTTTCCTGCTGCGGCACATGGTTGAATTCCCCTGGCTTGGCCGATTTTTTGGATGGAGTCGCAGGATGGAGAACTATGATGACAAGCAAACACGCGGATAGGCGGATGACATGAGCTTTGAAAAAGGTTTTTCGATGGGCGACCCGTTGAGGAGCCGTCCTGTCCGCGGACCCGGCCAGGAAAGTTTCGGGCGTTTTTCCACACGGGAGCACGCCCGTCCGCACCAGGGCGACTACCCGCCGGTCC
>JBAXTX010000238.1:0-1627 GCA_037129975.1 Verrucomicrobiia bacterium | reverse complement strand
CGCCGGGGCGCGATTCGAAAATGATTTTTTCGATTTTGAATCTGTCACCGGCGACGATGCCAGCGAGCCGAGCCTTGAGCGGCTTGCTGGCCGGAGGCAATCCCCCGAGGCTCTTCAAAAAGAAGTCTCGCACCTCGCGCTGCCGCCGCCCGAGTGCCGCACGGGAACGGATGCCATCGCGGGCCGCGTCACCCCGCGCAAACGCGGCGACAGAGCGCTGGTAAACGTGGGTTTTAAGCTGATCGCCCACATCCCAATAATAACGCACATAGGGTGCCTGTTCGAGGGTCAGGAGCTTTTGCAGGGCTGTCATTGATACTCGAAAACCACCTTGCCGGTTTTCGCATCAGCCATTGCCTGATAGGCTTCGGGGGCTTGGTCCAAGGAATAATGATGGGTGATGAGCGACCCGACCGGGCAGCCTTTGCGATAGAGGTCAAGCATCGCCGGATACTCATTGAAGTGGTAGAACCACGATCCGATGGCCGTGATGTCCCTGCGGATGAAGTCCTCGCTCGGCGATAATTCCACGGAGGGCTGTTCTCCGTTAAAGACAACAACGCCCCCCTTGCGGACAGCTTGGAAACACTGCTTGGCTGTGACCGGGATGCCCGCCGCCTCGATGGCCACATCAGATCCTCTGCCGCCGGTCAGGGCGCGGATTTCCGCCACCACATCCTCCACCTTGTCGGCGGCAATGACGTCAGACGCGCCCATTTTCTTCGCAAGAGCTAAGCGGTCAGGAGAGCGGTCGATTCCGATCACGCGCCTGCCGAGATACGACTGCACCAGGACATTGCCCAGCCCGATCGGCCCCAGTCCGAAGACCGCCACGGTGTGGATTCCTTCGCCCTGTATTTTGATGGAGGTGTGATAGGGAACCCCGAGCCCATCCCCGGTGATCAAGACTCCCGGCCCCCAGGGCACATCATCGGGAATCACATGGCAGGCCGATTCGGGAATCACGAAGTATTCCGCATGCATGTTGGGATGGAACTTCAACTCGTTGCACCAGGTGAACTGGCCCTTCGCGCAATAGTCGCAATGCCCGCAGCCGGAAATCGCGCTGACTCCGACGCGCGCCCCTTCGCGGAGCACCTTGGTCCCCTCCCCGAGCGCCACCACGATGCCCGCAGCCTCGTGGCCCGGATTCCCTGTGGGGCACCCATCGGTGCGATACGTTGACATTTCGCTTCCGCACAATGCGGAAATCGCTGTTTTAATAAGAACCTCGCCAGGCCCGGGAACCGGGGTTGGCGAGCTTTCGATGATGACCTGGCTTTTGCCTTTCAAGTGAACAATTTTCATAAGGAACCTGTTGGTGTGAAATTTTCTTTTGGTTAAATGAGAGGGAATTCTTTCTGGACGCGCACCGGACGTTTTTCTGCGATCGAGCGCTTCATGGCGGCTTCCACCTGCAATTCGCGCAGTCCGTCGAGCCCGCTCACCGGCGGCTCGGTTTCGTTTCGGAGGGAATCCAGGTAGGCGGGGATCGCCTTGCGGAACGACGCCCCGTAATGCTCCCAGCGGGATGAGTCCCGAACCATGGAATATCGCTCGTGCGTTCGCGCATCGCCCGCAAGCACCTCCAGGTCGCCATCAATGTCGCGCATGTGGATCCGGCCGT
>JBAXTX010000237.1:0-1668 GCA_037129975.1 Verrucomicrobiia bacterium | reverse complement strand
AGCTGTTGGGGTGCATTTTATCGACCGAGAACGGGTTGCGGATGATGTATTGGGCCAGCCGCTCCATGTCCTCGCGGTTGCGGGGCGGGACGCGTTGGCTGCGGTGGACGTTGAACCCCGAGTGCGTCCATCCACGCAGCATCCGGGCGCGTTCGGGCGGCAGGAGCCCCTTCTTGACCAGAAACGTGATGACCCGTGCGCGGAAGAGTTCTTCCAGCGGCGCGAAACTCACATCAGGCATCACATGGAAAAGCCCGCTGTCCACGAAGAGCCCGTCGGCGACCAGCGCGTGGAGGTGCGGGTGGAAGTCGAGGTATTCGCCGAAGGTGTGGATGGCCATGACGACGCCGGTCGTGCCCTCGGGCAGGCCGAGCGTGGTGCGCTGGAACTCGGCCAGGCAGCGGTGGGCGATGCGGCAGAGTTCCTTGATGAGCCCACGATGAAATCGGAAATACGGGCGCAGCATTTTCGGGATCGTAAACGTGAAATGCCGGTGCGGCACGGGCGCGAGGACGGTCTCGGCCAGCAGTGCGCCGAAGAGCTGCACCTTTTTCTGGTGGCACGACGGGCAGAACCAGCGACCCTTGCACGAGAATGCCAATTTTGTCGCCTTTGCGTCCGCTTTGCGATTCCTTCACTTGGGCGAAACAGAGTGTCATCCCGCTTCGTTCCTGCATGCCCGGCAAATCTTCCGACACAGACCTTGCCAATTCGCCCGCCATTCCCTAGCTTCGCGTCCCACCCCATGAAAATCGGATTCAACCTTCTGCTCTACACCGGCCACGTCACCGAGGCGAACTACCCAGTCATCGAAAAACTCAAGGCCACCGGCTACGATGGTGTTGAAGTTCCGATCTTCGACGTCAGCAATCCGGCGCACTTCAAAGGCATCGGCCAAGTGCTCAAGGACAACGGCCTGCAATGCACCGCCGTCACCGTGTTGCCTGATGAGGCACACAACGCCATCAGTCCCGTCGCTGCGAATCGCCAGGGAGCCATCGATCACCTGAAGCGTGTCCTTGAATGCGCTCACAACGCTGGCGTGCAGACGCTTTGCGGTCCCTATTACCAAGTGCTCGGCCAGTTCACGGGTGCGTTCCCATCCGAAGCAGAACTCGCAGGTGCTGCCGAAGTTCATCGCGCCATCGCTCCTGTCGCTCAAGCCGCAGGTGTGAAATGCGCCATCGAAGCGCTGAATCGTTTCGAGGCCCATCTCCTCAACACCATGGAGCAGGCCGCCGCCTATGTGAAGCGCGTCGATCATCCGAATTTCGGCACGATGTACGACACCTTCCATGCGAACATTGAAGAGAAGAATCCGCTGGCGGCCATCGACACTGTGTTTGCCTCCGGCAAGCTCAATCACGTGCATATTTCCGAAAACGATCGCGGCACGCCGGGTCGCGGCCACATCAACATCGTGGAGCAGATCAAGCACCTCAAAAAGATCGGCTACGACGGCTGGATGACCATCGAGGCATTCGGCAGCGCATTGCCAGATCTCGCCGCCGCCACCCGCGTCTGGCGCGATTTTTTCCCCAGCACCGAGCAAGTTTACACCGAAGGCTTCGCGCTCATTAATAACGCCCTCGCCTGATTTTCCAAAGCAGCTGAGCTGATAGGAAATCGCTTTCGGCCCTCCGGGGCGGTGGCCCGGAGTTTGAAGCT
>JBAXTX010000236.1:0-1673 GCA_037129975.1 Verrucomicrobiia bacterium | reverse complement strand
GACCTGGGGCCTCTGGTCCCTCCCCCGGAGAACCGCCGTGGGGCGTCCGCTCCCCACCGGACGCTCCTGTTGTTCGTGAAGCACCTGTTGGGCAATGGCCCACACAAAGCCGGCGAGTTCTCGGCCCACGGCCATGACCGCTTTCTGCGAAGCCTTGCCGCGGGCGATGAGCGCCCGATAGCGACGCGTCAGACGTTGTTCCGCTTTCTCAGCGATCACGCGCACCGCCGGTGAGACCTCCTCTCGGCGTTTCGCAATCGCTCGGGAGGCCCGCGGCTGGAAACGATAGTTCCAGGCGGATTGAATCAGCATTCGGCGGACGTGCTGGTTGCCCGTCCGCGTGATCCCACCTTGTCGCCGCCGCAGTCCCGAGGAATCTTCGCGGGGGACCATGCCCAGATAACCCATGATCTTCGGCGCCTGGGCAAAACGGCTGTAATCGCCCACCTCGGCCGCCAGCGTCACGGCCGCTGTGAGCTGCACCCCGCGCAACGCCTGGAAGGCGACGACCAACGGCTTGAGCGTCCACTGCTCGACCAATTCGGCAATATCCGCCTCCAGCCGCTCGACACGCGCCGTGGCTTCCTCCACAGCCCGAATATAGTCCGCCTTCACACGCCGCAAGGTCTCTTCGGGAAACTCCTGCTGGTTGATCCACGACCAATGCAGCCGAGTCCACTTGGAACGCAGGGAGCAGATTCGGCCGTGTCGCAGCAGGAACTTGTCCAGTTGATGGCGGGCGGCCCGTTCTGCATTCTTGGCGTCGTCCCGCGCCCGTTCCAGGTCGCGCATGGCCTCCGTCTGCTGCGCGGGAATCGTCACTGCAACCAGGTCGCCGGCGCGGTGCAATTGCGCTAGCCGGGCGGCATCCCGGCGGTCGGTCTTCACCCGACAGCCCTGCTGCACAGGAATCAACGAGGGCGCCACCACCACGCAACAAATTCCTTCGGCGTTCAAGCGTCGGGCAAGGTCGTAGCCCGTTGGTCCGGCTTCATAACAAACCCGCAAGCGTGCGGCGGCCCCGAGCCGCTCCAGCACGCTCCGCAATTTCAGCCAGTCGTTCGGCAACTTGCCCACGACAACCGCCGGCTGCTTGTCGCAAGCCTTGGCCACGGTGATCGAATCCTTGTGTACATCCAGCCCGACGTAGATTAGACTCTTCTTCATTGGACCAGTCCTCTCGATGTGGATAGGTTCTAAAAGTGGTTTACACACCCCTTTAGAATAACCCACGATTCTCGTGAGCGACTGGTCCAACCATTTTGTCTACTCCACCAGCGCGACAGCCCGCACCGGGGCCCCATCGCGGCCTTGCACGTTGAGCGGAAAACCGATGAACGTAAATCGCTCCGGCAAGAGATCGAGCCGCGTCAGATTCTCCACCACCACGATTTCCACGCCCGGCCGCAAGAGGATCTCGTGTGCTTCCTTCCAGGCCGCGCTGGGCGACGGGGCGTCCATGCCCAACAGCGTGATCCGCCGCGCGGCGATCCACTCGGCGGCGGCCGTGGTGAGCGACGGATGCGCGGAAAAATACTCGGCGGCGGCGAACCGCCGATCCCAGCCGGTGCGATAAAGCACCCTCGCGCCCGGCTGAAACTTGTCGGCGTGCGGGGCGAGCATTTCCGGCGTGATCGCCGCGCGGGGCGGCAACGCGCCGCCAGGCGCAAGGT
>JBAXTX010000235.1:0-1719 GCA_037129975.1 Verrucomicrobiia bacterium | reverse complement strand
GATTCGGCCTGCTCGGGCGACATGTTCTCGAGCGTTCCGACCACATGCCCGCTGATCGAAAGCGACTGGCCGGAGTCGCCGGAGCTGATCTTGGCGAGCCCGAAATCCGCCACCAGCGGCTCGCCATCCTCCCGAAGAAGAATGTTTCCCGGCTTCAAGTCGCGGTGGAGGACGCCGTGCTCGTGCGCGAACTGCACGGCGTCGCAGATTTTCAGAAAGATATTGAGGGTATGCTCCACCGGCAGCACACGGGTTTGTTTCGGGCGCGGGACCGGATTTTCTTCGTCCGCCACATGGTTTTCGCCGCGGGAGGCCCGTTCGTCGCGCAGCGCGCGGATGAGGGATTTGATATCTGGCAGGGGGGTCCAGCCGCCGCCGCCGCTTTCTTCCCGAGTGCGCTCGTAGAGGAGATCCGAAAGCGTGAGGCCGTCCACGAATTCCATCACAAGATATTGGATTCCCTCGAATTCGTTCATCTCGAAAACCCGGCAGATATTCCGGTGGGGGAGGCGCGACATGACCTCCGCCTCGCGCTGGAACCGCTTCAACTGGGCGTCCGAGGTCGTCTCGGTCGTGTGCAGAACCTTGATGGCCACGATGTTTCCGTAACGGTCCCGGCCTTTCCAAACCTTCCCCATGCCCCCCGTCCCGACCACACTCAGCAATTTGTATTTTCCGAGCGACTGGGAAAATTGGGTGGTGACGACATTGTCGGTGCCGAGTTCCAGGGAGTCACCGATCACCGCCGGACGGACGACGCGCAGGACGGGGACGGGTTCGTCGAGGCCGTCCGCCTGCAGTGCGTAGAGGTAGCCCGCGTAATATTCCGCGCGCGAGGCATCCTCCTCAACTCCCGGGCCGATAAGCCAGACCCCGCGCGCATGGTCGGCGGAGAGCGGTTGAACCTGCTCGCCCTGCCAGTGGAAGTCGCTCAAGTCCGGAGCTTCCTCGCTCTCCGCGCGGATCGCCTGCCATCCCTCGGGCAGCGTCTGCACAAGGTTCCGAAGCGTGAACTCGGAAATGAGAATTTCCCCCGGACGCGCGAGATTGCAGAGTTCGGAAGCCAGATCCACGGTCAGGCCGACGGCCGAATAGCACTGGGTCGCGGAGGCGCCGACCGGGCCAACGAACGTTTCTCCGGTCCAGATCCCGCACGAGAGGAGGGGCATTTCCTTGCCCAGCCGGAATAATTCCGCGCGCAGTCCGGCCGTTTTCTCGATTTGGTTGCATGCCGCCTGGATTGCCCGCAAAGCGTGATCGGCAAAATACCTCGGTGCTCCGAAGATCCCCGTGACCGAGCCGCCCGAGGACTGGAAATAGGTGCAGCCGGTTTCCAGAATGGCGTCCGCCGACTCCTCGCCGAAGGAGTTCAGCACCAGGCGCACTTCCATCGGCGACAGGCGCTCGCAGAGGTGGGAAATTCCGTTCATCTGTGTCCGCGAGACGGTCAAATACCTGCGATCCGGCTGGCGCGCCGTGCGAAGCTCCTCCTCGTTCAAGACGTCCACGGAAGTTCCGCTCACATGGCGGAGATCCCGGCTCACCGCCTCCATCGTTGTCACCTCGTCCAGCACGATGTCCAAGACTCCGCCTTCGCTGGTGGTCTTCACCTCGAAAACCCGGCCCTGATCGTCGGTGACGAGCCGGTTGCTCGCCCGTCCGGTTTCCGGACGCTGAAAACACGCCGAGATCTCCCCCCGCGACCGCGCAGCCAGAACT
>JBAXTX010000234.1:0-1737 GCA_037129975.1 Verrucomicrobiia bacterium | reverse complement strand
GTTGTAGAAGCGGCGTCCCGCCGCTTGGAGAAAGCATCCAAGCGGCAAGATGCCGATTCCACGGTTTTTCATCGCAATGATTGGGGGGTCGTGAACCGGCGCGGCGCATTGGGATTGTCACGGCGGGTTGTCTTCGCGATCATTGTCGGCTGTGATGCTTGGTTATTACGTCCATGATTTGAGTCCGTTTCTGTTGGAGTTCGGGAACGGGATCGGGCTGCGCTGGTACGGGCTGGCGTATGTGACGGCGTTCGTGGCCGGTTATTGGCTTTACACCTGGCTGGCGCGGCGCGGGTATTCGGATCTGGCTCCGGCGCAGGCGGGGGATTTCATCACGGGGGTGGCCTTGTTCGGGGTGATCCTTGGCGGACGGCTCGGCTACATGCTTTTTTACGACTGGGCCGCGTTCTCGGCGAACCCGACGGTGATTTTCAAATTCTGGGACGGCGGGATGTCGAGCCACGGGGGGATGATCGGAACCGTGGTTTTCACATGGATCTATTCGCGGAGGAAGCATGTGTCCTGGCTGAACATCGGGGACAATCTTGTCGTGGCCGTGCCGATCGGGCTTTTTTTCGGACGGTGCGCGAATTTCATCAACGGCGAACTCTACGGGCGGGTTGCGGGCGTTTGGTGGGCGGTCCAGTTTCCCAAGGAGCTCTACGCCGCGCCGCCGGAGACGCTCGGGCTGGCGGTCGCCGGAGCCCGCGCGATCAACCCGCAATGGACGTCGGTCGGCGACATCGTGGAAAATGTGCGGCTCTCGCCCGCGCTCCACGAACAGCTCGCCGGAACGCTTTTGCCGAGGCACCCGTCGCAAATTTACGAGGCGTTTCTCGAAGGCGGTGTTCTTTTCCTCCTCCTCTGGGTCCTGCGCACGCGGTGCCGCCTGCCGAACGGTGTGATCACGGGGGTCTTTTTCATCGCCTACGCGGTCCTGCGGATCATCGGCGAGATGTTCCGCGAGCCGGATGCCCCGCTCACGCTGGCTCTCACACGCGGACAATTTCTTTCGCTGTTCCTGATCCTGCTCGGCTCCGCCTTTGTCGTTCACGCGGTCCGCAAGCCAACATGGGCGCCGAAATTCCGCGCATGAGACGCGGTCTGATCATCGCGGGGCTCCTCGCGGCCGCCGGATTCTGGCTGTTTCGCGTTCCGGGATTCTCGTCTCCCCCGCATCCCGCATCCGGCTACGAGGCGGCATTGGAAAAATTTGCGGCCATCAAAAAAGCGGAGTCCGCTCTGCCCCTGCGACCGGAGGGACGCGGCAGGATGTTGACGCACGGCCGGAAAACCGGACGCGTCATTGTCCTTCTCCACGGGCTCACAAACTGCCCGGAGCAATTTGTGCCGCTCGGCAAACTTCTTTTCGAATCCGGCGCGAATGTTGTGATCCCGCGCGCCCGCTATGCCGGGTATGCCGACCGGATGAACGACATCCAGGGCCTCCAATCCGCCCAGGATCTCCTCGACCAGGCCGCCATCGGATTGGATCTGGCCGCGGGGCTCGGGGACCGCGTGTCGGTGGTCGGGCTTTCGGGCAGCGCGGTCTCCGCGGCCTGGATGGCGGAAAACCGCGCGGGCATCGAATCCGCCCTCCTCATTGCCCCGTTTTTCAGCCAGTATGGCTACCCGGTCCCGGTCGTTGACGCACTGTCCGCCGGGTTCTCGCGGGCGCCGAATTTTTACAAATGGTGGAATGACAAACTCCAAGAAAAAGATTCGGGACCTCTGTAT
>JBAXTX010000233.1:0-1747 GCA_037129975.1 Verrucomicrobiia bacterium | reverse complement strand
TTTTCCATGACGGCGAAGGCGTCGGCGACGTAGAGGACATCGGCCTTGCCGCGGGACCATCCGCAATTCGGGTCGAGGCTGATCGCGCGGCGCTCGCCGACGAACCGCCATCCGACGGTGTGGGGTTCCTCGCCGTGGCAGCAGGTTGCCAGGCCTTTCGCGTGTCGCGGGGTGGAGCCGGTCTGGCCAACCTGGTTCATGTGGGTAAGGAACGTGAGTGTCGCCTGTCCCTCGCCGTGCAAATCCACCAGCGATTTCGTGCTGCCGAGCGATGCTCGCGCGAGGCGCAGAAAGCCGAGGATCAGCTTCTTTGCCTCTTCGGTCTTCACCTGCCCGTCCGGCTGTTTTTTCGTCCATCCCGCGCCGGTCACGAAAAGCAGGTCGGCATCCGGGCGGATCGTCTGTTGATCGGCCGCCTGGGATTCGATGCCGGAGACGTTCGAGCGAATGCCGGAAGGCGTGCAGGAAACAGCCTCCAACGCCGCGGTGCCGGGCGTTCCCTGCCAGGCGGGAGCGATCCCGCTCTCGACGGCAAGCACCCAGGGCCGCCGGGCGCGGGTGAGGACGCCTTCCATCCGCTGGCGGTAATACCACCGCGCGATGGCGGGAGAACCACCGGAAACCGAAAGCCCGGTGACATGGCTGTCCGCCTGGCCGCCCAGCCGGTGGGCGACACCGGCCGCAACCCGGTTCCATCGCGAGCCGGATGGGCCGATGACAACCGTCGCGCCGGCCGCGCGGGCGAGAGCATCGGCCGCCGCCGCATCGGTCGCATATCGCGGCTGCGCGAACCCGGCGCCGACCACGGCAAAGAATTTTTCGGCACCGCACGAAGCGATGCCATCCGCGGCCGCTTGGGGGTCGTCGCCCCACAGGCCGACGGAAAATGTTGTTCCGAGCGAGTCGGCGAGTTGTTTGGCGGCGGCGAGCGCCTCGAGCGCGCTTTTCGAAAGCGCCGCTTCGGTCGGCGAGAGAAAGAGTATGGTTTCCATGTCAGTTATTTGTTGGTGATCCAATCCACGATTTCCGCCGCGATCTGATCCGGCGGGAGATCCTTGACGACCTTCGTATCGCGGGCCTGTTTCGGCAGCGAGACCGACAGGAACGAGACGCCCTCCGCGCCGGCCTTCGCGGGCTTCGCTTTCTGGAGGGCGGGCATGATCGCGCGCATGTTCGCCATGCCGACCTGCGGGTTGTTCCGCGGCTCGGGAAGATTTCCCGTCGCCCAGCCGAGCACGGCAGGCGGTGCCTCGCAGATCGAGATTTGATGCCGCCCGCCCTCGATCCGCTCGAGGATTTTCAACGATCCGCCGGCTTCGATTTGGATTTCGTCAACCCCCTGGAACTGGTCGGTGATTCCAAGAATCTCGCCGACGATCTGCATCGTGGCCCCGGCTCCGCGCGAAGCCGATTCCCATCCGCCGAAGACGAGGAGGCGCGAGCGGTCGATGCCCGGGATCGCCTGGATCGCCTCCGCGAGCGCGGCGGCGGTTTCTCCGGCATCGGTGAATCCGCTCGACGAGCCATCGAGGGCGACCAGCTCGAACGGAACCTTCTGGGCGAGAGTCATCATCGCCTGCTGGAGCTTGGCCTTCGGGCCGAGCGCGACGAGCCAAACTTTGCTGCCGGGATTTTTTGCGGCGAGATGGGCCGCCTCGTAGAGCGCGTGCCCGGCCCACGGGTCCAGCCACGCGGGCAGCATCATTTCATTTTTCAGGGCCGGACCCGCGGGGCCGGAAACCGGCTC
>JBAXTX010000232.1:0-1751 GCA_037129975.1 Verrucomicrobiia bacterium | reverse complement strand
ATATAGTCCGGTGTGCCGGATGGGTTCGGCACTTCGGTTGTCTCCGGCTTCGGGGAGGATTTTTTTTGTTCGGTCTCCGCAGAGTGCCTGTGCGCGGGCTTGTGCACGGGAGTTTCCGCCGGCTCTTCGGTGGGCTTGGGTTTCGGACGGGGAGTTTCCGGGGGCTCGGGAGTGGATTTCTTTGCCGCGGGCGTCTGCGCCGGTTTCGAGGTGTGGCGCGAAATCGAGGCCGGCTGAGGTTTCGGCCGGGGGGTTGTCGAGGGTTTCGGCACGGGGCGGATGTCCTCGCGCGCCTCCAAAAACAGCCGCTTCTTCTCCTCATCGCTCAGGCTCCCCCGCAACGAAGGACCGGAGAGGACAAGGAGCATCCAGAGAATCAGCCATTGTTTCCGCACGCCCGAGAATAGCAAATCCTCCACCGGGAGCAAGCCGCACCGGGTGTCGCTTGATCGCGTGCGATCACGTGAATTTTTCAAAACTTTTCCGTGAAATCATTGGCGGCGTCAAACATCGGGAAACGGTTAAATCAGCACTGCGGGCACTGCAAAGGCTTTTTCGACCTGGAGCCGGAGTTGTCCGCAGGCGGCGGCGATGTCATGGCCTTTTTCGCGGCGCAGAGTGGCCTCCGCTCCGGCCGCGCGCACGGTCGCGAGAAATTCCTCCCGGCGCTCCTTCTCCGGACGTTCCCAGGCAAGCCCCTCGACGGCATTGTAGGGAATGAGGTTGATTTTTGCGCCGACCCGGCGCGCGTGTGCGGCCAGCCGGCGGGCCTGATCGGGAGTGTCGTTGATGTTTTTGATCAGGAGATACTCGAACGTGATCTTCTGCTTTTTGCGGCGGGCGTAATCCGCGCAGGCGGCAAGCAGCTCGTCGAGCGGATGCCGTTTGTTCACCGGCATGATTTTTTCGCGCACATCGTCTGTCGCGCCGTGGAGCGAGATCGCGAGGCGCACCTGGAGCGGCTGTTCCGCGAGAGCCCGGATTCCCGGGACGAGCCCGGAGGTCGAGACCGTCATGTGGCGGGCCCCGAGGCCGATTCCCCACGGGGCATTCAGGATGCCGATCGCGCGCAGAAGATTGTCGTAATTGGCCATCGGCTCGCCCATGCCCATAAAAACGATGTTGTTGATCTTTTCCCCGGACAGTTCCTCGACGCGCACGAACTGGCTCACGATTTCTCCGGCCGCGAGGTTGCGCTTCCATCCGTCGAGCCCGCTCGCGCAGAACTTGCACCCGTAGGCGCAGCCGACCTGGGTCGAGATGCAGAGCGTCCGCCGGTCGGATGCCTCGCCGTGGAGCGCTGGCGAGGCCGGGATGAGGACGGCCTCGATCATCTGCCCGTCCGCGAGACGGAAAAGAAATTTGCGGGTCGTGTCGGCGGATCCCGTCTCGCGGATTTTCTCCAGCGGGGTGAGCGGGAGCCCTTCGGCAAGCTTCCCGCGAAGCCCCGCCGGGAGGTTCGTCATGTCCTCCCAGCTCGCCGCGCGCTTGGCGTAGAGCCACTCGAGCACCTGCGCCGCACGGAATTTCGGCTCGCCGAGCTCAACAAGCCGCGATTCCCAGTCGTCCTTCGTCAGAGAGTAGGCCTCCACAAGCGCAATCAATAAACCGGATTTTTTTGAAGTGGCATCGTTGCCTCCGGAGAAAAATGTGGCGGTCCCGGGTTCACTTTGCGGAACCAGTTGGCGAAGTGCTTCTTCACTCCCTCGCCGAATGTGAGGTAGTGGCCGTCCGGCCTGCCGCCTTTGCGG
>JBAXTX010000231.1:0-1768 GCA_037129975.1 Verrucomicrobiia bacterium | reverse complement strand
AGCTGCGTGTAGCTCGAAACCATCCGCAGCGGCTCCTGCAAATCGTGCGAGGCGATGTAGGCGAACTGCTCGAGTTCCTTGTTCGAGTGTTCCAGGTCGGCCAGGGTGTGTTGCAATTTCTCCTCGGCCGCCTTGCGCTCGGTGATGTCCATAAAGACCGTGGCAAACCGGCCGGGCTGGGGGCGGAATGCCGCGACTTCAAAATGCCGCTTCAGGACGCGGCTGTATTCCGTGAACTCCACCCCCTCGCCGGTCAGCGCGACGTGCCCGTACCGCTCGATCCACAAAGGTTCCGTCTCCGGCATGATTTCCAGAGCGGTCCGTCCGATCACGTCCGCCGCACGAAGTCCGGTCATGCGCTCGAAAGCGGGGTTGACGGTGAGAAACCGGTAGTCCGCCGGATGCCCTGCGGCGTCACAAATGATCTCATGCACGGCGAAGCCGTCCAACATGCTCTCGAAAAGCAGGCGATAATTTTCCTGAACATCCAGTTTCTGCCGTTCGGCTTCATAGAGATCCCGGGCAAGGCTTGCCCGGAGACGATCATACCCCGTGGCGAGCCCCGCCGCGGTCAGCGCGATGAGGAATGCCACAAAGAGGCCGACGATGAGCGCTTCCTCGCGGGCGTCGGCGAGAAATTCCTCCTCGTCAATTTTTGTCACCATGAACCAAGGGGACCCCGGGATGCGCCGCAGATCGGCAATCACTTCCACTCCACGATAGTCTTTGCCGCGATACGCGCCGGCTCTTCCCAGCACCGCCTGCACAGCGGGCAGGTGGGTCTTCGTCATGGGCTCCCGTTTGTAAGAAAACTGGCCGGGCCGGGCCGGCCGTCTGTTCAAAAACAAGACGTCCTCCCCGTCCCTCGTCACCAGAAGCGTCTCGTTCGTGCGGGTGGGGACGGGCCAGAAATCCAGCAACGGGAAGAGGGATGTTGTCACGTCGCTGCGCAAAATCACGATGGCCAGGGGCCCGCCCCGGACGTCCTTCGCGAGCGAGACCGCATCGAGATAAACCCGCCCGTCTGAAACTTGGAAGAGGTCGGAGAGCTCGGTCTTCCCGGTTTTTCGGACGGACCGGATGGTGCGCGAGATGACCGGGGAAGCAATCGGATCCGATGTCCCGGCGGTCGTGAGGACGGTCTTCTCGTTGAGATCAAGCATCCACGCATCCGAGCACAGTCCCAGTTGCTTCCTGATCTTCAGGCTCTCGAGCAGCCCGGCCTTGAGGCCCTCGTTGCCCGGATCACGAAGCATCTCCGCCAGAGCATTCGCCATCAGCGGACCCCGTGCCACCAGCTCGGTGTTCAACAGGAGGTCTTTGATCATCTCCTGAAGCTGCGCGGATTTCAGCTCGGCGATGGCCGTGATCGTCTGCAGTTTGTTCCGGGATAATTTCGCCGCTTCCATCTCATAATAGCGGTGCCCTCCCGCCAACAAAACCAGCGTGACGAGCGTGAAAGCCAGCACCCAATAGCGACGCATCGGAAGACCGGTGGATTCTTTCAAGAGGAAATCGCTCATTGCTTCGGCTCGCTCAAGGGAATTCCTTGAGGAGAAAGGGTGGGCATTCTGCGACCCCGGGATCCTTTCGGCAATGATATTTCTTTTTGGACGCCCGGCAGCTTCCCGGATAGTTTGGCTGGCGGAATGACAACCGAATCACGCATCCGGGAGTTGGCCGGAGAGGTGGCCTCCGGGAGGTCCGCCGAATTGATAGCGGACCTGATTCAAACGGCGCTCGATCTCGGGCGGGACAGGGCGGGGAT
>JBAXTX010000230.1:0-1774 GCA_037129975.1 Verrucomicrobiia bacterium | reverse complement strand
ATGGCGCCGGTGAGCGCGATCGGCGCGGCCGCGCCGGTGGTGAGCTCGGGCGAGGAAATCCCGGCCACGATGAACGCAAAAATCGTCTCCTACTACTCCGGATACTTCCGCAGCGTCGCCGCGCTCAACGGCTACCATCCGGAGCTGGTGGACGGGTTCATGAACCTCGACAAGGAGGTGAAGGTCGGCGGCGAAGTCATCAACCCGAAAGGCGCGCTCCTCACGCTCAGCGCGCAGGAGGCGGTGAAGGTGATTGGCGGACGCCCGCTCTTCGCGTCCGGCATCGCGAAGGATGTCGGCGCGGTCTGCCAGCAGGCCGGGCTCGATGCGAAGGCGCTCGTGCGGGTGGAGCCCTCGGGCTTCGAGGTGCTCGCGCAGTGGATCACGATGCTCGCCCCGCTTTTCCTTCTCGGCGGCGCGATCGGCGCCTACATCGAGTTCAAGTCGCCCGGGTTCGGGGTGGCGGGCGTGCTCTCCGCCATCTGCTTTCTGCTCTTTTTCACCGGCCATTATATCGCGGGCCTCACCGGGCTCGAGGTCGTCGCGGTCTTCGTCCTCGGCGCGGCCCTGATCCTGGTCGAGCTGGTTTTCTTTCCGGGGGTCGCCGTCGTCGCGCTGCTCGGCGCGGCCCTCATGGCCGGGGCGATCTTTTTTGCGATGGTGGATTTTTACCCGGCGCAGCCCCTGGAATTTTCCTTCGAGCTTGTCGCCCGTCCGATGCTGAACCTCGGGATCGCGGTGGTGGGATCTGTTGTTGGCATTGCGATTTTCGCGCGTTTTCTCCCCGACCTCCCGCTCTTCCGCCGCCTTTTCCTTTCCACACAATCCGTCTCCGGCCCCTCCCGCCCGGCCGGTCCCTCCTTCGCCGGTTCCCCGTTCGCCGCGGGCGATACCGGCACCGCTCAAACCATCCTCCGCCCGTCGGGCAAGGCCGTCTTCGGGAACGCTCTCGCCGACGTGGTCACCGAGGGCCAGTTCATCGAGGCGGGCACCGCGGTCAGGATCCTCTCGGTTTCCGGTGACCGGATCGTCGTCGAGGCGGCCTAGAGATTTCTGACAATTCTTTCGCGATCAGACAGGCGAGAAGCACAAAGTCCGGCGAGGGCGCCGGACACCACACGCGGGGGGCGCGTATGCTCCCCAGCGAAATCGGGAGCCGGATGACGATTGCCCCGGCGGGAAAATTCGTTTAGAACAAATTTCATCATGAGCGGATCGGCAGACACAATGGTCAATGTGCAGGTGGACGGCGAGTGGAAGCAGTTTCCGAAAGGGACCCGGGTGATCGAGGCCTGCATGGAGAGCGGGAAGTCCATCCCGCATTATTGTTACCATCCGAAGCTCAGCGCTCCGGGGAACTGCCGGATGTGTTTTGTCGAGATGGGCATGCCGAAGATGACGCCCGACCGCCAGCCGGTGCTCGGGGCCGATGGGCGTCCGAAGATCGCGTGGGGTCCGCGCCCGGCGATCTCGTGCGCGACGGAAGTCTCCGAGGGCATGGGGGTGAAGACGAAGTCGCCGATGGTCGAGGACTGCCGGAACGGAGTGATGGAGTTCCTGCTGATCAACCACCCGCTCGATTGCCCGATCTGCGACCAGGCCGGCGAGTGCCGGCTCCAGGAATTTTCCGTGGACTTCGGCAAAGGCGAGTCGCGGTTCATCGAGGAGAAGGTGAAAAAACCGAAGCGGGTGGACATCGGAGAGCGGATCCTGCTCGACGACGAGCGCTGCATCATGTGCTCGCGGTGCATCCGGTTCATGAAGGAAATCGCGC
>JBAXTX010000023.1:0-25916 GCA_037129975.1 Verrucomicrobiia bacterium | reverse complement strand
ATTTCCTCGCGGAGTCCATCAGGAACCCGATCAAAGCGGATTTCCAGAGCCTCGACGACGGCCTGCTGCTGGCGAACTGAAAAACTTCTGCATCAGCGAGGCAAGGACATCCAATCGCTCGTCGTTCACGAACTGGTTGTTGCCGATGTAGAAGGCGTTGCGGTGGAGAAAGTCGGCGTTATTGAACTGGCCCGGGACGTAGTATTGCTTGAGGAACGGCTGCCGGAGGAGGTTGCCGCTGACGAGGGGGCGGCTTTCAATGCCGTTCTTGCGGATGAGGGTCTGGAAGGGCTTTTTCTTTTCGGCGTCCTTGAGCACGAAGGGCAGCACGAAGGGCGATTTGCCCGGATGGTCCAGCGTGACAAGATCGTCCGGATACTGGCGGCAGATTTCCAGGAACCGCGTGTGGCTGCGATGGCGGATTTTGATGAAGCCGTCCAGCTTGGGAAGCTGCGAGAGCCCCAGCACGGCGTTGAACTCGGTGTTGCGGAAGTTGAACCCGTCGGTCAGGAACAGGAACTGGAAATCAATGTCCGGGTTGGCCTCGCGGATCGTCTTGTGATACCGCTCGGGCAGCTCGCGGGCGAGGCCATGGCTGCGTTTGAGGACGGCGAGCTTGTAAAAGTCCTCGTCACTGGTGCAGACCATGCCGCCTTCGACCGTCGTCATGTGATGGCCCCAGTAGAAGCTGAAGCTGCTGCCCAGCCCGAAATTTCCGACCTTCACGCCATCAATCGTGCCCCCCTGCGTCTCGCAGGTGTCTTCCAGCAGGACAATGTCGCGGGCGCCGATGATCTGCTTGACGCGCTTCACATCCGCCGGGAAGCCGAGGACGTGAACGAGGAAGATGGCGCGCGTTTTTCCTGTGATCTTTGCGGCGAGTTGGTCGTAGTCGAAAGAGAAATCATCGAGGTTGGCATCGACGAAAACCGGTTGGAAGCCGGCCTGCATGACCGGCGTGACCGTGGTCGGCCAGGTGAGTGCCGGGACGATGATTTCATCGCCGGGGCTCCAGCCACCGCGCTCCGCCGCGGCATGAATCATGAGCAGGTTGGCCGAGCTGCCGGAGTTCACAAACACGCTGTGCTTGCAGCCCATCCACTCCGAGTAGGCATCTTCAAAGGCGCGCACCTTTGTGAACTGCGTGAAGCGCTTTGTCTCGCGGATGAAATGGACGAGCAAATCGAGCTCCGCGTTGCTGATGACGTTTTCTTGGAGTGGCCAGAACATAGGATTTCGAGGGGGTCAGGCCTTCGGTGTGGCGTGCAGGAGGTGCCAGTCAATCGTTCGGCGCAGGCCGGTGTCGAAGTCCATATAGTGCGGCGGGCCGAATTCCGTCTCATACCGGCTCATGTCCAGCACGACATGTGCGGGGGCTCCGGCGAGCGGGCGCGCATCCTCGGGCACGCGCACCGGCACATCAAGCATGCGCCCGATTTTTTCGGCGGCGTTCAGAACGCTCATCGTGCCGGTGCCGCCGACATTGTAAACCGGCCGGCTGCCTTCGAGCAGGATGCGGAACATCATCCGCACCGCATCAGCGGCATAGCAGTAGCTGCGCAGAGATTCCCCACGGTCCACGAGCGTGATGCAGTGGTCGCGGATCGCGCTGTCGATGAAAGAATACAGTGCCCGGCGGTCTCCGGGACGCGCTCCCGGGCCATAAGCGAGCGACAGACGCGCGGAGATGGCCTTCAATCCGTTCGCGTGCGCGGCAAAGCAGGCCGCTTCGCCACAACGCTTGCCCTCGATGTAGCAGGCGCGGGGATGATCCGGGCCGCTGGTGCCGATCTGATTTTCGCGATGCGGCGCGGCCGCCGGCAGGCCCATATACACCTCGCTGCTGCTGACAAACAGCATGCGTCCTGTCGCGGGCAGAAGATCGAGGAGATCAAGCGTGGCCTCGGTGTTCAGTCGGATCGTCTTGCCGGGATTCTCCAGAAACCGTCCCGGCTGCGCATAACCGGCGGAATGAAAAATAAAATCCGCCCGGGGAAGCGTGGCGCGAAATGAGGTGCTGGTCAGATCGCCGCGGATACTGTGGAAGCGCGGATGATCCAACAGTTCGGCGATGCGCCCGGTGGCTTCGCTTTGAAACGTCGCATAAACGTCAAAGGCGACGCCTTCCGCGGCAAGCTGCCTCAACGCGGCCAGCGCATGAACCCCGACAGCGCCCGTGGCGCCGGTGATGAGAATGCGGCTGTCGGAAAACCGCCTGCCGCTCAAGCCTTCCAACGCGATGCGGGCATCCGGGGCGAAAAAGGAATCAAACATGACGGAGTTGGTTAAATCATGCACGGAGACATTCCTCCACTTTTTGGCGAATGGCGCACGCAGTCAGCCCGCATTCTCGGTCGTGTTCTTCTGCTGTGCCATAGTTTGTCAAAAACCGACGGGGCACACCAATACTGGTTATGGAAATCGCCCTGCCCCCCATGCTTGTGACCACATCATTTGTCAAAGTTCCTTCATAAAATGGTTCGACAATCGCAAGTCTTCCACTGGGACAGTTTTCCGCAAGTGTTCTGCCATCGAATGGCGCTAATGTTGTATAATAAAGAATGGCCACATCCAACCCTTCAACGGCATGGATGACAGTATTCAGAAGGGGCCCAACGGCGACGATGGTAAGCTTTTTTCCCTGTTGGATGACTTCGGCTTTCCCAAACTCCACATGATGATTAAGGTTGTTCTTACGTTCCGTCAGGCGAAAATATGTTGGAGATCCATTAGCGTAAGTTTGCCGAAACAGCATGTCAAACTCACAGGGATCGCCCGGAGTGACAACCTGCATATTGGGGAGGCTTTTCATCAGGGAGACATCGCCCGGACAATGGTGGGTGCAGCCGAGAGCCGCATAATCGTACGATGCACCAACCGAGATAAAGTTTCCCCCGAGAAATTGATAACAAAAATCGTCTTTTAACTGCTCAAAAGCACGTTCGGCGACAAAAGGTGCAATACTATGGAAAATGGGAATAAAGCCTTCCTTGGCCAACCCGGCTGCCACACTGATGCTGGACTGCTCCAATATCCCAATATTGATGACACGTTTTGAATATTTTTGCGAGGCGTTACGGAATCCGAAGACCCCGATGTCGCCCAGCAATAGAACCAAGCGATCATCTTGCTCAAGAATCTCCTCGACTGTCTTGATGAATTGTCTCCTCATGATAATTGATCCAAGATGACCTTTAATTCATCAAGTCCAGGAGAGCGATGGTGCCAGGCAGGATTATTTTCCATCACTTGGCAACCATGTCCCTTGATGGTCCGAGCAACGATTGCACGGGGTGAGTTGCTTTCGATATTGAGTGATTCCAGGATTGCGACATGGTCATGGCCATCGATTGTCGTGGTTTCAAAACCAAACGCCCTAAATTTTGCAGCCACATCACCCAAATCAAGCGCCCGGTCAGTTGAGTGGTTGAAGTCGATTATACAGCAAAGATTATCCAATTTGTGATGACGAGCGAGCAATGCAGCCTCCCAAATGGATCCTTCGTTCGCCTCTCCGTCCCCAATCAGACAATAAACCCGACTCGTTGAATTCTTAATCTTGAGGCCCATGGCCATGCCGACAGCCATGGGAAACCCATGACCGAGCGAACCGGTTGAAGTCTCAACTCCCGGCACCTTGTTGCAATCCGGATGCCCTCCGAGATTGCTCTCGAATGTAGAAAACCGTTCAAGATCTTTAGCCGGAAAGAAACCCTTTTCGGCAAGCACAGCATAGAGCGCCAGCGAGCCATGTCCCTTGCTTAGGATGAAGCGATCACGGTTACCGTGCTTGGGAACAGACGGGTACACTTGAAGAACCGAGGAATACAAAACCCAGAGAATGTCCAAAATGGAATAGGCACTTGCAATGTGCCCCTCGCGTGAAGTCAGTGTTGCACGCACAATCTCGCGTTGCAGACGCTTGATGACCGAACTGTTGTTTGAAACGGGGTTGCTCATGCTGAGTCTCGGAAAACTTTGGAAGGTTTGCTCGAGCGGATTTTTTTCATACTACATGAAAAGCGAACGGCGTGAAATCCTTTAATCCCCTGCGGGAAATCTGGGGTTTGCAAGAATCTCGTAATTCGGCCCGCGCCAGACGACCGGCCACTTTTCCGACTCCATGCGCTCGGCCAGCCTGATGACGTTCGGCTCCCCGAAAGTCCACCGCCGGTCGATGTCCCCGATGACCGCGAACCGGGCGTTTTCCAGCGAGGAATCGAAGCGGAAGCGCTCCCTGGCGTTGCCATTTTCATAACCCTGCGTGGGGATTCCATACCAGGTGATCATCTGAAGGTAAGGAACTGTTCGGGCATGAAGCAGCCAGGCGATATTCGGATTGCCGGCCACCACATCCCCGGGCCCGGTTCGTTCATTCAGCCATTGGGCGGCGGCCTCGACCTCCGCGGGAGATTGAGTGACCCAGTAATGATTCCGCGGGGTCAATGTTCCGGCCAGGGAAGCCGGCAGCGCAACGGCAAAAAGGGTGAGGGGCAGCGCGCCCAGGGCAAGCACGATGTGGCGGACACGGGGCGCCAGCCGCCGGATCCTTGTTTCACAATACCGCCAGAGACCGGCCCAGCCAAGACAGAGAACGGGAAGAATGACGATGGCTTGATAATAAAACACCACGAGGTTCTGGCGATTGCGCACAAGAAGAAACAAAACAAGCAGTCCCACGATGGGGGCGGCCGTTCTGCGAAGCGGAAAACAGAGCAGCAAGCCGCCCAAGAGCCCCAGGTGAAACCAGTCCTGCGAGATAAAGATCCGGAAGTTTTCAAAAGCCCTCCCCCCGCCGTCAGCCTGCCCGCGGGCGGAAAATGCCTCCTGAAGATGCACCAGGTCTTCAACAAGCCAGCGCCCGAAAAAATGATAGATGACGGCCAGGGAAACGGCCAGGTAGAGAACGCAGGGAAGAAGGATTCGCACCCAGGAGACGGGATGCTTCAAACGACAAAGGATCCCGGCCACCGCCCCGTGCACGAACAGAGGATGGGCACCCGCGCCCACCATAAGCCCGAGCCCCGCAAACCAATCGTTTCCCATGCGGGGCTTGCGAAGAAGGAACAATGTCATGATCAGCAACCCCAAGCCCGCCGCATTATGGGAGTTGCCCATCCGGTAGTGGATGATCGTCTGGCCGTAAACGAGGAACATCGCCGCCGCGAACAGCGAGGCTCGCGAGCCGAAACGGTAACGGCCGATCAGATAGATGGAAAAAGCGGCGGCGAGCGCGAGAAGGGCGTTGAAGAAGCGCGAACCAACAATGTCTCCGTGCGCAAGTCTTGCGAAAATCCCGTTAACCAGCGAGTAGGCGGGCTGGTAGGGATAGTGCGGGTGCCAGTAGGTATTCCAGAGCGCAAAGTTGCTTGCCACCCCGGAGGCGAGATCGCGCGAAGAGCAAAAGGTGAGGGTTTCATCCCCATACCAACCGGGGCTGGTGCGAAGGTTGGGAAGATAGAGCAGGACCCAGCACAGCGATAAAACTCCCAAAGCGGCCAGCATGAGTCGCCGTCGGTGGATATGGACAGTGGAACGCATGATCGAGGCGCGAAGGATGCCAGAAGGGGAAGGATTTGTCGTTTATTTTTTCCACGAAAAGACGGCCTTTCCTGCCGAATTGGCCAAGCGGAGGCAATCGGAGGTTGCCATGCCGGAGCCTTGCCGATAGCCCTTTGCAACAGGACCGCATGAGCGACACGCCAACAATCCGGATCATCATTCCCACAAAGGACCGCCCGCGGGAATTGAAGTGCTGCCTGGATTGCCTGTTGCCGCAGCTTCCCTCGGACGGCTCGTGTGGCGTGATTGTCAGCGAGGACGGAACCTCGCCAACGCCCTCGTTGCCGGATTCCGTCACATGGATGCGCGCACCCGGGAAAGGGCCGGGCGCAAACCGCAACTTCGCCGGAAGCCGCTCGAAGGCCGAGTGGCTGATCTTTGTTGATGATGATTGCCTGCCCGGTCCGGGATTTCTGGCCGCCTACCGGGCTGCGATCGCCGGGGTTTCCTCCGGTTCACCGGTCGTGCTCATCGGAAAGACGGTCCACGGCGAAGGACCGCACGATTCGCTGTTGTGGGAGGCTCCCGGCTATGGAGGCAGCGAGCCCGCCCCGCCGTCGTGCAACTTTGCGATTTCCCGGGTACTGCTGGAAGAAACCGGGGGATTCGACGAGCGGTTCCGATTCACGTTCGAGGACATGGAATTTTTCGCACGTCTCCGCCACACCGGCGTCGGGTTCCGCTTTATCCCGGACGCGCTGGTCGAGCACCCGATGCGCAGGATTCCCTCGCCTGTAAAACTGGCCGCGCGCTGGGAGTCCCGCGTCATGAGCACGCATGATCTGGGAGCCTCCGGCCCGGAGATTCTCCGTTTGCTCCCGCGCCATGTGGCCGCTGTCATTGTGTCCCGCTTCCGCGATCCGGAGGCACGAAGGGACCGGTTTGCCGCCGCGCTCCGATTCCTCGCCGAGTATCTCCTCTTCCTGTTTCAACTTCCGCGCTGGATTTGGAAAATGAAAAAAGCCCGGCGCGGCGCGTTTTGGGAGAGGATCACGTCCGACGGGAAAGCTCCTCCACGATTCGGGCTCTGAATCCCGTGAAGATCTCCGTCATCATCCCCACGTTTCGAAGGCCCACTTATCTGTCAACAGCGCTTAGCGCCCTGGCCGCGCAGAGCCGGTCGCCGGATCAGATCGTGCTCGGGCTCCGGCGCGGCGATGAGGAAACCGAGGCGGCGCTGCGCGATCCCGCGCGGGATCTTCCCGAAGTGGAGAAAGCGTTTGCGGAGGTGCCGGGGGTGGTTGCCTCGATGCAGTCCGCGCTGGAGCTCACGCGGGGCGACATCGTTTGCCTTCTGGACGACGATGCCGAACCGCTTCCGGATTGGATCGAAAAAATTGCGGCGCGGTTTTCTTCGGACGCGCGCCTGGGGATGGTTGGCGGTCGCGACCTGCTTCGCGACCATCCGGAGATGCGTGCCGCGGAGCCGACCACCGGGCGGGTGGGAATTTTCACATGGTATGGGCGGCTTCTCGGGAACCACCACCGTGGCGGCGGGGGGTTCCGCCGGGTGGACACGCTGAAGGGATGCAATGCGGCGGTCCGCGGGGATCTCCTGCGCCGGATCGGATTCGAGCAGAGACTGCGCGGAGAAGGGGCACAGGTGCATTGGGAGATCGCGCTTTGCCTCGATGTGGCGGCCGCGGGATTCGGCGTGGCTTTCGATCCCGAGATCCGTGTTGTCCATCATATCGCGCCGCGCTATGATGTGGATCAGGGACATCGCGGGGGATTTTCTCCCGAGGGTCTCTATGATATGGTTTGGAACGAACACTTCGTGGTCTCGCGCCGGATGACCGCAGGGAAAAGGGCTCGCCATCTTCTCTGGGCCTTGCTCGTCGGATCATTGGACGCGCCCGGAGCGGCCCAATACGTCCGGCTTCTCCTCCGCCGCGACCCGCGACGAAACGAGCGGCTCGCGATCACATGGAATGCCATCCGCGACGGAAGAAAGGCCCGATGAGCGCAACGGAATTTTTTCAAAGGCTGTGGAGAAGCCTTGAGGTCACGATTCCCCCGCCGGCGTCGGTCCTGCGCAAAGCTGTCTGGAGGCTGCGCGGTGCCTCGATCGGGCCGCGAACGCGGCTCCCCGCGTGCCGCGCCCTGTGGCCGCATCAGGTCCGGCTCGGAGCGGACTGCCGTCTGCAGCCCGGAGTCTTTTTCAACTACGATCATTATTGGACGCCGGGGCCGTCCATCCTGGTGGGCGACCGCGTGTTTATCGGAAGCCGGGTCGAGTTCAACATCCAGGGCCGGATCGAAATTGGAGATGACTGCCTGCTTGCCTCGGGATGCTATTTCATTGATCACGACCATGGGATGCGGTCCGGCAGCCCGCTCAACCGCCAGCCCAATGAAATCCAGCCGATCCGCCTCGGAAAAAATGTCTGGCTCGGAGCCCGGTGCGTCGTTTTGAAAGGCGTCACCATTGGCGAGGGGGCGGTCATTGGAGCCGGGTCGGTGGTCACCAAATCCGTTCCCGCCAACGAGGTCTGGGCCGGCAGTCCCGCGCGGCCCCTGCGCTCACAAGAAAACAGCGGACGCCCGCCTTCGCGCGAATGAGCAAGCTTTGCACGGACTGGACGGCGCGAAAGGCCAGGGTGCGTTCTTTCGTTCCGGTCAGCTGGTTGAAGACCCTGCATCATATCAAAATCCGTCTGGAGAAACGGATGTTCAAACCGCATGTCGCGAAACAATGTTTCGGCGATGTGGAATTGAGGCTTCAGATCAGCGATCCCATGGCTCAGGACTGGTATGGTCGGGGCGGCGGATTTCTGAAGGAAATTCAGCTTTTGACACAGAGCCAGCTTCGACCCGGCGCGCGAGTTTTCAATGTGGGTGCCCATCAGGGAATTGTTGCCCTGCAGTTGGCCCACCACGTCGGCCCGCACGGGCTCGTTGTTGCGGTGGAGGCCAATCCGCACAACATCCCGCTCGCGCGGGAGAACTGCCGTTTGAACGGGGTTCGGAATCTTGTCGTGGAACACGCGGTCGTTGCCGCCCGATCGGGCTCGCTTCCGTTTTCTCAAGAATGGGACGGGCAATCTGTCGGGCGTGGAACATGCCGGGTGCCTGCGATCACGATTGACGAATTGAGCGGGCGATACGGTCGGCCGGACGTTCTTTATATTGATGTGGAGGGATACGAGTGCGAAGTGCTGGCCGGCGCTTCCGGGACGCTGGCCCATGCCCCGGATCTTTACATCGAGGTTCATCCGGGATGCGGCCTCGAGGACTTTGGCGGAAGCGTGGAAAAGGTGTTGTCCTATCTGTCCCCGGACACCTACGAGCTTTTTGCGATCCGGCCAGCCCAACCACCCGATGGGGCCGACCTTGTCCGAGGCTTTGATCCTGACCTGAGCTGGATTCGCGAGCGTTTTTATCTGGTGGCTCTCAGGAAAGCCGACGGGCGGATCGGTCGCGCTTAGCATGGATCGCACGGCATGGGACTGAAAATCGCCGCCACGGGCTTTGTCTCCCGCCAGGCCGGGAGCGTGGCCAGCGCCAATGCTTTGTTGCTGCGCGCGCTGCTCGACCAGGGATGCGAGGTTCATTTTTTTTCCAAAGCCTCCTTTGTTGATCCGCGGCCGGCGGCCGGCGGCCATGCGGGGTTTCAATTCACGGACGTGGACAACCGGATCACCGACACGATCCGCGCCCGGACAGAACGGGTTCCGATCGTCGGCATGTTGACGCGAATGCTGGATGTGTTCCGCTACAACCGGATGGTGGTTCAGGCCATTCAACGCGAGCACGACCGCGCGCCGTTCGATGTGTGCGTGTGGTTTGGCGATTACGCGCGCGGTCGTGTCCCCGGCCTCCCGACGGTGAGTTTCGCCCAGGGAGCACCGGGCACGGACGCGCGATCGGTCCTGCGCAGGTTCCCTGAGATCGTGCGCGTGGCCGGAGCGGCGGCAGCCTGGAAATGGCGGCTCCTGGCTTTGTTGCGACTTTCAAGGGCCGGCCTTCCGCGCATGAAATTTTCCGATTTGATCATCGTGGGCAGTTCCCAATCGCGGGCGACGTTGAGCAAGGATTTCCGGATCCCTGAAAGCCGCACGGCGAGCGTCCCCTACCCGATCGACCTGGAAACGTTCCGGCCCGGTCCGGCATCGCCAACCGGCCCGAGGAAGCGCTGCCTCTGGCTCGGGCGAATTATTCCGCGCAAGCGTCTGGATCTCTTTCTGGACGGGCTCGCGCGGGCGGCGGGCAGCGGAGCGGACATCGGGGCCACCATTGTCGGGCGTGTCGGTTTTGTTCCCGGATACGAGAAACTGATCGCCGCGTTTCCGTTCCCGGAGCGCCTCGCGTGGATCCCGTCCGTGCCGCGCGGCGAGGTGCCCGGGCTGATGCGGGCGCATGACGTGTTGATCCAGCCGAGCGAGGAGGAGGATTTCGGCTCGTCGGTCGCCGAGGCGCAGGCGTGCGGGATTTCCGTGATCGTGGGAAGAACAAACGGGAACGCGGATTACCTTTGCGCGGCGGATATTTCGCTTCGGACCGACGATCCCGGCGAGCTGGCCGAGGCGATCATCGCGATCACGAGCCGCCCTCATCCATCGCCGGAGATCTCGCGGACGTTCGCCGAGAGCACTTTCGACAAGGCAACGATTGCCGCGCGGTTCACGGAGTTGCTTGTCAATGTTGTCCGGACCCGCAACGGTACTGGCGCATGAAGGAGCGAGCGCTGGTGATTTTCTCGAGCCTGCCGGAAGTCGGCGGCCACACGACGACGACGCTCAAGCTGTGCGAACTCCTTCGTCCGATGTTCAGCGACATCCGCGTCCTCATCAAGGACATCCCCGGGCATGGATTCTCCCCCTCCGCCTCCGATGAGCTTTTGCGGATGGGCGTGCGGGCGACGCGATGTCCGGGTCGAAACCCCCGGGACTGGTGCCGCCTCCTCGGCGGGCGCGGAAAGCCCGACGTCTTTCTGGCCATCGGAATGCGCCATCTCTCCCCGGTTCTTGCTTTGTTGCTGGGAGCCCGGCAGTCGTTTTACTACCACATCACGCACGAGTTGAGCCCGTCGGTTCTCCGCCAGCTTCGAATCTACGGCGCGGTCTTTTCCAAGCTGGTGTTTATTTCGCCGGCAACGGCGCAACGGTATCAGGGACCGGCGCGCGAGCCCGCTGTATGGGCGTTGCAGCCGACCGAGTTCTCCCTGCGGCCCGGGTTGCCGATTCCCCGCTCACCGGGGGTTGCCCGGTTCGGATTCCTCGGACGCATGACCGGGGAAAAAGGAATCGGCCTCCTCGCGGATCTCATCGAAAAAAATCCGCTGCCATGCGAGCTGCATATCGCCGGACGCGGCCCCCAGGAGGAGGCGATGCGCCACCGGCAGGCGAAGCATCCCGACAGATTTTTTTTGCACGGAGCCTTCACGGCGGGCGAGCGGACGGCATTTCTCAGCCGGTTTTTTTCGGGAATCGACTGGCTTTGCGTGCCGAGTCTGGATGACCGGGAGGGCATACCGAATGTGATTCTCGAAGCCCTCCAGTTCGGTGTCCCGGTTCTGGCGACCCGTAGCGGGGGGGTGAGATCCTTTGTCATGGACGAGCTCGGGCCGGCTGCTCCCGACGTGATCCGACTGATCGAGCCGCGGGAACTTTCCGGCGCTCTCTCCTCCCTCCTTGCAACGCCCCCCCCGACACCCGCGCTGCGGAAGCGGTGCCGCGAATATTTCGAGCGGTTTTTCTCCGATGCCGTGCTGGCCGCGCGCTGGCGGAGCATCCTCACAATTCCCGCCGGCTGATCCCATGGACTGGATTGTTGCTTTTCTCATCGTTGCGCCGGCCTTGATTCTTTATTTCAAGAATCCGAGCTGGCTCATTGACTATCTCGTCTGGGTCACGGTTCTGAATCGTGGCATCCGCCGGGTCGTTGACTGGATGGCGGGTTCGTTCAACGCCTTTTCTCCGATCAGTCTCACTCCCCTGGTGATCTCGGGCCTGATCTTCCTCTTCGTCATCGGGCGTTACCAAACCTTCCCGCGCTACCTCCGGCATATTTTTCATCTCTTCGCCGCCGCCCTGGCGATCGGCTTCGCCGTCGGCTTCGTCCGCAACCAATTCGCGGCGATTTACGCGCTCGCCGAATATATGGCGCCGCTGGCGATGATGGGCTGCGCGGCGCTCGCGTGCGGGAACGAACGGATGCTCGACCGCTGGATCAAATCGGTCGGCTGGGCCGCGGTCGCTGTCAGCATTTATGGGTGGTATCAGTATTACACCATTCCTCCGTGGGATGCGTTCTGGGTGAGATCCGTGGGATTCGAGGGCTACCTCGGTCATCTGCGCCCGACGGAAATGACGGTGTTTTCGACGATGAGCGAGCGGGGGGTCCTGGCCGGGTTTCTTGCCATGGCGGTGATCCCGATGCTGGTGTCCCCGCGCTGGCGAAATGCGGGAGGCTGGCTCTGCGCGGCACTGATCCTCTCGACGATCCTTTTGACGTTCGTCCGAACAGCGATCATTACCATCGGGATGGCCGTCGTGTTGTTTCCGATTCTCAACCGGGGGAAAAACACCCTGCGCATCGTTGTCCTCCTCTGCGCGGCGGCGCTGGTCGGAAATTTTGTGCTCGGCCGGATGCCCGGCAGCGAAAAGATATCCGGGCGCCTTCAGACAATCGGTTCCATCACGGAAGACGGATCCTTTCGCGGACGGATTGCGATTGCGAGCTATGGAGTCACCTCCCTCATGGGCAATCCGATCGGCAACGGGCTGGGCTCGACAGGGCTTGCGGGACGCGTCAACACCGGAGAAATGGAGGCCGGAGGCGCGATCGGCGACAATGGATATTTTGAAATCCTGCTTTCCTTCGGGGTGATCGGCGGCGGGATTTTTTTCTATGCGCTGTGGCTTATTTGGAAGCAGGTGCGGATTTTCGAGCACGCGGGGCTCCGGAGCGAATCGCTGATGATGTTCAAAGCGCTGTTCGTCACCGGGGCGGTCGTGCTGTTTGCCGGAAACTGGCTGGCAGGGCCGGGCAGCGTGGTTTTTTCCCTGTTCGCGGGCTTTGTCTTGTTCCCGCGTGCCGCAAAAACCGGGATGGGGAAGGTTGTGCCGGACAGCCTGCCGCCGGAAACATGATCATGCGCATCGCCTTCGCCATGATCAACTGCAACCGGCGCGACGGCAGCGCGCGCCCGGTGAACGAAGTCGCCGAGCGGCTGGCGCGGGAAGGCCACGACGTTCATCTCTTTGCCAGAAAAGCGGAGGATATTGATCTCGGGCTCGTGAAGTGGCACAGGATGCCCGGTCCGGGATGGCCGGAAGTCGTGGATTTTTCCAGCTACCACGCGCTCGCGAGCCTGCGCTTTCGCCGCCATGATTTTGATATCGTGCATTCGATCGGCTGCAACACCGCCCATGCCGATGTGGTCACGATCCAGAACATCCAGCCCGCAAAACAGGAGAGCGTCCGCCGGTTCGGCGGGCAGGAACACGTCCCGCTGCCGCGACGATTCACGCGATGGCTCTACCATCTCCGCACGTGTGCCGCGGAAAAGGAGCTCTACAATCGCGCGGGCCGCGCTCCCCTTTTATTCCTGCCGGTTTCCCGGGGAGTGGAGCAGGAGCTTCGCCGGTTCTATGCGATCGGGGATTCGGTGGTGCGGATCGTCCCCAATGGCGCGGACACCGCATTGTTCCACCCGTTGACGCCCGCCGGGCGCGCCGCGTGGCGGGCGAGAAACGGCTTGGCGCCGACAGACTTCCTCGCCGTTTTCTCGGGCGGCGAGTGGGCGCGGAAGGGCCTGGATCTGGCCATCCGCGCCATCGCCACCATCGAGGACTCGCGGCTGAAGCTCTTCGTCGCGGGCGACGACCCGGACTCCCAGCGGTTTCAACGGCTGGCATCGGAACTCGGAGTGGCCGACCGTGTGACTTTCGGAGGCTTTCGCAATGACATCGCGGAGGCCATGGCCTCGGGGGATGTTTTTCTTTTCCCGAGCCATTACGAGGCGTTCAGCCTCGCCACCATCGAAGCCGCCGCATGTGGCCTGCCGGTTCTCGCGCCGCGGATCAATGGGACGGAGGATTTCATCGAGCCCGGCGTGAACGGGGAATTCCTTTCCCACGACCCGGCCTCGATCGGAACGTGCCTGCGAACGCTTCTTGCGCGGCCGGATTCCGTCCGCTCCATGGGTGAATGCGCACGCCGCATTGTGGAAGAAAAATACACATGGGATCGGATTGCCATGATGACCGGGGACGCCTACACCGGGTTGATCGAACTCCGGAAGAAAGGCACATGAAGATCGCGTGGTTCGCAACCAAAGGAAGCGGCTCGAACGAGGCTCTGCGGATGCAGGCGCTCCTCTCGGGCGTGCCGGGAGCCGTGGAGCTCCCGTTTGACAAGGCCGATAAACGGAGAAGCCTCCCCGGCCTGTGGAAAGCCGTGCGGCTTCAAAAGCCGGACCTCCTTGTCATGGAAGGCACCGGGATCGCCGGCGGAGCGGCGTGCCTGCTGGCGCGGATACTCCTCGGAGTCCCCTACGTTTTCAGCAGCGGCGACGCGGTCGGACCGTTTGTGCGCGCACTGCATCCGGTCGTCGGCATCGCCTTCGAGATTTACGAGCGGCTGCTCTGCCGGTGCTGCGCGGGCTTCATCGGGTGGACTCCATATCTCTGCGGTCGGGCAATGGCCTTCGGCGCCCCGAAGGCGGTCACGGCCGAGGGATGGGTGATCGGGACCTCGGGCGAGAGTCCGTCACGAAGCGAGATCCGCTCGCGCTGGGGAATTCCTCCCGATGCGCTTGTGGTGGGGATCGTGGGAAGCCTCGTCTGGAATCCGCGCCTGCAATGGTGCTACGGACTCGATCTCGTCCGCGCGGCGCGAAACGTGGACCGGCCCGATCTCTGCTGCGTGATCGTTGGTGGAGGGGACGGCTTGGATCGTCTGCGGGAGCTGGCCGGCGACCAGCTCGGACGCCGGGTTTTCCTTCCCGGTCCGGTGCCGTTGGCGGAGGTGATGCCGGTCCTCCGGGCGATGGACGTGGGAAGCCTGCCGCAGAGCGTGGACGGGGTCGGGTCGTATCGCTACACGACGAAGCTGCCCGAGTATATCGCGGCGTGCCTGCCCGTGATCACCAATCAAACTCCCATGGGCTACGACCTCGGTGGAGATTGGATGTGGAGGTTGCCCGGACGCGCTCCTTGGGATCCCCGATATCAATCGGCCCTGGAAAACCTGCTTCGCCAACTCGACGCCGCGATGATCGCGAAAAAGAAGTGCGGGCTCGCCGCACGCGAAGACCTTTTCTCCCGCGAACGACAAATCGAACGCGTCACCGCTTTCGTCGAAGATCTTTTGCAGGACGGGAGGGACTCATGAGCGGCCGGATGCCCGAACGCCTGTGGGCGCTTTCGCGGGCCCTGTATCAAAGGGATCTGCGGCTCGCCGCGCGCGCCGTCAAGACGCTGAACTGGGCGATCCACAAATGCCTCCTTCCTGCCGAGGCGGTTGTCGGCACCGGCGTGATCCTGGAACACCATGCGCTCGGGATCGTCATGCACCCGCAGGTCACGATCGGCGACCATTGCCGGATCTATCACCATGTCACCCTGGCTTCCGAATCGTGCATCGGCTCGGAACACCGCATCATTCTCGGGGATCATGTCACCATCGGGGCGCATTCCATCGTGGTCGCCCGGGAGAACGCTTCCCTGCGGATCGGAGACCACAGCGTTCTTGGCGCGGGTTCCGTCCTCACCAAAGACATCCCGGACGGCCAGGTCTGGGCCGGCAACCCCGCCCGCTTCCTCAGGGAAGTTTTTTCAATGCCTCCACCATGATCGCTTCGGTGAGGATCTCCGGGAGGGTGACCGGCCGGGCCTCGCTTCCGGCCGTCCAGATCACATAGAACGGGACGCCGACCCTGCCGAAGTTCCTGAGCGCCGCCGTGATCTCGGGATTCGCATTTGTCCAATCCGCCTTCATCGGGACCACCTTTTTTTCCGCGAGCAAAGCGCGCACGGCGGGCGTGTCAATCGCCGTGCGTTCGTTGAATTTGCAGGTGATGCACCAGTCGGCGGTGAAGTCCACGAAGACAGGTTTTCCTTCCGCCCGCAGGTCGGAGAGCGCCTTTGCCGAGAACGGAACCCAGGCGATCCCGCCGGTCTCCACGGCCCCCGAGCGGGAGAATTTCTCCCCCAAAAAATACCACCCGCCTCCGACCGCGACGATCAGGACGAGGAGGATCGCCGCGGAGCCGCCGCGAGGGGAGGCGATCGGGCCGCAGAAACTCCCGTAGATCCAGCACGCAAGGGCCAGACAGAGCAGGAAGCACAGGAACCAGAACACGCCGCCCGTCCCGCGCTGGGCCCCGATGATCCCGATGATCCAAACCAGCGTGGCCAGGAGCGGGAACCCCATGAACTGCTTCAGCTTTTCCATCCAGACCCCCGGGCGCGGGAGAAATCTCATCCAGCCCGGACGCGCTGTCAGGAGCAGATAGGGGGAAGCCATGCCGAACGCGACGGCGGCGAACATCGCGAGGATCACGGCGGCGGACTGGCTGAATGCAAACCCCAGCGCGGTCCCGAGGAACGGCGCCGTGCATGGAGTCGCCAGCAGCGTCGCGAACACGCCCTGAAAAAATGATCCTCCCAGTCCGCCCGACGCCGACGCCATCGCGTTGGACGCGCGCCCCGGAAGAAGGATTTCAAAAACACCGAAAAGGTTCAGCGCAAAAACAAAAACGACCGATCCGATCGCCGCGTTGAACCACGGGTTTTGAAACTGGAATGCCCAGGTGACCTCGGTGCCGCCGGATTTGAGGAGGATGACCGCCGCCGCGAGCCCGAGAAACCACGCGAAGATCCCGCCCGCAAATGCCAGGCCGTGCGCGAAAATTTTCCCCGGCGCCTCGCCGGCCTGGCGGATGAAGCCGAAGACTTTCAGCGAGATGACCGGAAGGACGCATGGCATGAGGTTCAGGATCAGGCCGCCAAGGAATCCGTAAAAGAGGGCCAGCCAGAGGGCGGATTTGGGGGCGGGATCTGCCGCGCTCTCGACGAGCCACGCCCTCCGGCCATCTCCCTGCCCGACTGCCAGAACTCCCCGGAAACCCTCGCTGGTCTGGACATGGAACTGTCCGGGGCTGTCGGATTTGGGATGGCCGGGGTCTTGGTTGGCAGAGGGGAGAGGGAAGAGTCCGGCCTTTTCGCCGACCGGGAGGTTCGCGACAGAAAGCGCCAGCCCGGCCCCGGATTTTTTCCAATTCAACCGGAATGGCGGAGCCTCCGCCGAGGGGACCAGCGAACGGAACTCCGCGAACAATCCGGCATGGTCCGGAGCGGATGCGGTCGAGACCGGCAGATCGAGTTGCAACTCGGCCGAGCCCGGGACGCACAGATCCCGGCAGGCAAGCCAGGAGGCCTTTCCCCGCAGGGTGACAGGCGCTTTCAAATCTTTTGGCGGAATGATCGTCGTGATCAGCAGGACCCTCTCCCCATAGCCGTATGTCCAGATGTCTCCCGGCTCGATCATCAGGTGCGGAGCCGGCCATTGGATCGGTCCGGCATGGAACCCGTCCGGGAGCGACCATGTGATCTTGGTCGGCAGCCCGGCGTCCCCGCTGTATTCCCAATACGTGTGCCAGCCGGGGGCCATTTCGAGCAGGAGCCCCACCTCGAGCGGCCGGCCGGGAACAACGGCTGCGGCCGAGGAAATCAGCTCCGCCTTGACGGGCTGGCGCACGTCCGCCGTCTGCGCATCGAGGCCCGGGGCATGGAAACAAAAGAGGGCCTGCGCGAGGAGGGCGGCCCCGCGGCAACCTTTCCGGCAAGCCGACTTCAGGGCGCTGGTTTCTTCCGAACAGGATCGAAGCATCCCCCATCACTACTCTCTCCCGAAAAATTTCGCAAATTCCGAACAGTGGGCCGGATGGTTCTTTCCCGTTGGAAAATTGATTTTCTTGCCCGGGAGCCCGTTGGGAGCGAAAAAAGGATTCATGCGCCAGTTCTTATTTCTGATTGCCATCGTCTGTCCGCTTGTTCTTCTCGCGGAGCTTCCGCCCTCCGCCTACGAGTCGCGGCAAAAGTCGGCCGCCGAGTCATTGAACATCGAGGTCCTGCGGGTGGAGATCGAGCCCGGCGATGCCCCGGCCCGGCAGAACGTCCGCGTCATGGCTCTTGTGAACAAGGTGGCCCGCACGTCCACCGGCCTCCAGGAAGGCGGCCTGATCAATATTCTCTACACCGTGACCGCCCGCGAAAAGGGATGGGCCGGACCGGGGGAGATCCCGATCCTTGAAGAAAAGGACAAAACCCTGGCCTACCTCGTCAAAGATGCAACCTCCGGAGAATACCATCCGGCCGCCGGCGCGATGAGCTTCCGGAATTTCTAGCGATGCCCTCGCTTGCTGAACGCTCCGCCCGCGGCCGCCAGATCCTGGTGGTTGGGGTGGCCGTCAATGCGGTGCTCGCGATGTTCAAGTTCGCCTGCGGATGGTTTGGACACTCGGATGCGTTGATCGCGGACGGATTGGAATCCAGCCTGGACGTTCTGAGTTCCGGGATGATCTGGGGCGCGCTGAAATATGCCGAGCGTCCGCCGGACTCCGACCATCCGTACGGGCACGGGAAAATGGAGTCCCTGGCCGGCTTGGGAGGGGCGCTGCTGTTGCTGATCGCAGGGGGCCTCGTGGCGGCCGGAAGCCTGAAGGAAATTTTCACCGGCGCGGCTTCGCGCCCGATTCCAGCCCCTTTCACGCTGATCGCGCTGGTGGCGATTGTCGCGGTGAAGGAGGGGATGTTCCGGCTGGCCAGCCGAAGGGGTCGCGAGGTCGCGAGCCGCGCGGTGTTGTCCGACGCCTGGCATCACCGCTCCGACGCCCTCACTTCGTTGGCCGCCGTTATCGGGATCAGTCTCTGCCTCATCGGCGGCCGCGCGTGGGTGAGCGCGGACAACTGGGCCGCCCTGTTTTCCTGCGCGATCATCGCTTTCAACGGCGCGCGGATGTTCAAGGCTTCGCTCGGCGAACTCCTCGACGAACAGGCCCCGGAGGAAGTGATTTCAAAAATCAAGAACGCGGCCCTCGCGGTCGAGGGGGTGGAAAACATCGAAAAATGCCGGGTGCGCAAAAGCGGGCTGAGCCTTCTCGCCGACATCCATGTGCGCGTGCACGGCGGGGTGACGGTGACCGACGGGCACGCCACCGCGCACCGGGTGAAAGACACCCTGCTCCGCGGCGACCTCCATCTCATTGATGTCACCATTCACATCGAGCCCGTGTGAAACAAAACGCGCCCGGCACGCCGCGGGACTCAACGGGCTTTCCCGGGTTCGGGATTCCAAGCGCGGCTGATTTCTTCGGCTTCCGGCGGGCTGCGGTCGTTGGGAATCCTTTTGACCCGGCAGGCTCCATGCCTTAAATCGCTGGCAACAAACCGCATCATGTCCAAGATTCCCACGATTATTTACACGAAGACCGACGAGGCGCCCGCGCTCGCGGCGTACTCCTTGCTGCCGATCATTCAGGCGTTCACGAAGCACGCGGGCCTCTCGGTGGAGAACCGCGACATCTCGCTTGCCGGGCGGATCATTTCCAGCTTTCCCGAGGATCTTTCCGACGACCAAAAGATCGGGGACGCCCTTGCCGAGCTCGGCGCGCTGACCCTCGATCCGGACGCGAACATCATCAAGCTCCCGAATATCAGCGCCTCCATCCCGCAGTTGAAAGCCGCCATCGCCGAGCTTCAAAGCCAGGGGTACAAGCTCCCCGATTACCCCGAGGCGCCCGTGACCGACGCGGAAAAGGAAATCCGGGCCCGATACGACAGGCTCAAAGGCAGCGCGGTGAACCCGGTCCTGCGCGAGGGAAACTCCGACCGCCGCGCGCCGAAAGCCGTCAAGGATTACGCGCGGAAGCACCCGCACTCGATGGGAAAATGGTCGCCCGATTCCCAAACCCGCGTCGGCACGATGGGGAAGGACGACTTTTTCGCGAATGAAAAATCCGTGACCGTGCCGGAAGCCACCTGCGTCCGGATCGAGTTCGTGTCCGCCGATGGCCCGACGAAAGCGCTCAAGGAAAAGACCCCGCTCCAAGCCGGGGAGATCGTTGACGCCACGGTGATGAGAAAAACGGCGCTGGTCGCATTCCTTGAGGAGCAGATCGCCGGCGCGAAGGCCGACGGCGTGCTTTTTTCCGTCCACCTCAAGGCGACGATGATGAAGGTTTCCGACCCGATCATCTTCGGCCATGCCGTGAAGGTTTTTTTCAAGGATCTCATCGCCAGGCACGTCGGGGTCATCGAGTCGCTCGGGGTGGATTTCAACAACGGCTTCGGCGACCTTGCGGCCAGGATCCGGAGCCTTCCCGCCGACCAGAGGGCCGGGGTCGAGGAGGACATCCGGGCCGCCTATGCCAACGGCCCGGCCCTTGCGATGGTGAATTCCGACAAGGGCATCACGAATCTTCACGTCCCCAGCGACATCATTGTGGACGCCTCGATGCCTGCGATGATCCGCACCTCGGGCCGGATGTGGAACGCCGCGGGCAACCCGCAGGACACGCTCGCGGTCATTCCCGACAGCAGCTACGCCGGCATTTATCAAACCACCATCGCGTTCTGTAAAAAGCACGGCGCGCTGGATCCCCGCACGATCGGCTCGGTTTCGAATGTCGGTCTTATGGCACAAGCCGCCGAGGAATACGGCTCGCACAACAAGACGTTCGAGATTCCCGGCAACGGCAGTGTCCGGGTGGTGGACGACTCGGGAAAAATCCTCCTCGAGCACGCCGTCGAGGCGGGCGACATCTGGCGCGCGTGCCAGACGAAGGACGCTCCGGTCCGGGACTGGGTGAAGCTTGCCGTCAGCCGCGCCCGCGCCACGGCCACTCCCGCCGTCTTCTGGCTCGACGAAAAGCGCGCCCACGACGCCCAGATCATCGCCAAGGTGAAAAAATATCTGAACGACCACGACACGTCGGGCCTCGACATCCGGATCCTTCCGCCCGCCGAAGCCTGTCAATTCAGCCTCGAGCGGATGAAGGCGGGGCTGGACACGATCTCGGTCACCGGGAACGTCCTGCGCGACTACCTCACCGACCTTTTCCCGATCCTCGAGCTTGGCACCAGCGCGAAGATGCTCTCGATCGTCCCGCTGATGAACGGAGGCGGGCTCTTCGAGACCGGCGCCGGGGGCTCCGCGCCGAAACACGTCCAGCAGTTCGTGAAGGAAAACTATCTGCGCTGGGACAGCCTCGGCGAATTCCTCGCCCTGACCGCCTCGCTCGATCACCTCGCCGGAACCCTCCCGCGGGCCAAAGTCCTCGCCGGCACCCTCGACGAGGCGACGGGGAAATTTCTCGAAAACGACAAGTCGCCGACCCGCAAAGTCGGCGGCATTGACAACCGCGGCAGCCACTTCTACCTGGCCCTCTACTGGGCGCAGGCCCTCGCCGCACAGGACCGGGATGCCGGGCTCCAAGCCCTCTTCGCCCCGATCGCGGAACAGCTCGCCGCGAACGAGCAGAAGATCGCGGCCGAGCTGCTTGCCGTCCAAGGCAGGCCGGTGGACATCGGCGGATACTACCACCCCGACGACGCCAAGGCTTCGGCCGCCCTGCGCCCGAGCGGCACGTTCAACGCGATTCTTGCCAAGCTCTGAGACAGGGACTTTTTTCGAGCCAGTCCAGAACGTCCCCCGCCCGGATCCCCTCGAGGCATTCTCCCGGGAGTCCGCGCGCACAATCCGCGCGTTTTGCCTTCAAACACCGGCAGGGGCGGACATCCGCCCGCGCGCCGGGATGGAGCGGGCTCCAGTGATCGGCCCGCGACGGGCCGAAGTGGATCAGCATTCTTTTTTCCATGGCGGCGGCGATGTGTTCCGGCGCGGTATCGGATCCCCAATACGCGTCGCACAGCGAGACCAGCGCGACGAGCCCGTGCCAGCCGAGGTCGTGAAAAACGCGGCATTTTTCCGCGGGAAGACCTTCGGTGCAGGCGGCGACATGGCTCCGTTCCCTTTCCGCTGGACCCCCGGTGACAACGACCCCGAAACCCGACCGGATCGCCCCGGCCAAGACCTCCCCCACGATTTTCGCGGGGATCGCCTTCTGCATGTCGCGCGAGGTGACGTGCGCGTGAAGGATTTTTTCCGGCAGTCCTGCGATCTGCGTTCGCGCGGTTTCCAACGCCGCCTCCCCCGGCACGAGGCCGAAGGAAATCCCCTGCGGAGGGACGCCGCAGGCTTCGAGCAATTCCAGCCGCTGGATCAATGTGTGAGGCTTCGTCTTCCGGTGCGCGGGACGGAGATGATACGCGGCCCGGCGGAGCGACCAGGCGGGAAGTTTCGGCCGTTCGTAGGCGACACGGAGCCGCGCCCGGGAGGCCAGCGCGATGAGGGCGCTGCGGTCGTTTCCCGTGAAGTCCACCGTCCAGTCGTAGCCGCCCGCCGCGATCCGTGCCAACGCCGCCGCTTCCGCAAGGAGACCGCGCGCGGGCCACTCGATCACACGCGAGACATCCGCGCAGCCGTCCAGCGCGCAACCGGTGCCCGCCGCCACCAAGGCGTCCACCCGGGCATCTGGAAAAGCCGCGCGCAGCGCCCGCAGACACGGACGCAGGAGCAGCGTGTCCCCGAGATACCTCACGCAGACAATCAGGACAGCACTTGGAACAGGAGGGCTCATGCGTTTCGAAAAAACAGTTTCTTCAAGCCGGAAAAAACCTGTTCCGGCAAGATCTCGCGCATCGGGGCGTCGCTCGGGGAACGATATCCGGCCGGCCGCGGCAGGGCAATCACCTCGTGTTTTTCCGGATCCGCTGTCGGACCCACACGGTTCGCGCCCGGCGAGCAGTGCAGGAGCGCGACCGTCGGCGTCCCGATGGCGAAAGCGAGATGCATGATTCCGGTATCGGTCGAAACCAGGCACCGCGCCCGTTCGATCAGCGCGGCCGACTGCGGCAGGGACAGCTTTCCCACCACATCGAAAAACGGAATGTCCGCCGCCGCAAATTCCCCGGCTTTGTTCCGGTGGTCCGGTCCTCCCAGAATGAATATCGGCCCGATCCCGGCGGAATGTGCCATCCGGGCGAGCGCGACAAAATGTCCGGACGGCCAGTCGCGATAAGCCGCGCCGCCGCCGCCGAGCTGAAAAACCACTCCCGGACCGCGCGGGAATCCCAGCCCGGAAAGTTTCCTGTCCAGCGCTTCGCGATCCGCCGCCGTCACCCCGTAAACCATGCGCGGCGCATCCCCGGAAGCGGCGCCCGCCTCCTCGGCCACACGCACCGCCTGTGCCGCAAGGTGCGCCCTGCGCAGGCCGGGCCCGTCAATATTCCGCGCGCACAGCCACGGCATCTTCGTCCGCCAGGCGAGTCCGATCGTGGCATCCCTCGCAAGCAAATACCCCAGGCATCGCGCCTCGGGATCATGGCAGCTGAAATACAGCGCGGCATCCCACGGCCCCCGCCGCCGGAGCCTCCGCCAGAGCGCCCAGAATGCGTGCGGACCCTTGCGCAGGAAGTGAAGGTTTTTCAGAAGCGGATTGTGCGCGGCGATGTCCCTTCGCCTGTGGTGGACGACCGCCTCGATGTGGATGCCCGGAAATGTTTCCGCCAGCGCGCGGATTCCCGCCGAATCGAGCAGCGAATCCCCCAGGCCGGCGGTGGAAAAAACCAGAACCCGGCCGCCCGGCCCGAGATCAATTTCCCCCCCGCGCGGCGGGCGGATTTTCACCAGGAGACCGAAAACCGCGCGATAAAAAAAGAGGTTGATCGAGGACGACATGCTGAGGTCGCCCTTCCGTTTCCCCGGAGCGGCCACGCCCGTTATCTCACCACCGACTTGCCGTCGGATCTCCCCGCCGGGGCCACCCCGCCGACCGGCTCGGGCTTCGGAATGCCATCCTTGAGCATCCGCGTGTACGGCCCCTTCACCTTCTGCGGATAATACATGTCACGGCGGTTTTCAAGTGTCGTGCATGCGGCAAGCGCCAAGACCGCCAACGCCAGAAAAGACAGGGAATATTTCACGGAGCCCAACTAAACCCGGAACCCCGCAGCCTGTCAATTCCCGACCCGCGCCCCTGATCCGCGCGTAAGCGCGATGAATGGAGGGCGGTCGCCCCCGGCCGCCTTGCTGAGCAGCCCGAGGGCGGGCTGCCTCCCTTTATCTATCGTCTGTCGAGCCTCCCTCCCTGCGTCCGGCGTTCTTACGTGCGGATCAGGGCGCGCCCGGCGGACTTCCGCGCCGATTTCAGGATTTTTTCCTGTTCCCTTTGCATGGGCTCGGCATCGGCGGGTCGGAGGTCATCGTGTCCCGCGAGGTGCAGGAGTCCGTGGATGCAGTAGAGCGCGAGCTCGTCGGTCACCGTGTGTCCGAACTCCGGCGCGCGCGATGCGGCGACCGTGGCGCAGACGACGATCTCGCCATAGGGGAACGTGATGACGTCGGTCGCCCCCCGCTCGTTCAAAAACTTGCGATGAATTTTTGCCATCGCGCGGGAGCCGACGACCGAACATTCGACGGCGCGCAGCCCGGCCAGCGGGCCGCCGAGCCTCCTGGAAACGGCGACACAGGCGGGCAGCGCGGCCCGGACGATTGCGGAGAGGCGTTCGCGGCCGTAGCAGACCGCGCGCTGGCGGGACACGATAACCAGATCGGGAAGCAAGGGTTCGGGCACAATGTTTTTCACCGGGCCATCAGTAGGAATAGTTGTCCGGAAGCTGGAACGCATTTTCGATGATCCGGATTTCCCAATCCGGGAAGGTGACGATTTCGACGACATCGAACCGGAACGTGACGTCCGGCATTTCGAGCAGGCGCAACCATTTCATCGCGCCCCGGATAATGAGGCGGCGCTTTTTCGCGTCCACCGCCTCGAACGGGCGCCCGAAGTTCTCGCCCGACCGGGTCTTCACCTCGACAAAGACGAGCTCGTTCCCGTGGCGGCACACAACATCCACCTCGCCGCCGTGCGGGGCGCGGAAATTCCGGCGCAGAATTTTGTAGCCGTTGCCGCGCAGGTGGCGGACGGCGGCATCCTCGCCTTCGCGTCCGAGGCGGATGTGGCCGGCCTCAGAGGAGAGCGGCTTGCGCAACCGGCGCAAAACTGCGGCGATGAACGGGGCAGGGGCCATGTTTGCGGAGTCTGGCAAGATGATCGGGCGTTGGGTAGCCTTTGTGTTGGGAATATCCGTATTCTGGAAACTGCCGGTCAAGATCTTCCATGATGCGGTCCCTCCCGACCTTGGCGATGATGCTGGCGGCCGCGATGCTCAGGCTGATCCCGTCCCCTCCGACCAGCGCGGTCTGCGCACACGGGAAATCCGGCACCGGCAGCCCGTCAATCAGCACATGGAGCGGACGGACGGAAAGCGAAAGAAAGGCTTTGCGCATCGCTTGATGGGTGGCGCGCAGGATGTTCAGGCGGTCGATCTCCCCGCTGTCGCAAAGTGCGGACGCCCACACAACATTGGGGTTCGAGGTCAGGCACTCGTGAAGAAAATCCCTCTTTCGCGGAGTGAGCTTCTTCGAGTCGTCAAGCCCGGGCAGGGAAAAATCCGGGGGCAGGATCACCGCCGCGGCAACAACCGGACCGGCAAGCGGACCTCGCCCCGCCTCGTCAATGCCGGCTATCGGACGGATCCCGCGTGCGTGAAGAAGGCGCTCCTGCTCGAACGAGCAGGGCATTCTACGCGGAGCGCTCGGCCCTCTCTTTGACCGTGGTGGCGGATTTGCCCTTGCGATCGCGGAGGAAATTCAGCTTTGATCGGCGGACGGCACCCTTGCGATCGATCTCGATCTTCGCGATGCGCGGCGAATGGAGCGGGAACACGCGCTCGACCCCCTCGCCGTAGGAAACCCGGCGGACGGTGAAATTGGCGTTCAAGCCGAGGCCCTTGCGGCCGATCACGATGCCGGAATAAATCTGGATCCGCTCCTTGTCGCCTTCGACGACGCGGGTGTGGACCTTGACGGTGTCGCCGACTTTGAAGTCCGTGACGTCTTTCTTCAACTGCTCGCTTTCGATCTTCTCAATAATGCTCATGGCTTGAAAAACTGGAACCAGTGATTATGAGCGCCCCGACGGAGGGGGCAAGAAGTTTCACGGAAAATTTTTCGGATGGCGCTGTGCAAAATGGAATTGCCGGGACCATTCACAACGGCCTTCACATGATTTTTTCGAGGAGGCAGCTTTTGAGATCGGTGATGGCGAGGCGTTCCTGCCGCATGGAATCCCGGTGGCGGAGCGTGATCGTGCCTTCTTTTTCCGGGCCGTTTTCACCGATCGTGTCGAAGTCCACCGTGACACAGAACGGGGTTCCGGCCTCATCCTGGCGGCGGTAGCGGCGGCCGATCGCGCCGGACTCGTCGTAGAAGACGTTCATGTG
>JBAXTX010000229.1:0-1791 GCA_037129975.1 Verrucomicrobiia bacterium | reverse complement strand
GCCACAGAAACATCCGCCCCCGCCGCGGATTCCAAGGAGTAAACCATGGGACAAAAAGTCAACCCAATCGGATTCCGCCTCCCGATCACCCGTGACTGGGGATCGCGCTGGTATGCCTCGCGCAAAGATTTTGCCGATTACCTTCTCGCCGACGGCAAGATCCGCGAATCGCTCAAAAAGAAACTCAAGCAGGCCGCCGTCGCCCGCATCGTGATCGAGCGCGCCTGGAACAGCCTGCGCGTCACCATCCACACGGCGCGCCCCGGCGTGGTCATCGGCCGCCGCGGCTCGGAGATCGAAAACCTCACCAAAGAGGTCAGCGACCTCGCCGGTGGAAAATCGGTCAAGATCGATATCGTCGAGATCAAAAGCCCGGACCTCGATGCCCAGTTGGTCGCCGAAAACGTCGCCTCCCAGCTCGAACGCCGCATCTCCTTCCGCCGCGCCATGAAGCGCGCGGTCCAGATTTCCATGGAACAGGGCGCTCTCGGAATCAAGATCCGCGCATCGGGCCGACTCGGCGGCGCGGAAATCGCCCGCACCGAGTGGTATCGCGAAGGCAAAGTTCCCCTTCACACGCTCCGCACCCCGATCGATTACGGCTTCACCGAAGCCATGACCGTCGCCGGAAAGATCGGCATCAAATGCTGGATCTGCAAAAAGCAGGAAGTCGTCGAAGCCGAAAAAGCCGAGGCCTCCCGCAAACCCGAACCCAAGGAACCGCTCGCGCCGACCGCGTGATCAAATCTCCAATTTTTTAGAAGGAACCAGCCATGCCACTTTTGCCAAAACGCGTGAAGTATCGCAAGACCCAGCGGGGAAGCCGCAAGGGGATTGCCTCGCGCAATATCCATATCGACTTCGGGGAATTCGGGCTCCAGACGCTGGAGCGCGCCTGGATCACCAACACCCAGATCGAAGCCGCCCGCGTTGCCCTCACCCGCAACATGAAACGCAAAGGCAAGCTCTGGATCCGGATCTTCCCCGACAAATCCGTCACCGCCCGCCCGCCGGAAACCCGAATGGGCAAAGGCAAGGGCCAGCCGGAATACTGGGTCGCCGTCGTGCGCCCCGGGAACATTCTCTTTGAACTCGACGGCGTCTCCGAGACCGTCGCCCGCGAATCCCTGCGCCTCGCGGCCAACAAACTGCCGGTTCGCACCCGCTTCATCGCCCGCCACCACGCCGGCTGATTCCTGCCATGAAGATCGCTGAAATCCAAGAACTCACCGCCAAAGAACTTCTCTCCCGCAAGCGCGAGCTGCGCGAGGAGATCTTCAACCTCCGCGTGCAACAGCAGAGCGGGCAGCTCGAGAAGCCGCACATGCTTCACGCGCTCCGCCGCAACATCGCCAGAATTGAAACCGTGCTCACCAAGAAGACACGGCCAACCTCAGCCAAGTAAATGAGCGAAACCATCACCACACCCGAAACCCCGGCCGCCCGCGACCGCTCACTCCGGAAAACCCGCGTCGGCGAGGTCGTCTCGGACGCCATGGACAAAACCATCGTCGTCCGCACGGTCACCCGTGTGCCGCACCCGAAGTTTGGCAAGATCACCAAGCACATCTCAAAATTTCATGCCCACGACGAGAAGAACGAAGCCAAAGTCGGCGATCGCGTGAGCATCATGGAAACCCGTCCACTCAGTCGCCAAAAACGCTGGCGCTTGGTGGAAATTCTCAAGCACTAACATGATCCAGCTCCGCTCCCGCATCGATGTGGCCGATAATACCGGCGCCCGCATGGCCACCATGATCGGCGTCATCGGCAAGGCCTCGTCCGAAGCCC
>JBAXTX010000228.1:0-1809 GCA_037129975.1 Verrucomicrobiia bacterium | reverse complement strand
ATCGCCTCGTTGGCGAGGCCGTCGAGCTGGCTGAGCGAGTTGATGAGCTTGCTGATCGCCTGGGCCGCCGCGGCGGCGCCGCCGACCATGCTCTCGACGCCGAGGTTTTGAACCCCCAGCTTCAAGCCCTGCGCGGAGAACGACTGTCCGGAGGGAGCGTAGCGGGCGCCGCCGCCCGTGCCGTTGCTTCCGGTGCCTCCCCCGACGACTCCGCCCCCCTTCGCTTCGCCCGACACTTTCGGGTCGAACTCGGCGTTGATTTTCGCCTGCCCGGCATCCTTCGTCGGGAGCGTGTCCACCATCTTTTTGAAAACATCGAGCGAATTGTCGCCGTCGGTGTAAAGCGCGCGGTAGAACCGGTTGGCGATGATGACGTGCTGGAACCGGCGGGTTGCGAAAAACTGCATGATGAGCGCCTGGAGGTATCCCTTGGCGGTCAGCTCGAGGCTGGCCATGCGGACCTTGTTGTTCTCGATCGTCTGTCCGGCCTCGGAGAGCTTCCGTTTCACGGTCGCGACGCGGGCATCCCGCGCGAGCTTCTGGTTTTCGAGCCCGAACGCATCGTCTTTGGCCACCTTGGGAGCAAGGAAGCTGCCGCCCGCCGCGACCTCGTTGTTCCATTCGGCCTGCGACCGCTGCTTTTCCCAGATCGCGTTGTCGCGCTTCAGTTTTTCGACTTCAGCCAGGGTGTTCTGCGCCGAATAAATCGCGTCGGACAACGTGGTGCAGAGATTCGCGTCATCCTTGTATTGGGAGGCCTTTTTCAGAAGCGCAAAGGCCGCGTCCTGGTTCTGCTTGGTGGCCTTTCCCGGCGTGAGAAGGTCCATGATTTTTTCCATCGTCTCGCGGTAGGCCACATCGGCCGCGTCGGTCGCGGCCGCCGCGTTCAGGTATTTTTCAAACCGCGCGCGGAAAAGGCGGTTGTCGTTGATGTTCCAAAGCTTTCCGTCGTAGGCCATGGTGTCGTTGCCCGGATCGAAGTGGGGAACATCCCGGCCGATGAATCCCTCGTTCATCTGACCCGGCCGCGCGCCTCCCGTCGCGGCTTTGCTGTCGCCCGCGCCGGGCGGGACGTTCTGCGGCCACGCCGCGGCGGCACAAAAAAAGAAGACGGAAATCAGAACGGCCTTCATGGCTGGGAGATGCTCTTGGTTTTGAGGGTCCCATTTTCGTCCACATCGAGCACGAAGAGGAATTTCTGACCTTTCTGGATGTTCATGGCATTGAACTCCGAGGTGACGAGGATGGGGAGCGTTTCGTTTTTCACATCCACCGCGATCAGGCGGCCGGACGTGGGCGACCACGCCAGCGAGTTCGAGACCTCGCCTTCCAGCTTGTAGATATTCCCGCGGAGGCTGTTCGCATTTTCCAAATAGGCCGGGACATCCAGCTCCGCCACCGTGCGGAACGGATCGGATCCCCCGGATTGGAAAAGCCGCGATCCCACGAACGCCGCGACGAGGAGCACCGCCGCCAAAACGAACCAGAGCGGCTGCACGGAGGATTTTTTGCGACGGGCCATCTGCTACTTCATACTCGTGCAGGGGAAGAAGTTCAAAGGGAAAACGCAGGGTCTCCGCTGTGCCGGAAGATGCTTCCTGCGTAATCGTCCTGACGCACGTTCCCCCCTGGCCGGAAGCCTCATGGCATGAGGGCCGGAATTCCGAGGCGATGGCTTTGCCCCGTTTCTGCTGGCTGGCGGGTGGGAAGGTCATTTCACAGGCTGCCGAGCGTTTATCGAAGACTCAATTTATCCTAATTTCCGCAGTTGAGATGAGGTGAAATCGGCGCAACGCTCTGGTAGTATGG
>JBAXTX010000227.1:0-1830 GCA_037129975.1 Verrucomicrobiia bacterium | reverse complement strand
CGCTCCTCCTCGCCGTCCGCTCCGGCGCCCGCGACTCGATGCCGGGCATGATGGACACCATCCTCAACCTCGGGCTCAACGACGAGACCGTGTCCGCTCTCGCGAACGCGACAAAGAACGAGCGCTTCGCGTGGGACTGCTACCGCAGGTTCGTCCAGATGTATGGCGACGTCGTTCTCGGCGTCCAGAAGCGCGAAGGCGAGGATCACGATCCCTTCGAGACCGTCATCCACGGGTTCAAGCACGAGAAACACCATGCCGACATCGTGGACAGCGAACTCACCGCCGATGACCAGCGCGAGCTCGTCAAGCGGTTCAAGGCCCTCGTCAAAGAGCGCACCGGAAAGAGCTTCCCCGCGAATCCCTGGGATCAGCTCCAGGGCGCGGTCGGCGCCGTGTTCGGCTCCTGGATGAATGACCGCGCGATCGTCTATCGCCGGAAATACAACATTCCCTCCGAGTGGGGCACGGCCGTCAACGTCCAGGCGATGGTCTTTGGAAACACCGGTGAAAATTCCGGATCCGGCGTCGCGTTCACCCGGAACCCGGCCAATGGCGCCAAGGAATTCTACGGCGAGTTCCTCATCAACGCGCAGGGCGAGGATGTCGTGGCCGGCGTCCGCACGCCCGAGCCTGTCGCGCTCCTCAAGAAGCAGATGCCGAAGCCGAACGCCGAATTGGAAAAAGTCCGCCAGACGCTCGAGAAGCATTTCAAGGACGTGCAGGACTTCGAGTTCACGATCCAGGAAGGCAAGCTGTTCATGCTTCAGACCCGGAACGGCAAGCGCACGGCGATGGCCGCGCTCAAGTTCTCGACCGACATGGTCAGGGAAAAGCTCATTGACTGGAAGACCGCGATCCAGCGCAACCCGGCCGACCAGTTGGATCAACTGCTCGCCCCGGTGTTCGACGTCGCCGAGATCAAGAAAGCCAAGCTCCTCGCCTGTGGGCTTCCCGCCGGCCCGGGCGCGGCCTCGGGAAAAATCTATCTGAACGCGGAGCGCGCCGCCGCCGCCGCCGGCAAGGGGGAGAAAGTCCTTCTCGTCCGCACGGAAACCTCGCCGGAAGACCTCCGCGGCATGATCGCCGCCGAGGGCATCCTCACGGCCAGGGGCGGAGTCTCATCGCACGCGGCGCTCGTCGCCCGCCAAATGGGCAAAGTCTGCATCTGCGGCGCTTCCGCGCTCCACATCGACTACGAAAATAAAACCGTGTCCGTGGCGGACAAAACCTTCAAGGAAGGCGACTTCCTCTCGATTGATGGCACGGCAGGCACCGTCTATGCCGGCCAGGTTCCCACCTCCCCGTCCGAGATCATCACCGGACTTCTCCACGGCGACAAGGCCGCGCGGAAGACCGAGAAGTTCAAGGATTTCAAGCAGCTCATGGACTGGTGCTCGAAAGTTGCCCGCCTCGAGGTCCGCACGAACGCCGACAATCCGGAGCAGACCGAGAACGCGATCGCGTTCGGCGCGACGGGCATCGGCCTCTGCCGCACCGAGCACATGTTCTTCGAGGGAGACCGCATTGACGTGATGCGTGAGATGATCCTCGCCGAGAAGACCGACGATCGCAAAGCCGCCCTGGCCAAGCTCCTCCCGTATCAGCGCGAGGACTTCACCGGCATCTTCAAGGCGCTCAAGGGCCACCCGGCCACGATTCGCTTCCTCGATCCACCACTCCATGAGTTCCTGCCACACGACCACGGCTCGCAGAACGCCCTCGCCCAGAAGCTTGGCGTCAGCACCGACAAGATCGCGCAGCGTGTCAAAGACCTCCACGAGTTCAACCCGATGCTCGGCCACCGCGGATGCCGGCTCGGCGTCTCGT
>JBAXTX010000226.1:0-1837 GCA_037129975.1 Verrucomicrobiia bacterium | reverse complement strand
GAGTGATGCCGCCTTTCTTTTTCACCTTGGCGGGCTTGCCTGCCTTGGGAGCAACATTCGCTTTGCTTTTGCCTGCGCGACGGGCGGCCCAGCGTGCCTTCGTGGCGGCAGAGATGCGGGCGCGGGCCTCGGGGCTCATTGTCCGCTTTTTGGCCTTGGCTGGCTTGACGGTTTTACCCGGCGCGACGGCAACCGGTTTTGCTGCCGGTGCTGTCCGTGCGATTGCGGGTTGTGATGTGAGGATCTCGACAACTCCGACGGCCCCTCCTTTGAGGGTTCTGATGATTTCGGCGTGAACCTCTTCGATGCCCTGTAGGAGTTCGTCTTTCCTCTCCGTCAGACTGAGCAGACTGCGGAGCGAGTGGCTTGTAATGTGTGATATGTCCATGTTTTGAAGCGGGAGTTAGAATCAAATTGAAGGACTAATGCAACAGGAAAATGACTGACCTGCCCGATATAATCAGGCTGCGGGCCGGGTTTGGGCCAAGACGAACCGCACGATCCGCTCCACGGATTCAAGCGTGAGCTGGCGTTCCGAGACCCGCAAGACCGTCCAACCAGAAAGTGCCGCCTCGAAGTATTTTTCGATGTCGGCCAGGAATCCCTCCGCCCGATTGTGCCGGCCGTGAATCCAAATGCCGCCCCCGACCTCGATCAGCGTGTGGCTCGGGATGTGGGCGAAGTCGGCCCGGCAACGGCGACCGGGTTGGAATACAAGTTCCGACTCAAGCCCCGGGCCGTTTGCCGCTCGCCAGAGGAGGGCGAACCTGGCCTCCAGGCGGGACGGGGATCGTTTGTCGCGGAATCGGAGTCGGGGCATCCCCAGGGCGCGGAGTCAACGGCATGCGCTCAAATTTTCAAAACCTGACGACACTTTGGATAAGTAGAGCAGCCCCAAAATTCCTCACCCGGATTTCTTCCCTTTGAGGCTGTGCGGAGAACCATGTCCGCGCCGCACTTCGGGCAGAGTTTCGGCGGATGGAATAGCGCCATGCCGACAAGTCCGTCGCGCTGGGCTGTCGCCTCCTCGATTCGTTCAACAAGCCCATCCCGTTCGATGATTCGAATCCGGTGTGATGCGGCAAGCGATTTGGCTTCCTCTGTCGCGCTCCGACAAACAAGAAAACCCTGCGGAGTATTTTCGTGAACCATGGAGCCGATCAATTCCCGGACAACTGCGGGGCCGCATTTCCACTTGCTCCAGTGTTTGCATTGGACAGCGGCATGAGTGGTCCCATCCGATGTGCGCATCGCGTGCCCGGCACTGCCATGCCGCCGCTCCAAACAAAACGCAGGCCAGCGGATTGCCCTGCCGGTCGGAGACGAAATACTGCATGTTTTCCCCGACCGTGCCGCGATGGCTCAGATAATGGTGCCGCTCCAGCAGGCGCGAAAATACAGCCTGCTTGAAAACCTCTGCGAGCGAGTAGTCGGATGCAGGGAGCAGAGTCTTTCCGAGGGTGGCGGCAAGGCGGCTTGCCTGTGCGATGTCGAGGCGACGGAATACGCGGTGGCTCACGAGGCGGTGAGCTGGCCCATGAGATGACGCAGGTATCTGGGGGATGGCGTGGCGCACCCGGCGAGGATCGCGGCAAAAAGGAACAGAATGGCTCTCATTTCGCGCGAACGTATCACACGAAAAAAGACAAAGACTGTCCTGCCCCAAGTTTTTTCGGATTTTTTTCGTCTGCCAGATGCAGCCGCCCTCGCGGCTCAACGCTCTCCAAAGCGGGACAGCAAACGGCTTCACGCGCCAGCTACCGGAGCCCGCTGACAAACGGTTCCCACTCGCGGAAGAGAATCCCGAATTTCCGTTTGATGTCATCCCCCGGCACGA
>JBAXTX010000225.1:0-1915 GCA_037129975.1 Verrucomicrobiia bacterium | reverse complement strand
GTGCCCAGCCCGAAGGCCGAGCCGATCAAGCTCTGGCTCGCCAAGACCGGCTACGAGCGGATGCAGGAAATGTCGGATCCCGCACTGGCCCTCGAACGCGCCCGCGTCACTTGGCAGAAACATGGCCGCAGCGAGAAATGGATCCAGCAGCGCATGACCGGGCAGGAAACCCGCAACAAGCTCACCGACTACCGGGCCGGGCATGAGGTCGAAAAAGGAGAGGGGTTTGCGATCCTCACGAATATCATCCATCAGGAATGGAGCGGCGTCAGCGTGAAGGCCCACAAAGATCTGAAGGGGCTGAGATCCCAGAACCTGCGCGATCACATGAGCGAGGCGGAACTCATCTTCACCGCCCTCGCGGAACTCTCCACTCGCCAAATTGCCGAGACCTCCGACGCCACCGGCATGGCCGAGAACCAGACCGCTGCAAAAACCGGTGGCAAGATCGCCAAGCGGGCACGCCTCGAACTCGAATCCAAGACCGGCAAACGCGTCGTCACCAGAGAAAATTACCTCCCGCCGGCCAGCGCGAAACAGATCCGGGGGGCAGGCGATGAGTAGGATGGCAACGGAGGGGCTCACGCGGAGGCGCGAAGAGCGCGGAAGTGCTGGCTGGAATCAGGAACCTGCTATGAAGAAAGACGGGGAAAATGAGAATAATGCGAGTGATGGGAAACAGGACTCCCCTGATTCCCATTCCTCCCATCCCATCATTCCACCGCGCGGCGATTACCAGACCCTCCTCTCCTACCAAAAAGCCGAAGTCATCTACGACCTCACCTTCCGCTTTGCCCACCAGTATCTCGCCAAAGGCGACCGCACCGTGGACCAGATGATCCAGTCCGCCCGCTCCGGCAAACAGAACATCCTCGAAGGCAGCAAAGCCGCCCTCACCTCCAAGGAAACCGAGATCAAACTCACCAACGTAGGCCGGGCCAGCCTCGAAGAACTGCTCGCCGACTACCGCGACTACCTCCGCGTGCGCGACCACGCCATCTGGGACAAGGATTCCAAGGAAGCCCTCTTCGTCCGCCGACTGGGTCGCAAAACCCTGCAGACCTATGAGCTTTATCGCGAGTTTGCGGAGACTCGCCCGCCGGAAGTGGTCGCCAACATCGCGATCTGCCTGATTCACCAGACCAACTACCTGCTCGACCAGCAACTCCGCCGGCTGGAAAAGGATTTCCTCGAACAGGGCGGCCTCCGCGAGCGCATGTTCAAGGCCCGCCTCGCCAGCAGAAATGGGAATAAGAGGAGCAATGAGAAATATGGGGGAAACCAAAATCCATAATTCCCATGCCTCCCCTCTCACCCATGCCTCCCCTCGCGCGTTGCGCGCTGGCGGCCTGCGGAGCCGAAGGGGCGCTGCTGTGAAGAAGGGGTGGCAGACAAAGACGCTGGGCGATGTTGCCGTAGTCGGCGCAGGCAATTCTGCTCCACAAGAAGAAGCCTTGTTCGAGGACGGCACGATTCCGTTTTTCCGAACGGCTGATGCTGGCCGCGTCCGATTCGGAGACATCGCGGAATCCACCGACTATTTGAATGACAAAGGAGTGAAAGGTCTCCGTCGTTTCGCTCCGGGAACGATTCTGTTTCCGAAAAGCGGAGCGTCCACGTTCTTGAATCATCGCGTCATGCTCGGAGTCGAGGGCTGCGTTTCGAGTCACCTCGCAACCATCGTGGCTGATGAGAAGCAGGCGCATCCGAGATTCCTTCTCTATTTCTTGTCCACCGTCGCGGCGCAAGACCTCGTTCAAGACCATGCGTATCCGTCGCTGAACTTGCCAACCATCGCCGGAATTGAGGTTCATTTGCCCCCGCTCGCCGAACAGCAGCGGATCGTCGGACTGCTCGACGAAGCGTTTGAGGGCCTCGCCACCGCCAAAGCCAACGCCGAAAAGAACCTCCAAAA
>JBAXTX010000224.1:0-1927 GCA_037129975.1 Verrucomicrobiia bacterium | reverse complement strand
TCAGCCTCACGGGCGTCGAGGGGAAGATGTTCCAGCCGATGGCGCTGGCCGTGATTTTCTGCCTCGTCGGCGCGCTGGCTTTGTCGCTGACTCTCATGCCGGTTCTCTGCTCCTACTTCCTGGGCGGACACATCGCCGAGAAGGACAACTTCAGCGTTCGGTTTTTCAAGGCTCTCTACACCCCCCTGCTCGCTTTCGCGCTGCACCATCGCCGGGCGGTCGTCGCCGCTTCCGCCGGAATCTTTTTGCTGTCCGTTTTTGTCTTCTCCCGCCTCGGAGCGGAATTTCTTCCCCAGCTCGACGAGGGCACGATCTCGCTTCAAATGATCCGCAGCACAAGCGTCGGCCTCGAGGCCTCGCTCGAGCTCCAAAAAAAATCCGAGCGCCTGCTTCTCGCGGGATTTCCCGAGATCGCCGATCTTTTTTCCCGGATTGGCACGGCGGAGATCGCGATGGACCCGATGGGGCCGAATGTTGCCGACACCTATGTCATGCTGAAACCGCAAAACGAGTGGCGCAGGGTGAATGGCCGGACGATCACGAAGCCGGAGCTGATCGTCCTGATGCGCGAGTCCCTGACACGGAATGCGCCCGGACAGTCGTTGCTTTTCACCCAGCCGATCCAGCTCCGCTTCAATGAGATCATGGCGGGCGCCCGCGCGGATCTTTCGCTCAAGATTTTCGGGGACGACTTTGAAAAACTCGATGAGCTGGCGAAGCGGGCGCGCGACGTCCTGAACCGCGTCCCGGGCGGAGGCGACGTGGAGTTCGAGGCGATGGGTCGCCAGCCGATGATCGAGATCGTGCCGAAAAGGGACGCCCTTGAGCGGTTCGGCGTCCACGGGGACGAGATCAACCGCGTGGTCTCCCACGCGCTCGGCGGGAAGGTGGCGGGGCAGCTCATTGATGGCAACCGGCGCTACGAGATCGTCGTGCGGCTGGCCGAGGACCAGCGCAGGAAGGCCGCGGAATTCTCCCGGCTGCCGCTCCGTCTCGCCAACGGGGGACTCATCACGCTGGGCGAGGTCGCGGAGGTCAGGGTCGTGGACGAGATCGGCACGATCAACCGCAAATCCAACCAGCGCCGGGTTTCCCTCCTGATCAATCTCACCGGCCGCGACACGGAAGGATTTGTCAAAGAGGCGACGGCAAGGCTTCGCAAGGATCTGGCATTGCCCGACGGATATTATTTCGAGTTCGGCGGGCAGTTTGAGAACCTCATCAAAGCGCGCCAGCGGCTCATGGTTGTCGTGCCGTCCGCGCTCGTGCTGGTCTTTGCCCTTCTCTTCCTCAGCTTCGGCTCGCTCCGGCAGGCCGCGCTCGTTTTTCTCTGCGTGCCGCTTGCGGTGACCGGCGGGATCTTTTCGCTGTGGCTCCGGGGGATGCCGTTCACGATTTCCGCGGGCGTCGGATTTATCGCGCTCTCCGGCATCGCCGTGCTCAATGGAATCATGCTCATCAGCTTTATGAACCAACTGCGGAGGCAGGGCGCCGGCCTGCGACAGGCGGTGGTTGACGGAACTCTCACCCGCCTGCGCCCGAAGCTGATGACCGCGCTGACGACGGCGATCGGGTTTCTTCCCATGGCGATCGCGTCGGGCGCAGGGGCCGAGGTCCAACGACCGCTGGCCACCGTCGTCATCGGCGGCGTCCTCTCATCCACTTTTCTCACGCTCATTCTTCTTCCCGTCCTCTACGACTGGATGGAGGCCCGCGCGGAGAAATCCAGAAACAAAACCAACAAACAAAATGAATCCATCGCTTAAATCCTACTTCCTCGCGCTTGTCGCGGGGCTCGTCGTCACCGCGGCCGCACAGGCCGAAAAACCCGAAGCCGGCCCCAACCAGGGCAAGCTGATCGGCCAACCGCCCGAGCAGGCCGAAGTCCTCATCGGCGCGGATGGCATCCTCACGGTCACCTTCCTCG
>JBAXTX010000223.1:0-1954 GCA_037129975.1 Verrucomicrobiia bacterium | reverse complement strand
GAAGCGGCGTCCCGCCGCTTGGAGAAAGCATCCAAGCGGCAAGATGCCGCTTCTACGGTTTGTGAGCGTAAGGATTGGGGCATTCCGCGGTTTCCATCCGCCAACTGCCTTTTGATCTCTGTTTTCATCCTGTTTCAGCCTTTCGCATTTCCAATTCGCGCGAAGCGCTCAAACTGCCTGCTGCGCTGTCTTTCAGGGGGTTGATCCAACGGAGCGCGGGAAACTTTGCAAAGTCTTGATCGGAGGAATACAGCGTGCAAGCATGTTCGATTGCCAAAGCAGCAAGATGGGCGTCCGAAACCAGATTCCCGGAAGCTCCGGACTCCATGAGTTGCGATTGAAAAAGAGGCCAATGGTTTTCTGTCGGACTGATGACGCTGACGCAGGGTTGCTGCAGCCAGCTCTCCACCCGCCCGATCGCTTCCTCCGGCGTAAGGGGGCGTTCGTGGAGCCTGGGATTGGTGGCAATGCGAATGAAGGCATTCAACACCGGCCAGCACAAATGCACAGGGTCGCTGGCACCAAGCACGGCATCCCACCAGTCACGGGCCGCCTCATGGTGTTTTGAAAGGCTGTCTTCCGCGTAAAGCAGCAGGTTCGCATCAGGAAAGATCATCCGTGCGTTTCCCCTTCGGTCACCGCCAGCAATTCGGAGACATTATCGTAAGACAATCCGGGCTTGAGCCCCATCGGTCGGGGAATTGTGCGGTAGGATCGGGCCGGACGCGGAGCGAGCACCGCCTCGATTCCAACTCTCAGCGCCTGATTGATCACCGCCTTAAACGGCAGGCCGGTTTGGGACACGGCTCGCCGCGCTTTGGCCGCAACATCAGGGTCAATCGTCAGTGTGGTTCGCATAAAAGCATCATGATGCCTCTCTCCAAGTTGTCAAGGGAAACCGCCCTTATCTGCGTAAATCCCTTGAATCTGCGGATAAACCTCTTCTCTTCCATTTCGCATTCGCGCAAAGCGCGCCAACTGACGACTTCTTCGCTTTCTCATTCAAAATTCCTCATCCAAAATTCAACATTGTGCGCGAAGCGCGCAAGCCGCCTGGTCCCAGGAATATTTTGCGGCGACCAGTTCCCGTCCCCTTCGCCCGCGTTCTACTCGTTCGGTTTCATCGCAGGACAGGGCTTCACGCATGGCGGCCGTAAGCGACTCCAGACCGGCCGTGCATTCCCATGCGCCTCCGGCTGTGGCGAGCTCCGGGAAGTTGCATTCATCGGTCATGACGACCGGAAGCCGGTGGGCGGCCGCCTCGAGCACAGCCATGGGAAATCCCTCGGAATACGACGGCAGGACAAACAAATCCGCGGTGTCGAGCAGGGCATGTTTTTCGGCACCGGAAACTGCCGGACATACCGTGCATGTCCCGCCACACCCCTGCGAGCGGATGAGCCCCTCGACAATTGCCTGATATCCGCCTTCATCAGGTCCGACAATGACCAGCTCCCAGTCGGGAAACTCACGGGTCAGCCTCCCCCACGCCGGAACCAGCAGATCAAGACCCTTTTTTTTGTGGATCCTTGAAAGAAAAAGCACGCGTTTCGGACGCTTGCGGCACGCCCACGGGCAATCCGCAAACGCATCCGGCGCCCGCGTCGCGTCGCACTCGGCAATATCCACTCCATTCGGGATCACATGCACCGGCGCGGTGATTCCATAAGCGCGGATCTGATCCGCCTCCTTCGCGGAAACCGCCCGCCACCACTGGACATAAGAAAAATTCCTGTCCTCAAACAACCAATGCGCCATCCGCTTTTTCTTCCTCGAACGCGCCAGAATCCACGGATCCAAAAAACCCTGCGGATGATACACCAGCGGCTTCTTCCGACGCCGCGCCTCTCCGCCCAGCCAGGCATTCAACCACACGTAAAACCCGTGCCCATGAAACCAGTCCGCCTCGGCAACCTGCCGGGCCGCCAGGCGTTTCAGCTCGGGAGCATAAAAC
>JBAXTX010000222.1:0-1974 GCA_037129975.1 Verrucomicrobiia bacterium | reverse complement strand
GGGTGGCCTGGGCGCGGATGACGAGGCAGGTGACATCGGCGAGCCGGACGAGGTGGAGCGTGTCGCTGACGGCGATGAGAGGAGCGCTGTCAATGACGATGCGGTCGTAGGCTCCGCGTGCTTCGAGGAAAAATTTGGAGAGAGTGTCCTCGGCGAGGAGCTCGGCGGGGTTGGGGGCCAGGCTGCCCGCGGTGATGACGGTGAGGTTTTCGATGGGGGATTTGCGGGCGGCGGCCTGCAGGGTGGCGAGGCCGAGGAGGATGTCGCTGAGACCCGGCTTGAGATGCTCGCCAAAGACAAGCTTCGAGACACTGGGTTTTCGGAAGTCGGCGTCAATGTAGAGAGTTCGGAAGCCCTGCTGGGTGAGCGCGACCGCGAAATTCGCGCTGCAGAACGTTTTCCCCTCCGAGGGAAGGGCGCTCGTGAAAAGAAAAACCTTCCTTCGATCCCGCTCTCCCGCAAGAGCGAGCGAGGTCCGGGCGGTGCGGAAGGCCTCCGCGACGACGCTGTCGCGATCCGAAGCGGTGATGAGGCCGGGATTTTTCTTCTTCAGGAAGGGGATGGCGGTAATCACTCTGAGGCCGGTCTCTTTCTCGGACTGTTCGACCGTGCGGAAGGAGGGATCAAGGGCGTTGAGTCCGATGGCCAGCGCGACGCCCAGTCCCAGACCTCCAAAGATTCCGAGCGCGAAAAACTTGACATAGGGCACGGGGACCGGGGATGCGCCGAGCGCGGACTCATGGATGCGGATCGATTCCTCCGAGAGCCCCTTCGTGAGGTCCACCTCGTTGAGGCGGTTGATGACAGCTTCGTAGAGCGCCTTGCTGGTCTGGAGATCGCGGTTGATGGCGTTGTATTCCACCGATTTTCCGGTGATGGCGAGAAGGTTCTGCTCGGCCTCCGCCCGTGAGGCGGTGAGCGTGACGATCTGGCTGCGGAGTTCGTCACGTTGGGCCTTGATCTGTGTGATGGTGGATGACAGGGCGTCCCTGCGGCTCTGGAGCAGCACTTGGAGCCGATTGGTGGCGGTGGTGAAGAGCGGGTGATCGGGCAGGTAGCGCTGGGAGAGAAAATCCATTTCACTCTTCTGGGCCTCGATGGCCGTATTGAGAGTGGCGATGGCGGGATGGTTGGCAATGCTGGGAAGCTGGAGCAGAAGGTCGGCATCGGAGGCTTTTTCATCCGCGATTTTCAGGTCGTTCTCCATCTCCTTGAGTCGCTTTTCCGCCGCGAAGCTCTCCGCGATGAGGGAGCTGACATGGGCCTGGGACTGGGTCAGCATGGTCTCCAGCGAGGCGGCCCGCTCGCGCTCGCGGAAACTCTGGAGCGCTTCCTCCGAGACCCGCATCTTGGCGCCGAGCCGTCCGGCCTCCTCGACCAGGAACTGCCCGGCCGAGCGCGTGGCCGTCGTCCTCTGCTCCAGGACGAGGCGCAAATACTCCGTGGCATAGGCATCGGCAAGGAGCACCGACAAATCTCCGCTGTGGGTGGAGGCGACAATATCAATGAGTCGTGTGCCCTCGCGATAGGAGGCCGAGACCATCTTCAGGAGCACCCCCGCGGCCTGCTTGTCCGGCATTTCCTTCTCGCTGCCGACGTCCTTCAGGAACCCCTCGTTCTTGCCGATCTGGAGGCGCTGTGCAACGCGCAGGGCGAAGGGATAGCTCTTGAGCGTCTCCACGACGGTGTTGACCATGTCAATGGAACGGATCTGGGTATCCACAACAGACTCGACACCCTTGCCCAGCACGCGCTGCTTGTCCTGTTCGAGGAAGATCACCGCCCGCGCGCTGTAGTGGATCTCCTGCTTGAGGAGCAGGAAGCCGGCGGCGGCCACCCCCAGCACGAGGCAAAGAATCACGATCCAGAGATGGTCCAAAACGGCCTGGAAATACGTCCTCCAATCGAACGGCCAATCGCCGTTTTCGGCGAGGTCTTCAAATTGCCGGTTTGCTTTATCCATGGATTGTTTTT
>JBAXTX010000221.1:0-2009 GCA_037129975.1 Verrucomicrobiia bacterium | reverse complement strand
GCCCGCGGATCGTCCGGTAATCGCAGAGCAGGATTTCGATCCGGTCGGCGAGCCCGGCCTTTTGAATGCGTGCGGAGGCCTCGGCGAATTGCTCTTCCGAGGTGGTGACGGTCGTGATCTTGCAATGGCAGTGCCGGGCGGCGTGGATGCTGAAGCCTCCCCATCCGCTTCCGATTTCGAGCACTTCATCCGAAGGCGAGAGGTGAAGCTTGTGGCAGAGATGGTCGTATTTGCGCACTTGCGCGGCTTCGAGAGATGTTTCCGGCGCGTCGAAATACCCGCTCGAACACGTCATCGTCGGATCGAGCCAGAGCTTGAAAAAGTCGTTGCCGGGGTGGTCGTTCCCACGGCTTTCTTGGAGGCTGTTCGGATGCGGTTTGTGGATCGCGCGGTTGGCGACGTTGAGGATGTTGAAGAGCCCGGATCCGCCCGGGGACCGCTTCCCCAAGGCCTCATCGTTGCTGGAGTTCAGGATGAACCAGGTGATGACGTTTGTGAGATCCGGCGTTTCCCACTCTCCGGACATGAAGCTTTCCGCGAATCCGATCGGGCCAAATAACACGCAGCGCCGGAAAAATCTTTCGTCCAGAATCCGGATCTCCGCGTGCACGCCCTGGTAAAGGCCGCCGAAAGTTTGGCGCGTCGAGTCCGGAAGCACGACGGAGAGCGATCCGTGCTTGAGCTTGGAGAAACCTTTGAGGACCAGGCGCCGGAAAATCATGGGATTTCAGGCCGCCAGATCGAGCAGCACCTTGCCGCCCCGCATTTCCCGCCCCGCCGCCACGACGGCCTCGGCGGCGCGGGCGAGCGGGAATACGGCGTGCACCGGCGTGACGAGCGTCCCGGCTTTCAGGTGCGCGGCCAGCGCGGCGTAGGTCTCCTGGCGCACGGCATTCCCCGCTCTCTCCCTCCAGCGTTTGAGCCAGAAGCCCTGGAATTTCAGCTCCTGAAAAATCAGGAGGCCGTTCGGGATTTTGAGCGCCTGTTTGCTCATCGCGCCGTAGGTGACCATCGTCGAGCCCGGGGCGAGCGCGCCCGCGATGTTGAGCGCGCTCGGCCCGCCGACCGCATTCAGCGCGAGCCGCGGTCTGGCACCCCCGCAGAGGGTTTTGCACTCCTTGCGCAGGTCGCACTCCTCGGCGACCACGACATCCGCGCCGGCCGCGCGAAGCTCCCCGGCAAGCGACTCGCGCCGCACGACGTTCAATGTCTTCCACCCGAGCGCGCGGGCGAGCTGGATGACCCCGCGGCCGACGCCGGAGTTCGCGGCGTTCTGGACGATCCAGTCGCCGGGCTCGAGTTTCACATAATCGTGCATCATCCGCCAGGCGGTCGCCGGGTTGACTGTCAGCATGGCGGCCTGGAAATGATCCAGTCCGTCGGGGAGCGGAACGACGTCCGCCGCAGGGACGACCATCCGGGCGCACCAGGTCCCGAAGGCCATGGGAAGGACCATCTGGCCGGGGAACAGATGGCGGACGTTCGAGCCGGTCTCCACCACGCGCCCCACGCCCTCGTTGCCGATCGTGGCGGGCAGGGCGGGCAGATCGCCGTAGGTTCCCTCGATCACATTGATGTCAGCCGGGTTGACCGGTGCCGCCAGCATCCCGATCACGACTTCGTCCGGGCCGGGGCCGGGGCCGGGAATGTCAGCAACAGTGAGAGATTCGGAAGCCGGACCAAACCGGGCGAGACGTGCGGCGAGTGGCATGCTTCAGATTGTGCCCCATGCCGCCCGGCAAGTCGAACCGATTATTTTACAATAACCTTGCCTTTCATCGCCCTGGCGATCCGGAAATCATGCGCCCGTGATGGTGTTGACAACGGCCATCCGATGGCATCTTGCCATTCCTGTTTTTTTGTTGCTCCGCGAGGTTGTGCGGGTATCCTCTGCTCATGAGCACGGTTGCCGAGATTGAAGATGCTGTGGAAAAATTACAGAGGGAGGACTTCACGAAGCTCATGGAAGATTTGCGTGATTTGGAGCTGGCCCGTGCCGCACTGGAAGA
>JBAXTX010000220.1:0-2052 GCA_037129975.1 Verrucomicrobiia bacterium | reverse complement strand
GCACATACCGCGCCTGGCTGAAGGCGACGTTGTACAGCACCAGCTTGTACTGGGCGTCGCGGAAGGTGCGGATTTCCCGCCGGTAGGCCATGTAGATGTTGCGCCGGTGGATGCGCGCGGAATCCGCAAGACAGGCAACGAAACTCTTTGATTCTATCGTCGCCGGTACCGGTACCCCGACCAACTCCAGCATGGTCGGCAGTGTGTCCGACAGATAGACCAGTGTGTCCCGCGTTTGCCCCTGCGGGATGCCCGGCCCGCAGAGGATCAACGGCACCCGGTTGTCCGTCTCGTAGAGGCTCTGCTTGTGGATCAGGCCGTGGTCGGCGTGCGATAGGCCATTATCGGAAGCAAAGATAATGAGGGTGTTCTTGGCCAGGCCGCTGCGGTCCAGCTCGTCCAGGATTTTCCCCACCTGCTTGTCGTAGCCGGTGATCACCGCGTAATAAGCCGCCAGCGCTTGTCGCATCTCCTCCGGCGAGGAATGACTCGTGATGCCGCCGCGGACGGTTCGCACGCCATAGCCACGGTTGTTAGTGTCGCGCAGGTTAAAGCCCGCAAATGCGGCATGGCTGGCCAAGGCGTTGGGGGCCAGGGGCGGAAGCTTATCCCCCTGGTAAAGCGCCAAGTCTTCCGGCGCAGGATCGAGCGGATCGTGCGGCACCGAGATCGCAAAATCAATGTAGAACGGACGCTTGGCCCGCTCCGGCTCACGCAGATATGCCACCACTTTGCCGGGCGCGTAGTCCTTGTTCTTCGGAGAAAACACCTCCGAGAAAAACTCCCAGCGATCGGCCGTCCGGCAGCCGGGGTTGTAGGTGTTGCCGCCTTTGCCCAGGTAGAGCGTGTCATAGCCGGCGGCGCGCAACATCTGAAAATCCACCGGTACTGATGGATTGTTGTCCTTCCGGCCTGCGTCCAGCGGCAAGTTGAAGAGGCTGCGGCCGGTCATCAGCATGACGCGACTGGGCGTGCAGACCGCGGGAGCGCTGCTGCCCATGACATAGCAGTTGTTGAAGCTCACTCCTCCCTTCACCAACCGGTCGAGGTTGGGGGTGCGGATGTGCGGATTGCCCAGCGCACCGATGCAGTCGGGCCGCAGGTCGTCCGCCAGGATCAGTACGATATTGGGCTTCGAATGGGCACTCGCCGTGACGACGGAGTCGGCGGCCAACAGCCGGCCGGCGCAGAGCAGGCCACTCAGTATAATTACATATTTTGTGATGTTCATAAATTTCCTCCTCAAGGCTGCGACACGAGCACACTCATGCCCGCCAAACCAATGATCCCTTCGCTGCAGGTGGCGCGCAGTTCCACTGACTCCAGCACGCGGGCCGGATCTGCAGGGATCGCCAGCGCATCGGCGTGGCAGAGCTTGGCGGTGTCCGGCGCTTTCTTGAGATTATACTGTCCCAGAGGCACCTGGACCCCCTCGCGGCTGAAGTGCTGGTAATAGCAATCCAGGTTATAGGGCGGGATCAGCGACGTGGTTGCCGTTTTCTTGTCCGCGTAATGCAGGATCACCTCGCCATTGGGCACGTAGCACTTGGAGGGGTGGACGTAGTTCTGCAATAACAGCCAGACCTTCTCGCAGGGTTTACCGATCGGGATCGTCACGCCGGCTGGCCAGGGATAGGGCCGCCAGCTCGTGAGCGCCACGAGACTCTTGGGCGCGTTGGCGGCCGCCACGCCGTCGGGCCGGCCGGCCATCAGGAAGCGCACGCCGTTTCCCGCCTCAATTTGCGGCGGAGTCGGCGGCATGGTGAGCGGCGGATTATTCCACCAGTCCGCCAATGTCATCGGGGTCTGGCGGTTGTCGAATAGCAGGGGCGTGCTCGTCAGCTCCTCCGCCCGGATGTTGTACGCCTCGGAGAGATCCACCAGCTGAAGCCTTGCCTGCTCCGCAGCCGAAAGCTTTGCCGGTTTTTCGGCTGGGGACTTCTCCACCAGGATGCTCGGCGGCTGGGTCGGCGCGAGCGGCGGCAGCGCGGGGCCGACTTTCACCTTCACGACGGAGTCGCATTCCGCCGCCGTCACGACCTCCGGCCCGGT
>JBAXTX010000022.1:0-26010 GCA_037129975.1 Verrucomicrobiia bacterium | reverse complement strand
CAGATCGCGGATTTTATCCAAAGTCGGAATCCTGAAGTCGTCCTCGATCCGTTTGCCGGCACCGGCGACCTCCTCCGCGTATCAAAAAACCTGACGGGCTGCCAAATCCAGGGGTTCGACATCCAAGGGGATCAATGGCCGCGAAACGACAGCCTGAAATCCATCCCCCGGCTTTCCGGCGGAATGATCGTCACGAATCCCCCTTACCTTGCAAACTACAGCGCGAAACGGAAAGGCGTGCTGGAGCAGGTCGAGGCGTATTATCGCCTGTCCGGACGCGATGATTTGTATCAGGTCGCGCTCGACCGGTGCCTTGTCGCCTGCGAGCAGGTGGTCGCCATTGTTCCGGAAACATTGCTCAACAGCGGCTACGATCTACGCCATGCCGTGTCGGTGACGGTGCTGCACGACAACCCGTTTTCAGATACCGAAACCCCTGTCTGCGTGGTCTGCTTCGACCAGAAATCCCAATGGGACACGGAAATCTTTTCCGACGACACGAAAGTCATGACGCTCTCGCAGTTGAATTCTTATCGCCTGAGCCCGAAGCGGACGGATGACATCCGTTTTAACGTTCCGGAGGGACGGATCGGGCTTCGTGCGGTCGATATGCCATCGCCCGACAAGCCCATCGCATTCATGCCGCGCGGCGATTTGGATTACGACGTTGCCGGGATCAAGGTTTCCAGCCGCCTCCTGACATTTGTGGAAATTCCGAAGATGCGGAACGAGGATGTTGACGGGGTTTGCCGGGAGGCCAATAGAATCCTCGCGCGGTATCGCGAGAACACATTCGGGCTCTCGCTGTCACCCTTCAAAGGCAACATCAAATCCGGCTCCAGAAGGCGGCGGCTGGATTATTCGACAGCCCGCGCAATTTTGGAGCAGGCCCTGCTTGCAATCGGAGGAGCGCGAGAAGTTCCTGCCGCCAAACAACAACTTTTATTTGCATGAAAAACCTCGAGCTCCTGGAGTATTGCAAACAGAATCCCGAGCCTTTTTTTGATTCTTATTACAGCAAAAACGCCCAGAAGCTGATTATCAGCCGCGACAAGGACGCGCCGAACTCGCTACAGAAGGCAAACGCGCTGGTGCGACGCAATATAACTGCCCTTGAGGCTTTGAGCGGCAAGGGAGAACAGGAGGCTGAGCTGAAATTAGCCGCCGAGATAGTTGACGCGTTGACAACAACGGGCATCAACTACTCCGAGTTTACGAGCTACTGGGCGGTGAACGATGTGAGCTTCTCAATTTACAGGCAGTTGCGTGCGGAAGATCGAATTAGATTCGTTCTGGAGATGGCGAAAAGCTATATAAAATCCCGGCACACCCTTTACTCCACACACGGATATTCGGATGCCACATTACAAGTCCAGGCCGATTCTTTTGCTCACAAACGAAACGGCGGGCAGGGCCAGGAGAAAGTTTTGAAAATGCTGCGCGAGTTCCAAATCATTCCCTATCAAGGAACCGATCTGGAGGGTTTTGAAAACTCTAATAATACAGTAATTCTTCCTGACAGTGACGCGCGGGCATTGTTTGGCTCGTTTCTCTCAAGAAGAAAACTCTCTTTCAGGTGGGGACCAAGTCACGAAAATAAGCGGCCGGATTTTCTTATCAATACAAAGAGGCAATTCTGGATTGTAGAGCACAAACACATGAAAGAGTTTGGCGGTGGGCAAAACAAACAGATTACGGAAATAATTGATTTTCTTGCTCAGGCTGAAGAGTGTCAGGATGTGCATTACGTTTCATTTTTAGACGGAATATTGTTCAATAGGATTTTCTTGGACAAGGGGGACGAGAAAGCCAAAACGCAACGCTCCTCAATCATGGAAAAATTGGGAATGTATCCCGGCAATTATTTTATCAACACGGCAGGATTTCGATATCTGATGTCACCTCGAGATTCCAATTTAATGACACCCACCGCCTCAGAGGACATGGCGGAATATCGTTTGCGTGGGGCAAGCTCCGGCACATGCACATAAATGAAGTTTGGCGGCCTGGAGCCCATTCCGATTTTTCGTGTTTCCCTCCGCGCTCCAGAGCGGCTTGCCTTTCTCTCCTTGTCTCCTAATCTCCTTGTCTTCTGACAAATGGCCCGCCTGAATTCCAACTACCTCAAGCTGAAAGCCGGCTACCTGTTTCCCGAGATCAACCGACGGGTCAAAGCCTTCACCGATGCAAACCCCGCCGCCCGGCTGATCCGGTGCGGGATCGGCGACGTGACCGAGCCGCTCCCCTCCTCGGTTCGCAGGGCGATGCACGAAGCGGTGGATGAAATGGGCTCCCGCGAGTCGTTCCGCGGATACGGCCCCGAGCAGGGATACGAATTCCTCCGCCACGCGATCGCGGAGAACGACTACCGCGGGTGCGGCATCGCGGAGGACGAAATTTTTGTTTCCGACGGCTCGAAGTGCGATTGCGGGAACATCCTGGACATTTTCGGCGACGACAACCGGATCGCCGTCATGGACCCGGTCTATCCGGTCTATGTGGACACCCATGTCATGGCCGGCCACACCGGCACCGGCAGTGACGCGGGGCTTTACGAAGGGCTCGTTTACCTGCCCTGCACGGCGGAAAACGGATTTGTGGCGTCCGTGCCGCGCGAAAAAGCCGACATCATTTATCTCTGCTATCCGAACAACCCGACCGGGGCCACGGCCACTCGCGAGCAGCTCACCGCATGGGTGGACTACGCGCTCGCGAACGATGCGGTCATTCTCTTCGACGCCGCCTACGAGGCCTACATCAAAGATCCCGCGATCCCGCATTCGATTTACGAAATCCCCGGCGCCAGAAAATGCGCGGTCGAGTTCCGCAGCTTTTCAAAAAACGGGGGCTTCACCGGGGTCCGGTGCGCGTTCACCGTCGTGCCGAAAGATCTCGAATGCGCGACATCATTCGGTGAAAAGCGCCCGCTCCACCCGCTCTGGAACCGGCGGTTCAGCACAAAATTCAACGGGGTCGGCTATGTCACCCAGCGCGGAGCCGCTGCGCTCTACTCGCCGGAAGGCAGGGCGGAAGTCGCCGCCCTCATCGGGCACTATATGGGGAACGCCGCGATTCTGCTCGGGGCGGTCCGCGATTGCGGGCTCGCGGTTTACGGCGGCACGAACGCCCCCTACATCTGGGTGCGCGGCCCGCAGGGGATGACCAGTTGGGAGATCTTCGACAAGGCCCTCGGCGAGGCGAACGTCGTGGTCACCCCGGGCGGCGGATTCGGTCCCGCCGGCGAGGGCTACTTCCGGATCTCCGCGTTCAACAGCCGCGCAAACGCCCTCGAAGCCGCTTCCAGACTGCGCGCGCTCAGTTGGAAGTAGGCGCGGGAACGGATTTTAACCGTCTCGGGAAATGTTCGGGGACTCAAGCTCAGGGGGTCTCTTTGGGATCGGGGTCTTCCTCTTCGATTTCTTTTTGGATGGCCTTGGAAATGAACGGACGGACGAAGCCGTAGATGAGGAACGCGACGAAAAGGACGGCCGGCATCCAGCGGTAGTTCATCGCGGTGAAGGAAAGCACGACGATGAGGACGAGAAAGGCGGGGAGCGAGCGCTGGGTCCGCCAGTTGAGGCCTTTGAAACTGGGATAGCGGAAGTGGCTGAACATCATGAACGAGAGAAAAAGAAGGAGCACCGGGAGCGCAAATTTCCAGGGGCCGATCGTGCGCTCATCGGCCTGCATCCAGAGCATGAAGAGGGTCAGCGAGGCGATGAGCCCGGCGGCCGCAGGGATCGGAAACCCCCGGAAATCCCTGTCCGCCTTCTCGCCCGGGGCGGCGGACGTGCAGTTGAAGCGGGCGAGGCGCAGGCCGCCGCAGAGGAGGAAAAAGAACGCGATGAGCCATCCGGTTTTTTGAAAATCGCGGAGGACGATTTGATAGACGAGCAGGGCGGGGGCGACTCCGAACGAGACGATGTCGGCGAGGGAATCGAACTCCCGCCCGAATGCGCTTTCATGTCCGCCGAGGCGCGCAAGCCGGCCGTCGAGGAGGTCGAAAACGCAGGCGCCGAGGATGAAGGCGATCGCCTCGTGGTAGAGGGTTCCGGTGGGTTTATCTTGCGCGACGAGGGCCGAGGCTTCGATGATCTTGAGCACGGCTGCAAACCCGCAGAACAGGTTGCCGGCGGTCATCAGGTTCGGCAGGAGGTAGATTTTTGGCTCGTTGGGTTCGCTCATTTTGGTGGGGGCGGCATGCGGGCGACGGGGGTTTCTCCCCCGCGGACGTGGTCGCCGGGTTGGACGAGGATTTCGGAATCCATGGGGACGAGGATTTCGGTGCGGGAGCCGAAGCGGATCATGCCGAACCGCTCGCCGCGTGCGAGCGAGTCGCCCACGACCGCCCAGGGGCAGATCCTCCGCGCGATCGCGCCCGTGATCTGCCGCACGAGCACCGTTCCCACCGGCCCGGAAATCACCCACGACCGGCTCACGTTGAAAAGCGAGGAACCGGGGTCGCGGGCGTCGAGGAACCGCCCGGGCTTGGGTTCGGAGTGCAGGACTTCGCCCGCGATGGGGGATCTGTTCACGTGGACATCCAGAACGGAAAGAAAAATGCCGACGCGCCGGACCCTCGCGTTGAGAAATTCTTTTTCCTCAATTTCATCCACTGTGGTCACGAGACCGTCGGCGGGCGCGACGGCAAGGCTGTCACCCGCGGCCGGCACCCGCTCGGGATCGCGGAAAAAGTAGAAGGTGAAAAGGATCGCGATGGAAAGAACAACGGCCGCCAACCCCGCCACAACCGAAGGGAGCACCAGCGCGAACAGCCAGGCAAACAGCCAGCCAACGCCCAACACAGACAGTATCCCTCTCGCTTCTTCGAACGCCCGGTTTCGCATCCGGGGAACGATACCGAAGCGAACCCCCTGCGGCAAGCATGCTGGCAGCACATGCTGGCAGCACGGCAGCTCCGAGCAAAAATCGCCCCGGCAGGATTCCTCCCTGACAAAGAATATCCCAGTCTGAGGTGGACGTGAGAAATCCAGTTCAGCCTGCCCGGCGAGCCGGTGTTTCCATGAACTTGCTTCGCGGCCGGTCGTGGAATACGGTTCTCCACTCATTATGTTTTTCGTCATTCTCAAATTCCTCTTCATCTGCCTCGAGGTCGTTCTGATTTTCAACCTGCTGATCGTGGTCCACGAGCTCGGGCACTTTTTGGCGGCGAAATGGCGCGGGCTCGTCGTCGAGAAATTTGCGATTTGGTTCGGGAGGCCGATCTGGAGCAAAACGATCGGCGGGGTGGAATACCGTCTCGGTTCGATTCCTGCGGGCGGGTTCGTGGCGATCCCCCAGCTTGCCCCGATGGAGGCGCTCGAGGGGAAGGTCGAGCAGTCGCGCGACCAGCTTCCGCCGGTCAAGCCGCTCGACAAAATCATCGTGGCGGCGGCCGGGCCGGTCTTCAGCTTCGGCCTGGCATTCGTCATGGCCTGCGTCGTGTGGTTTGTCGGCAAGCCGCAGAGTGAGTTTGACTCGACGACGATCGGCTATGTGAAAGAGGGCGGGCCGGCGGAAAAAGCCGGGCTCCGCGTCGGCGACCAGATCCTCGCCGTGGACGGGCAACCGGTGAAGCATTTTCTGAGCGGGACGGACAGCGTGAAGTGGCGGATCGTCCGCAGCGAAGGGGCTACGATTGCCTTTACCGTCAAGCGTGACGGACAGGAGATCACGATCCCCACCGGATGGACAAAACCCGAGTCCTCGAACTGGCGTCGTCCTTCTCTCCGTGAGATCCAGGTCGGACCGCGTCTCGTGCCCGGAGTCGGCTTCGTCGTCCGGGGAGGGCTTGCCGACAAGGCAGGATTCCAATCCGGCGACCTGATCACCGGGATCAACGGCGAGCCGATCTACAACCTCGACGAGATCGGAACATTCGTGAATGCGAACCGCGGCAGGTCGCTTGCGGTCGCGGTCGAGCGGGGTGGCGCGCCGGTTTCCCTGACCCTTCCGCTCCCGCCCGAGTCGCCGAAATCCGACCCCGTGAATTTCGGAATCGAATGGGGACGCACGACGCTTGTCTATCCGGATCCGATCACGCAGGTCCAAGACGCCGCGACGAGCATCTTCCGGATGGTTGACGCGCTTTTTTCTTCGAAGTCCGACGTCAAGGCCGCCCACTTCAGCGGGCCGGTCGGGATCATGCGGCTCTACTACCAGATCTTTGAAAACGAAAACGGCTGGCGGATCGCGCTCGCGTTCAGCGTTCTGATCAACGTCAACCTTGCGCTGCTCAACCTCCTGCCCTTCCCCGTGCTCGACGGCGGGCATATTACGCTGGCGATCATCGAAAAGATCCGCCGCAAGCCGATCAACGTCCGGGTGCTCGAGTTCGTGCAGACCGGCTGCGCGCTGGCGCTGATCGGGTTCATGCTCTACCTGACGTTCTACGACGTCGGGGACATCTTCAGCCCGAAGCCGCCCGTGGCGGAAAAATCCAAGTAGTCCCATGGAGCCGGTCTATCGCCCGTTTGCCGGACGCCGCCCGACCCGGGAGGTCCGCATCGGGACAACCGCCGTCGGCGGCGGCAACCCGGTCCGGGTCCAGTCCATGCTCACCAGCAACACGATGGACACCGCGGCCTGCGTGAAGGAAACGCTCGGCCTCGTCGGGGTCGGATGCGAGATCGTCCGGATCACCGCCCCCACGGTCAACGACGCGAAAAACCTCGGGAACATCCGCGCCGGGCTCCGCCGCGCCGGCTGCACGGTCCCGCTCGTCGCTGACATCCATTTCAAGCCGGAAGCCGCTCTGGAGGCCGCGCTCTGGGTGGACAAGGTGCGGATCAATCCCGGCAACTTCGCGGATTCCAAAAAGTTTGCCGTCCGCGAATACACGGATTCCGAATACGGGGAGGAGATCGGCCGCATCCGCGACCGGTTCGCTCCGCTCGTGCGCCTCTGCAAGGAACGCGGCGTCGCGATCCGGATCGGTGTGAACCACGGCAGCCTCAGCGACCGGATCATGAACCGCCACGGCGACACCCCGGCCGGGATGGTCGAAAGCGCGATCGAGTTCGCCCGCCTCGCCCGCGAACTCGATTTTCATGAGCTCGTCTTCTCGATGAAGGCATCGAATCCCAAGGTCATGATCCAGGCCTACCGCTTGCTTGTTTCCCGCTTCGCGGAATGCGAAATTCAAAATGAGGAATTTGGAATGTCCGAGCCGCGCGATGCGCGGGATTCTTCCCTTCATCCTTCATCCTTCATCCTTCATCCTTTTTCCTCCTGGAGCTACCCGATCCACCTTGGGGTCACCGAGGCGGGAGACGGCGAGGACGGACGGATCAAAAGCGCGATCGGCATCGGAAGCCTCCTGGCCGACGGGATCGGCGACACGATCCGGGTCTCGCTCACGGAAGATTCGGTCCACGAAATCCCCGTCGCAAAAGCACTGGTCGCGTTGGCTGAAAACAGGAGCGCGGGCATCATGTCCGCTTCTTCCCCCAGCGGGCAGGATGCCCGCGCTCCCGGGTGGAGCCGATCGGCATCGGGATGGACGCCCGCGCCCCCCCCCTTCGATCCCTTCTCCTACGCGAGACGCGCCTCCCACAAAATCTTGGCCGCAGGTATGCCGACGGGCGGACAGGAACTCGTCCGCGTCGCGGTCCTCCGGGCGACCTTCGACAAGCTGTCCGGCTCGGGCGATTTTCCGCCGGAGATCATCTGCGAGGACGCCGACCTTCTGGAGATCGACCCGCGCGATGATGCGGCGGTCGCCGCGGCCAATGCCCTGCCGGACGCGCGACTGGTGACGGTCTCCGACTCCTGCGAGATCAACGTCATCCCGGCGTTCCGCATGCTCGCCGCCCGGCTCGACCCGCGCCATCCGATCCTGCTCCTTGATCAAATGCAAAATGAAAAATGCAAAATGCAAAATGAGGAACGCCCGGATGGTCGCCGGGAGCGCACGCATCCTGCGTGTAGGACATCCGGCATCCTGCCGGATGCCAAAGAAGACGAGGATCGTCTTTTAACCAACCTCCTGACTGCCGCGACGAACATCGGCGGACTCCTTTGCGACGGGATTGGCGACGCGGTTCTTGTCCAGGGCGAAGACGCGCCGTCGCTCGCCTACAACATCCTTCAGGCCGCCGGCGTGCGGATCTTCAAGACCGACTACGTGGTGTGTCCGAGCTGCGGCCGCACGCTCTTCAACCTCCAGGAGACGAGTGCCCGGATCAAGGCGGCAACCCTCCACCTCAAAGGAGTCAAGATTGCCATCATGGGCTGCATCGTGAACGGACCCGGAGAAATGGCCGACGCCGATTTTGGCTACGTCGGCGGCGCCCCCGGAAAGGTCAATCTCTATGTCGGCAGGACGGCGGTCAAATTCAACATCCCGGAGGCCGAGGCGGTGGACCGGCTCGTGGACCTCATCCGCGAACACGGACGATGGTTCGATCCTGCATCCGATACTCCAGCTTCGCGGATGTAAATGCTCAGCCCGCACGGATGCACGACGTCGGAAACTCAACCTAACCGCGGTCCGGAAACCAAAAGAACGTTCATCAAATGTCAATAGGCACCGGGCCGGGAGCGGTGACTGTGGCGGTGGTCTGCGACCGTCCCCTCGTCCGATTCATCCGACGGCCGCAGACCGCCGCTGCAGACGAACGAGATCATTCCGATGGCGGCGAAAGGGTCTTTCGGCGAAGATTTCGGTTTTGCAGCCATGTTCTTTTCCGCTATCGGGCGGGAGGATTTCACCAGAGGGATTTTGTTCCAAAATCCAGGAATGCGGGGTCGCAGGTGACGAGCGGGATATTTTCGATTTCCGATTGGGCGGCCAGCATGCGGTCGAAGGGATCGCCATGGGGGATGTCCCAACTGGCCGCCCGTTCGGCGTGGGCCCAGTTGATCTCCAGAACCGGAAATCCCAGGCGGGCGGGAAGCCCTGAAATCTCGGCCGCGAGGTGGCTGGGAAGTGCCAGGGTTCCCTTGCGAAGTTTCACCGCAATTTCCCAAGCGGTGACCGCGCTGAGAAGGGGCTTGTTGGCCGGGGAGGAAATTGCCGCCGCCGCTTTCTTGCTGAGCTTCCCGGAACCGGTGGCCCACCAGAGGACGGCATGCGTGTCGAGCAACAGTTTCACGAGCGGACAAGCGGGTCGGACTGTCCTTCCCATCGCGCCAATTCTTCAGCAGGCATCGGATCAAAAAATGCGGAATCCGGGATTTCGATACCGGCCCACTCACGCGGCGGGCGGCGGCGTGCCGTCGGCAATGTCGGCAACAAACGGGCCACGGCCTTCCCGGCTTTGGCAACAACGATCTCTTCTCCGGCCTGCACGCGTGCAATCAACTTGGAGAAGTGCGTTTTTGCCTCATGGATGTTGACGGTTGTTCCCTGCATGGTTGGAGCCTAGTCCATCTCGTTAGTCCATGTCAATCGATTCTTTGTTGGTGTCGGGTAATTCCGGTTGGCAGAGGCGATAAATGGGGGTTTTGACTTGTTGCTGCCGGAATCGGGGCACAAAAAACGCCGCCGGTTTGCACCGGCGGCGTTTTCGGGTTGATTGCTGTTACTTTTTCTTGCCTTCGCCCGGACGGTAGTCGTCCTCGGCGAACTGGAACGCCTGGTCGAGGCCGACCATGTCCTCGCCGGGGCGGAGGGTGTCGAACGCCTCGGCTTCCTTGCGGAGGGCTTCCTCGCCGTAGTTGGCGGCCTTGATCGAGAGACCGATCCGGCGCTCGGCTTTGTCCACCTTGATGACGCGGGCTTCGACTTCCTGGCCGACCTTGAGCACGTCCTTGACTTTCTCGATCCGGTCTTCGCTGATCTGCGAGATGTGAACGAGGCCGTCAATGTCATCCTGGAGCTGGATGAAGGCGCCGAAGTTCGTGATTTTGGTGACCGTTCCCTTGACGAGATCGCCGATGCGGAACCGGGTGTCGATTTCCTTCCAGGGATCGTTGTCGAGCTGTTTCGTGCCGAGGCTGATCCGCTGGTTTGCCTTGTCAATGTCAATGACGACCGCCTCGATCTCGTCGCCCTTTTTGAGCATTTCGCTCGGGTGATTGATCTTGCGGGTCCAGGAGAGGTCGGAGACGTGGATCATGCCGTCAATGCCTTCCTCGAGTTCGACGAAGGCGCCGTAGGCGGTCATGTTGCGGACCCTGCCCTTGACCTGTTTGCCGATCATGTAGCGGAGCTCGATCTCATCCCACGGATTCGGCTCGAGCTGGCGGACGCCGAGCGAGATTTTCTGTTCGTCCTTGTTGACGCCGAGCACGACCGCCTCGACGAGCTGTCCCATGGTGAGGACATCGGAAGGACGCGCGATGCGCTTTGTCCAGGAGAGTTCCGAGACGTGGATGAGGCCCTCGACGCCTTCCTCGATCTGCACGAACGCTCCGTAGGGCATGAGGTTGGTGATCTTTCCGGAAACCTTCTGGCCGACCGGGAAGCGCTCTTCGATGCGGTCCCAGGGATTCGCCTGCATTTGCTTGAGGCCGAGCGAAACGCGCTCTTTCTCCTTGTTGATATCGAGCACCTGGACCTCGATCTGCTGGCCGACCTTGAGGATCTCGCCCGGGTGGTTGAGGCGCGCCCACGACATGTCGGTGACATGCAGGAGGCCGTCAATGCCGTCGAGGTCCACGAACGCTCCGAAGTCGGTGATGTTTTTGACCGTGCCGTTGATCTTGTCGCCGATGGTGACGCCGGAGAGAAACGCCTGGCGCTTTTCCGAGCGTTCCTGCTCGATGATCTCGCGGCGGCTGAGGACGACATTTTTCCGGTCCTCGTTGATCTTGACGATTTTGAAATCGTAGATGTTTCCGACGAACTGCTGGAGATCCTTCGGGGGGATGATGTCAATCTGGGAGGCGGGAAGAAACGCCTCGACGCCGACGTTGACGATGAGGCCGCCTTTGACGACCGAGCGTACCTTGCCCTTGATCAGGCCGTCGCCCTTGAATACGCCGACGATTTTTTCCCAGTTCTGGCGCTGGGCGGCTTTTTCCTTCGAGAGGACAACCATGCCCTCGTCGTTCTCGAGCCGTTCGAGAAGGACTTCGATCTCGTCGCCGATCTCGACATCCTCCGGGTCCTCAAACTCGGAGGCGGGGATGACTCCCTCGCTCTTGTATCCGATGTCCACGAGAAATTCCCGGTTTCTGATCTCCAGGATGTGTCCCTTGACGATACTTCCTTCGCGATAATTCTTGATCGAGCTGGCGATCAAATCTTGCAGTGCTGGCATAATGTTGATGGTTGATGTTGAGGTTTCCGCCACCTCCCGACAAAATCAGGCGGCTGCAACCCTTCTGGCGCTGGCGGGTTGGTCAGAATAGACGCCCCTGCCGCGAGGGCAACCCTTTTTCCGGATTATTTCAGGAGCGCGTTACTGGCAGGCCTCGCACTCGCCGCCGTTGCGCACCGCTTCGAGCGAGCAGGCCAGCTTTTCCTCCGCGTCGAATTCCTTTTTCGCCGTCGCGACGATTCCGCGGAGTTCTTTTTTGACGTTTGTCGTCGGTCCCTCGATGCTGGAGGCTCCGAGCGTGCGGAGGTAGTAGGTCGTCTTGAGCCCGGCGTGCCAGGCGCGGCGATACATGTGGCTGAGGGCCTTGAGGTCGGGCTCGCTGAGGAAGAGGTTGACCGACTGCGACTGGTCGATCCACTTCTGCCGGCGGGCGGCCGCGTCAATGACGAAGGCGAACGGGATGCCGAAGACGGTGAGGTGCTTGCGGCGGAGAGCCTCCGGGATCCCCTCGATATTTTGGAGCTCGCCCTCGAAATACTTGAGCTGTTCGAGCATCGCATTGTCCCATTTGCCGATCTTTTTGAGGTCGCGGACGAGTTCGGTGCTGAGCATCGTGAACTTCCCGCCGAGGTTTTCCTTGGCGTAGAGGTTTTTGTAATTCGGCTCGATGCACGGGGTGGTGCCCATGATGTTCGAGATCGTGGCCGTGGGCGCGATGGCGAGGACGTTCGAGTTCCGCATCCCCTGGGTTCGGATTTTCTCGCGCACCGGAGCCCAATCCATGCGTCCGCCGCGCGGCACATCAATGGCGATCCCGCGCTCCTCTTCGAGGAGGTCAATGGTATCCTGCGGCAGAAGTCCGCGGTCCCACTTCGACCCGAGATACGAGCTGTAGGTGCCGCGCTCGGCCGCGAGGTCGCTCGACGCCGAGAAGGCGTGCCAGGCGATCGCCTCCATGAACTCGTCGTTGAACCCGACCGCCTCGTCGCTCGCGAAATCGAGCCCGCGCTTGAAGAGGGCGTTCTGGACGCCCATGACCCCGAGCCCGACCGGGCGGTGGCGGAGGTTCGAGCGGCGCGCGGATTCGGTCGGGTAGAAGTTGATGTCAACGACATTGTCCAGCGCGCGGACCGCGATCCGGATCGTCTCGCGGAGCATCCCGTGGTCGAGCGATCCGTCCGCCTTCATGTGGGTGACGAGGACGATCGAGCCGAGGTTGCAGACCGCGGTTTCGTCCTCGCTGGTATTGAGCGTGATCTCGGTGCAGAGGTTCGACGAGTGGATGACCCCGGCGTGGTCCTGCGGGCTGCGGAGGTTGCAGGGGTCTTTGAAAGTGATCCACGGATGCCCGGTCTCGAGGAGCATCCTGAGCATCTGCTTCCACATTTCGATGGCGGGAATTTCGCGGCCGGAGATCCTGCCTTCGCGGGCGAGCGCCTCGTAATGCAGGTAGCGCTCCTCGAATTTCCGTCCGTAGCATTCGTGGAGGTCGGGCGCTTCGCTCGAGCGGAAGAGGGTCCAGTTTTCGCGGGCCTCCATCCGCTTCATGAAAAGATCGGGCACCCAGTTCGCGGTGTTGAGATCGTGGGCGCGGCGGCGGTCGTCGCCGGTGTTCCGGCGGAGCTGGAGGAAATCCTCGATGTCGTTGTGCCAGGTTTCGAGGTAGGCGCAGCCCGAACCGCGGCGCTTGCCGCCTTGGTTGACCGCCACAAGCTGGTCGTTGTGGAGTTTCAGGAACGGGATGACTCCCTGGCTCTCGCCGTTGGTTCCCTTGATGTGGCTGCCGGTGCCGCGGACGGCGGTCCAGGATCCGCCGAGCCCGCCCGCCCATTTGGAAAGATACGCGTTGTCGGCGATCCCGCGCTGCATGATCGACTCGAGCGAGTCGTCCACCTTGTAGAGGTAGCAGCTCGAGAGCTGGCTGTGGAGGGTGCCGGAATTGAAGAGCGTCGGCGTGCTCGAGCAGAACCTGCGGCTCTTGTAGAGGTTGTAGAGCCGGATTGTCCACTCCTCGCGATCGGACGGCTCCTCGAGGAACATCCCCATGGCGACGCGCATCCAGAAAAACTGCGGCGTCTCGATCCGGCGGACCGGTTTGCGCGTCTTGTCCGCGATGAGATACCGGTCGTAGAGGGTCTGGATGCCGAGGAAATCGAAATCCATGTCGGCCGACGGATCCAGCGCGTCGGCGAGCGTGTCGAAGTTGTAGGAGAGGAGCTTCGGCGAGAGCCGCTCGATCGAAACCCCGTGGCGGATGTAGCTCTTGAACGCCTTCCGGTGCGCCGCGCGCAGGCCCCCGATCCCGTCGCGCAGGATCTTCCAGTCGAGGACCTCCTCGTAGATGTGGGAGAGCATGATCCGTGCGGCGAATTTTGCGAAATCCGCGTCGCGCTCGATCAGCGTCCGCGCATTGAGAATGATCGTGCTTTTGAGAGCCTCCTCGCCGACCTCGGTGCCGATCGACCGGCGCAGCTCGCGCTCGATCCGTGCGGCATCCATGTTCAGATCGAGCCCGATCATGCCGAACTGGATTCGGCGCCTGAGCTCGGCCCCGTCCCAGAAAACGTTTTTTCCATCGCGCTGGCGGACGACGATCAGCGAGTCCTGTTGTTCGGCGGATTCGTCCGGCTGGGAGGCGGTTTCCTCGCGGAGCCGGGCGCGCTGGGCGCGGTAGAGGATGTAGCTCTCGGCGATCTTGAAATGCCCGTGCCGCATCAGCTCCTCCTGCACCATGTCCTGCACGTCCTCGATGTGGACGAACGCCTGGTCGCGGTGGCGCACCCGTGCCGTCACCGCACGGGCGATGTCCGTGGCGGGCTCCGCATTTTCCCCGGAGGAAAGGAACGCCTTCCCGCAGGCCGTCTCGATTTTTCCCTCGATCCACGGGACGACCGTGCCGTTCCGGCGGATGAGTCGGACATTGGCAAGCCGCTTCAGGGCGATGTCTTCGTCGAGGGAAATGTGGCGGGGCATGAGAAGGTTTAAGGATTAAGGTTAAAGGTTTAAGTGGGGGAAGGGGCGTCTGGTTTGATCGGGCAGATCGGATTTTTCTTAATACTTAATTCTTAAACCTTAAACCTTAAACCTTCTCAGAGATCGTCGTCCGAGACGCTGCCGGTGTCCACGGCCCGGCGGTATTCGGTGACGCGGCCCTCGAAGAAGTTGGTTTCCTTTTTGATCTCCATCATCTCGGAGAGCCAGGGGAGGGGGTTTTCGATCGGGGGGTTGAGCGGTTCGAGGCCGACGCCTTCCAGCCTCCGGTCGCCGATGTAGTCAATGTAGGTGGTGAACTCGTCGGCGGTCAGCCCGACCGCGGAGACCGGCAGGCAGTCGAGGATGAATTGCTTCTCGAGGGCGACCGCCTCGCGCATCGTCCCGCGCAGATCCTCGCGGAACTCCGGTGTCCAGACATCCGGGTTCTCATCCACCAGATCCTGGAAGAGCTGGCGGAGGAGCTCGATGTGGTTCGACTCGTCGCGGAGCGTGTAGCTGAACATCTGCCCGATGCCGGGAAACTTGTTTTGCCGGTAGAGGGCGAGCACCATCCCGAAGAGCCCGTAGAACTGGGTTCCCTCCATGCACTGCCCGAAAAGGAAAATGTTTTTCGCGAGCGCCTGCTTGTTGGCGGTGACCGTGAGGTCGGTGTCGCGGCGCAGTGCCCGGCTGTTGCTGACCACGAAGTCGGTCTTGTTTTTGATCGTCGGGATGTCATCGAACATCGCCTCGCACTCGTGCGGGTTGATCCCGAGCGAGCTGATCATATAGACGAGCGAATCCGCGTGGATGTTTTCCTCGTGGGCATGGCGGCCGAGCACGAGCTTCAGCTCCGGGGCCGTCACCGCCTCGCGCACCACGTGCAGGATGTTGTCCCCCACGATCCCCTCGGCGGCGGAAAAATACCCGATCCCCATTTTGATGATCCACCGCTCGACCTCCGAGATGTGCCCGCCCGTGTCGCGCCAGTGCTCGCAGTCCTTCTGCATCTGGATGTCCTCCGGCTCCCAGTGGTTCGCCTTCATCTTTTTATACAGGTCGTAGGCCCACTGGTATTTGAGCGGAAGGATGTTGAAAAACATCGTCTGCCGTCCGTTGATGATTTTTTTGGCGGCGAAGGCGGCTTCCGCTTTGTCGCGATCGAGGTGGAATTGTCGGTCTCCGAGTGTGACGGTGGTGATGGCCATGTTGGAATCTTTTACAGAATCCAGTTTGCGGAATGTGACAAACTTTTTCTTCAAATATGTTGCCTCAAATATGTTGCCAAGCGGGAAGGGGTCGCTAAAAAGTAGAATATCACTTATGAAAGCACGTCGTTTTTTCTCGTTACTCGCGGTCACACTGGCACTTGTCACGGGCACACCCGGAGTTCTGAAAGCCCAGAGGGCGGTCAACACGGCCCGCAACGATTTTTACATGGCACCCGGGCCGTCGGACTTCCCGACCGACACCGGCAGCCGGCCGGTTGGCGAGAACAACGCCGGGATGAATCCTCTCGGTTTCTTGGAAGGCACCCCGCTGAAGTTCTCCGCCGCCCTCCGCGAGGGATATGACAGCAACTGCTTCACCACGCGCACGAACCCCACCAAAAGCTTCTACACGAACGTGGCCGCCGGAGTGAGCTACGCGTTCGGAGGGCCGAGGCTCCAGCTGACCACCAGCCTCGGGGCCGGCGCGACATACTACTACACCCGCCCGGGCGACAAGATGGATTACAACGGGCAGTTCACTCTGAACGCCGTCTATCGCCTGACTCCGAAGATGATGATTTCGTTCGGCACGGCCATCGCCTATCTGGCGCAGCCGGACACCAACATCATCGGCGGCACGAACCGCGTCAACGGCGACTACATCTACAACAACACAACCCTCGACCTCGCCTACCAGTGGTCGGAAAAATTCTCGACCGTCACCGGCTACCAGATCTACGCCAACCGCTACATGGAGCAGTCGCTCAATGACACCCTGTCCTTCGTCTCCCAGACGATCAAACAGTCCGCCCGCTGGCTCCTGCTTCCCAAGACGACCGTGCTGGTCGAATACCGCGCCAACCCGATCTACTACCCCGGCGGCGCGGGCCTGAACAGTTTCGGCAACTTCGCCCTGGTCGGTTTCGACCAGGTCTTCAACCCCCGGTTCAAGTGGACCGCGCGCCTCGGCGTCGAGCAGCGCTTCAACCAAAACCCGATCGACGGCAACTCGACTTATTTCGGACCCTACGGCGAATCGAACCTCAGCTATCAGTTCGGCCCGGCCTCCACGCTCTCGTGGAATGCCCGGTACGGAACCGAGCCCTCCGGCTTGACGAACGTCACCCAGCGCCAGACCTTCCGCACCGGACTGAATGTCGTCCACGCATTCACCCCGAGAATCACCGGGAACCTCGGCCTCGGGTTCGAAATGGATTATTTTAACCAGCAAAGCGTGATCAACACGTTCAGCGAAACGATCCTCGACATGACCGCCGGACTGAACTTCAAAATCAACCGCACGGTTTCGCTGAGCGCCGGCTACCAATTCGTCTCGGTTTACGCACCGAAAAACATCAACTTCGAATACACCCGCAACGTCGCGTTTGCCGGAGTCAACCTCGCCTTCTGAAATCCCGCATTTTGCATGCGGCACGCATCAGCCCGGTTGCATGCCGCCCGGGTGGTGTGCTATAATCCTTTTTTACGCGGACGGATCCGCGTCACCCTTTTCCCGATTTCATGAACACCAACGACAGCGGCGAGCTGAAACTCCACTTTTTGGATTACTGGCGCGTCATTCGTGTCCGGCTCCCCCTGATCCTTCTGGTGTTCCTGCTTGTGGTGATCACCTCCGCGGTTGTCACCCACTTCATGCCGAAGCAATACCAGTCTGCCGTCACCATGCAGGTGAAGCAGAACGACACTCTGATGAAAGTGTTCGACCGCCAGAACGGCATGGGGTTCGACCCGCGGTTCCTGACCACCCAGTTCGAGATCATCCAGCGCAAAGAAATGCTCTACCCGGTCATCGACGCGCTCGGCCTCGAGCAACGATGGAAAGGCGAATACGGGCTCGCGGGCAAAGAGCAGACATTCTTCAAGCTCCGGAACATGATCGACGTCCGGGAAATCCGGAACACCGAGCTCATCCAGATCAGCGTGATGAGTCCGGACCCGAAGGAGGCTTCCGATATCGCCAACCGGATCGCCGACGAGTATCAGAGGAAACGCATCGAGGACCAGCAACAGATGGTTGCCCGCTCGCTGGCCCAGCTCCAGGACGAGGTCGCAAAACAGCGGAAGAAAGTCGAGGATCTCAGAAATGAAGCGGCAAGAATCCGCGTGGAGGACAAGATTCAGGATCTCAATCCCGACAGCGTTCAGGATCCGCGCGACGCCGCGAACGATGTGCTGCTCGCCGTCGAGCAGCAGGTCAGCACCGAGCGGCTCAGGGTTTCCGCCCTCCGCGCGAAATACGACCAGATCTCGAAGCTGACCGACGACCAGGTGATGCGCAGCATCACGACCCTCGAGATCCAGGATCCGACGATCTCGCAGGTGCTTCCGACCTACCAGCAGGCCTCCTCGGAGGAGGCCCGCATGCTCCAGAGCGGGCTCGGGGTCAACCACCCGCTGGTCAAATCCCTCCGGGCGAAGATGGTGGTGATGGCCAAGCAACTGGAGGACCAGATCAAATCGCTCCGCACGAGCCTCGGTGCCAATATCCAGATCGCCGAAAATTCGCTGGCCCAACTCGAAACCCGCCTCCATGAGGCCCAGGAGAACCAGCAAACATCCAAGAGCCGTTCCGCCGCCTATTTCCAGGCCAAGAACGCCTACATCCAGGCCAAGAACGTTCTGGAAGCCGCCGAGATGCGCCTCACGACCGAGACCATGGAGCGCACGATGCCGCAAAATCCCGCCACCATCTGGGAACGGGCCGAGCCGTCACCCGCGAATTCGCCCGCCCGCCCCCGCGTCCTCCTGAATCTCCTTCTCGGCGTTGTCGTCGGGCTCGTCTTTGGTGTCGGGCTCGCGTTCTTCATCGAGTATCTGGACACCAGTGTGAAGACGATGGAGGACGTCGAATCGTTTCTCCAGGTTCCCGTGCTTGCGGTGATCCCGAAAAATATCAGCCTTCTGATCAACGAGACCGAAAACAATCCGGATGCGGAAGCCTACCGGATCATGCGCACGAACATCGAGTTCAACCGGAAATCCCCGGATGCCAACACGATCACCATTATCAGCGGCGGGGCCGGCGAGGGAAAGTCCACGACGCTTGTCAATCTGGCTTACACGTTCGCCAAGGGCGGCTATACCACGCTCATCGTGGACGCCGATCTTCGCCGTCCCTCCCAGCACAGGCTCTTCGGCATCGAGAACGAAACCGGCCTCAGCGATTATCTCACGACCGAGATGGACCTGGAGGAAGTCGTCCACCTCACGAGGATTGACAATCTCTACCTGATGAACAGCGGGCAAATGCCCGACGACGCGGTCGGTGTCCTCAATTCGCAGCGCATGGTCGAGCTGATCGAGGAGGTCAAGGGACGGTTCGATATCGTTTTCTTCGACTCTCCGCCGATCCTGGGAGTCAGCGACGCTTCGGTTCTCTGCAGCGCGATGGATCTCACGATCGTGGTCGTCCAGCACCGCCGGTTCCCGCGCGCCATGCTCCAGCGGGTCAAACAGTCGGTCGCCAACGTCGGGGGAACCATCCTCGGAGTTGTCCTCAACAATGTGGACGTCCGCCACGACCAGCACTACGAGTATTACACCAGCTACTACAATTATTACCACAAGGCCGGGAAGGACAGCAAACGCAAGGCCGCCCGGAAGAAGAAGGAACAGGAAACCGCCGCCGCGGGAATATCCGAAAACACGAACGATGATGCCTACTAGGACGCTTCTCATTTTTCTTTCCGCCATTTTTCTTTCCGCCGTGTCAGGCGTGGTCCACGCGCAGGACGCCGTGCTTCGTGCGGGCGACCAGATCGAAATCCGGCTCGGCGGTGTGCCGCCCGAGGAGATCAGCCAGATTACCGGGATTTACACGGTGGACGGCGGCGGCTTTGTCAACATGCCCCACATTGGAAAAGTCCACGCCGCGGGGTCCACACAATCCCAGTTGCAGGGAGCCATCGAGTCGGCCTACAAGTCCCAACAGATCTACACGAACCCGTCGATCACGCTCGCGGTTCCGAATGCCGCCCGCTTCGTGGAAGTGAGCGGGGATGTGAGGTTGCCGCAGCGGGTTCTCTATACAGCGGACCTCACGGTCCTGGGTGCGATCACGGGGGCGGGAGGATTCACCGAGTATGCCGACCAGACCAAAGTCAGCCACACGAGTGAAGGCAAGGTTGTCATTGTGAACATCAAGGAAGTCCGGAAAAACCCGGCCAAGGACATCAAGGTGAAGCCCGGGGACAAGATTTACGTCCCCCAAAGTTTCTGGTGACAAACGTCAGCGGGCCGGACACAGATGGCCCGTCCAGGAGAGACCAGGGGAGTCCGTGCGATCGGCGTCGGCAACCCGGCAGTCGCCAACAAGGCTCCCTCCCTTGTCCACGATCACCGAACGCGCATGCACCTCGGCATCAAGCCGCCCGCCGCGCTCCACATGGACAACCCCTCCGCAGTGAACAATCCCGGTGAGACGCCCGAAAACAACCAGCCGTTCGGTCTGAAGAGGATAGAGAAAAACCGGGCTCGCGCGCTTTTCTATGACGATGAGCGGCGCCGTGATGTGGCAGGCGCATGTTTGGCTCGTTGCGACGCGCACCTCCCCCTCCGCAATCAGGCGTCCGATGATCCGGCCTTGGATCCGTGCGGCCCCACAGATGATCCACGAGCTGCTCAAGCTTCCCGCCGGACCGATGGTCAGCTTGCCGCGGATGTCAACCGGGCGAGACGCCGGAGAAGAAAACGAAAGGTCGCCCAGCTCGATGCCGGCCCCGCACGCCGGGCAGATCGTGCTCTGCGCGCTCGTTGAAACCGGATGCGAGGTCCGGCATTTGTGACAGAACACCGTCCGCTTCGTGGCGGTGGAAGCCGGAGGAAGCGGAGGCAAAACCGGCGGTCTGCCGGCGTTCCTGACAATCTGGAAATGCTCCCCGCAGGATCGGCAAAACGTGGAGATCAGCCCGGCGGGCTCGATCTGGGAGAAGCCACAAGCCGGACAGCGGAATGGCGTCTTCTGCAGTCCGCGGGCCATGAGCGGGGGTCAGTCGGCCGCTGCTGAAGACTTGGCCCGCGGGGATTCCACCGCGGGAGCGACGGAACGCGATCCCGCCGAGACGGACTTGGCCGGCGTCACTTCGGACTTTCCGATGAACGTGGCCCCTTCTTCGATGACCATCCGCATCGCTTTCAAATCGCCGTTGAGCTGCGAGCTGGCTTTGAGCTCGCAACGTTCGGTCACCGTGATGTTTCCGTTGACCGTGCCGTGGACCGTGACGGCTTTGGTTTTGATCTCGCCTTTCACCTGCGCATTCTTCCCGAGCGTCAGAACTCCGTCGGAGAGGATTTCCCCGTCCAGTTTGCCGTCAAAAATCAGCTCGCTTTCAAACTTCAATGTCCCGTGGATCTCAACATCATTCGCAAGGACGTTCTTCGAGGAGGAGGGCTCTGCTGAAAATGCTGTCAAATTGTTCAAGTTCATATGTCAATAAAACCTGAGAGTAGCGGAACGCCGCGAAAGGTCAATCCCGGATCAAGGACGAACGGCGAAGGGGGTGCAGGACAAAAATCTTCAATCATGCGGCGAGAGGGAGCGTGTCGTTCTCAGCGGCGCGTGAGTTGAGGCGGTGTTTCCCAAATGAGTCCATCCTGCGGCTGGCATGGATGCAGCGGAAGGCGAGGGCTTTGTCCGCGCCCGGCCCGCCCCAGAACAGGCCCGATGGCTTGCATCGTTTTCCGATGAGGGTGCGGCAGCCCGCTTCGATGACCCCGGAGCCGATGAAGTGTTTTTTGGCCCGGAAGGTGCCGTATTGCATCCGGGCGACGTTGTTGGCGAAGTCGCATGGGCTTGGAGATTCTCCTGAATTCAGAATTTGGAGGAAATTTGTCCTGCACCCTTGCACTTGTCGAAAAAGCAAATCGCGGGTAAAACCTTCCCCGTGGCCCTGCCTCCAGACATCTCCATCCGTCCGTATGAACCCCGCGACCGGGAAGCGGTGCGAAGGCTTTGCTGCGAGACCGGGTTCCTCGGGAAGCCGATTGACCCGGTCTTCGAGGACCGCGAGCTTTTTTCCGACTACCTGACGGCCTACTACACCGATGTCGAGCCCGAGTCGTCGTTCGTGCTCGAGCAGGGCGGAGTCGTCAAAGGCTACCTGCTTGGCTCGCGGCATCCCCTCCGCCAGCAATGGCACAGTTTTTTCCACAACATCCGGCTCTTCGCGGACGGCATGAGACGGTATCACCGCTACAACAAGGCGACGCGCGACTTCATCAAGTGGATCCTGAAAAATTCCTGGCGCGAAGTTCCGGCGGTCCCGAGAAAAACCGCGCATTTTCACTTCAACGTCCTGCCCGAGGCGCAGGGTCTGGCCGGAACTCATTGCCTGCTCAACGCGTATTTCGACTACCTGAGATCGCACGGGGAAAAGTCGGTTTTCGGCCAGATGGTCACCTTCGAGTCGCGCCGTGGAGCGAAGGTCCTCGAGCGGTTCGGATTCCGTGTCATCGGGAAAAAGGAAATCACGAAATACCGGGGCAGGCACCCCGAGGCGGTCTATCTCACGACGGCTGTCAAGCAGTTGAGCTGAGGACCGGACCCCATGAAAAAAAACCCTTCCTCACGGGTCTTCAAGCCCCAAGTCCCCGCCCGCGTCATCGTCTCCGCCGTGCTCATCGGGCTTTTCGTGACCGGGTTCATCCTCTTCGCGGTCTGGCAAAGCGGGATCGGTATCGCCGACGCCAAGATGACCGGCCTGGTTGTCTCGAAGGAATTCCAGCCGCGCGAGCAAACGGAGCGAGAGATCACCCTCGGCCGGCACGGCACGTTCTCCTCCCGGAGCGTGGACGGCGACTACATCATCACCGTCGAAGTGCCTCAGAAAGACGGCTCGAAAAAATCCGTGAACGTCTGGCTCAACGACAAGGCACGCTACGACGCCGTCCAAGTCGGTGACTCGTTTGACGTCGGCCCCTACTACGTCCCATCGAAATAATCCGCAACCCCATCCGGCCGCCCCGATCATTTTTCCGTTTTGTTTGTTTGAACAAAATTCTTTTCCTCCTGTCTCATCACTCAGCACCAAACTGTCATTACAAAGTAAAACACAATCTATGAGCGTCAACACATCTGAACTCACCCAACAAGTGCAGGAAAACCGCTATTGGGTGGATCCTCTCCTCGCCGAAGTCGGCAAAGTGGTCGTCGGCCAGAAAACCCTCGTGCACCGCTTGCTGGTCGGGCTGCTGACCAACGGCCACGTCCTGCTCGAAGGCGTTCCCGGACTCGCAAAAACGCTGGCGGTGCGCACGCTCGCGCATTCGATCAACACCGGGTTCCAACGTCTGCAATTCACTCCCGATCTTCTTCCGGCGGACCTGATCGGAACCCTGATTTACAATCCGCGCGAGGGGGAGTTCACCACGAAGCTGGGCCCGATTTTCTCGAATCTGATTCTGGCGGACGAGATCAACCGCGCGCCGGCGAAAGTGCAGAGCGCCTTGCTGGAAGCCATGCAGGAGCGGCAGGTGACGATCAGCGACAAGACGTTCAAGCTTCCGGATCCTTTCCTCGTGCTCGCCACGCAGAATCCGATCGAGCAGGAGGGCACCTACCAGCTTCCCGAGGCCCAGCTCGACCGCTTCATGTTGAAGGTCCATGTCGGGTATCCGACCCGCGAGGAGGAACGCGCGATCCTCGACGCGATGTCCACCTCCGCCCCGCGCCTCGACGTCCAGGCGGTGGTCAACGCCGATGAAATCATCCGCTCGCGCGGGATCGTCAACGACATCTATGTGGACGATCGCGTGAAGGACTACATCGTCAGTATTGTCTGGGCAACCCGCGACCCCGCCGCCAGCAAGCTCAAGCTCGACGGCATGATCCGCTACGGAGCTTCCCCGCGCGCCACGATTTTCCTCACGCTCGCCGCGAAGGCGAACGCCTTCATCGCCGGACGCGGATACGTCACGCCGCAGGACGTCAAAACGATCGGCCTCGACGTCCTCCGCCACCGCATCGCCGTCAGCTACGAAGCCGAAGCCGAGTCGGTCACCACCGAGATGATCATCTCCCAAATCTTCGCCGGACTCCCGGTCCCCTGAAGCGAAGAAGAAGTATTAAGAATAAAGTATTAGGGCATAAGTCCAGAGCTCGAAATCCTTCCAACCGCAATTCCGAAACTTAAACCTTAATACTTAAACCTTAATACTTCGATGGACCGCGACCCCAAAGAGATCCTGAAAAAAATCCGGCGGCTTGAACTGCGGACGCGGCGGCTCGTGAACGCGACGTTCGCGGGCCGGTATCACAGTGTTTTCAAGGGCAGCGGGATGAATTTCGAGGAGGTCCGTGAATACGCGCCGGGCGATGAGATCCGTTCGATTGACTGGAACGTGACCGCCCGCATGAACGCGCCGTACGTGAAGAAGTTCACCGAGGAGCGCGAGCTGACGGTCATGTTGATTGTGGACGTGAGCGCGTCGGGGACATTCGGGAGCGTCGAGCTGAGCAAGCGCGAGCTCGCGGCCGAGGTCGCTTCGATCCTCGCGTTCAGCGCGATCAACAACAACGACAAGGTTGGACTCCTGCTTTTCAGCGACGACGTCGAGCTCTTCATTCCGCCGAAAAAAGGCCGCCTGCACACGCTGCGCCTGATCCGGGAGATGCTCTACTTCGAGCCGAAGGGGCGCGGCACGAATCTCGCCGGCGCGCTCGATTACATCAACCGCGTCACCAGCCGCCGGGCGGTGCTTTTTCTGATCTCGGATTTTCTCACGCCGGATTTCAGCAAGGCGCTCACGGTCGCGAGCCGCCGCCACGATGTCGTGGCGATGCCGGTGAGCGATCCGGGGGAATCCTCCCTGCCGGATGTCGGGATCCTCACGCTCGAGGATGCGGAGACCGGACGGCAGATCGACATCAACACCGGCAGCCGGGCGATCCGGCAGGGCCTGCGGGATCTCGAGGACAAGCGGCGGAAGTCGCTCGAGCGGCTGTTCCGCAGCCGGAGGGTGGATATCGTTCCGCTCGCCACCAACGAGGACTACCTGCTGCCGCTCCGCGCGTTTTTCGAGCAGCGCGAGCGCCGCCTTGCCGCATGAACCCGCCAGCTTCTATCACGGCCCCCCTCGAGGCTCCCACTCCGGTTCCCATCCACGACATCGTCGGCCCGGTCTGGTTTTTCCCGTGGCCGATGTGGGTTGTCGTCTGCGTTGCGATCGGGCTCCTCCTCGTCCTCGGCGGCACGGGATTTCTGCTCTGGAAAATTTTCACGAAAAAGAAAATTCCCACGGCGAGAGAGCGGGCGCTGGCCGCGCTGGAATTGCTGCGGGCGACGCTCGCGGGGACCGACCCCTACGCCTTCGGGGTCACGGTCTCGGATGCGATCCGCCATTATATCCACGAGCAGCACGGGCTGCGGGCCACCACCCAGACCTCGCTGGAATTTCTTGAGGGCATCCGGGCGAACCCGGTCTTCACGGACAATGAGAAAGCCGGGCTTTCGGTTTTCCTGGAACAAACCGATCTTCTCAAATTCGCGCGGGCGGAGGCCGGCGAGTCGGAGATGATCGGGCTTCTGGAAACCGCCGGGCGCCTGGTTCGCGGCGAAGTCCAGCCCGGCGGAGCGAAAGGAACGAAGGCATGACTTTCCTCGGCGTCACGGTTTCCCACCCCTGGGTCCTGCTCCTCCTGCTCCTCGTGCCGGCGCTCGCCTTCCTGCGCGGAAAATTCGGGGGCACGGCGGGCATCACGTTTCCCAGCACGGACGCCATTGCGCGCCTCGGCCATCGCCGCAGGTCGCGCGCGGGCTCGTTCCTCGCGGGGTTGTCCTATCTGGCGCTTGCGGCTTTCCTCATCGCCCTCTCCCGCCCGCAGCTCGGACGCGAAATTACGCGCATCCAGGCAAGCGGGGTGGACATCATGATCCTCCTCGACGTGTCCCGCTCGATGCTCTCGGAGGATTTTTCGATCGGGACCAGCCGGGCGAGCCGCATCGAGGTCACAAAGAAAGTCACCGAGCAATTCATCCGGAAACGTCCGAACGACCGCATGGGAATCATCGCCTTTGCCGGCCGCCCTTATCTGGTCAGCCCCCTGACGCTCGACCACGACTGGCTGATCCAAAACCTCGACCGGCTCCAGATCGGCCTCGTCGAGGACGGCACCGCGATCGGATCCGCCATCGCCTCGGCCGCGAACCGGCTCAAGGACAAGGAGGCGAAAACCAAGCTGATCGTCCTGCTCACCGACGGCGACAACAATGCCGGAAAAGTCATGCCGCTCACGGCGGCGGAGGCCGCGAAAGCGCTCGGGATCCGGATCTACACGATCGGCGCGGGCACGCAGGGAGAGGCGCCTTTCCCGTTCACCGATCCCTTCGGCCGCACGGTTTATCGAAATGTGCAGGTCGAATTCAACGAGAAGACGATCCGCGAGATCGCCGAAATCACGAACGGAATCGCGTACCGGGCGACCGACACCCGCGAACTCGAAAAAATCTTCGGGGAAATTGACAAGCTCGAGAAATCCAAAGTCGAGGTCGAGAAGATCGCGCAATACCGGGATTTGTTCCCGTGGTTTGTCGGCGCGGGGCTCGCATTTCTTGGCATCGAGGTTCTGCTTTCGCAAACATTATGGAGACGCTTGCCCTGAC
>JBAXTX010000219.1:0-2076 GCA_037129975.1 Verrucomicrobiia bacterium | reverse complement strand
TCGCCCGCAAGCACGGGAACATCATGGTCGTCGGCGATGATGCCCAGAGCATCTATTCGTGGCGCGGCGCCAACATTGAAAACATCCTGGATTTTTCCAAGCGGTATCCCGGCACAAAAGTCTATAAGATCGAAACCAACTACCGCAGCGTGCCCGAGGTCCTGAACCTGGCAAATGCCGCGATCCTCGGAAACGAAAAGCAGATACAAAAAAACCTCGGGGCCGTCCGGAAATCGCATCCGGTGCGCCCGGCCCTCGTCTGCCTCGAGACCAACATCCAGCAGGCGGCATTCATCGGCCAGCGCGTGAATGAACTCCACCATGAGGGGATCGGCCTGCACGAGATCGCCATCCTCTACCGCGCCCACTACCATTCGATGGACGTGCAGATGGAGCTCACGAAGCGCGGGATTCCGTTCACTCTCACCAGCGGGCTCCGGTTCTTCGAGCAGGCCCATATCAAGGACGTCGCCGCGTTTTTGAAATTTGCGATCAACCCCCGCGACGAGGTCGCCTTCAAGCGCATGGCCCGGCTCCTCCCGGGGATCGGCAACAAAACCGCCGAAACCCTCTGGACCAGGGTGAACTCCGCCCTCGGCGGGAAACCGGATTTTGCATCCCTGATGCCGTTCAAAGTTCCGGCCAAGGCCGGCAAGGCTTGGGAGCAGTTCGTCCACACCCTCTGTGACCTCGTTCCGGCCACCGGACCGCTCGCCCCGGCACCTATGATGGAGGCCGTCCAGTTTGCCATCTACGACGACTACATGGAGGAATACTTTTCCAACTACGAGGCGCGCAGCGAGGACCTCGCGACGCTCGCCGGATTCGCGTCCCAATTTACATCGACCGAGGACTTTCTTTCCCAGCTCGCGCTCCTGGGCGGGTTGGAAACCGCCGACGCCTTTGCCGGCGAGGCGGAGACCGAGAAGATCACGCTCTCGACCCTCCACCAGGCGAAAGGCCTCGAGTGGCGGGTCGTCTTTCTCATCTGGCTGGCGGATGGAATGTTTCCCAGCTCCCGCAGCCTCGGAAGCCCGGAGGCGATCGAAGAGGAGAGAAGGCTTTTCTATGTCGGCATCACCCGCTGCAAAGACGAACTCTACCTGACTTATCCGGAACTCCGCCTCAACGCCGGCTACGGGGAACCCTTTCAGCGACCCTCGCGCTTCCTCTCCGAAGTCCCCGAAAACCTCATGGAAACGTGGGATGTCGGCCTCCCCGCTCCCCGCGAAGACGTTCCGTTTTAGACCGCGCTCTCTCTCTCCAGCAGAGACAACCGGCTTTGCATTCCCTCGTGCAAATGGGCTGATCAGATTTTTGACATCGCCGAAAATTGAGGTGGATTATACCAAAAGATGGAGCTTCAGACCATGCTGCGTGACCCCTTTGACTCCCCTTTGATGGTGATTCGGTCCATCGCCCGTTCGCATTTTTTATTCGTAGTGAGTCCACAGACGCAGAACCTTCACCGCTCGCTCGCTTTTGAACACCTGATACACCAACCTGTGCTGAATGTTGATCCTGCGCGAGTATGCACCAGCAAGATCCCCAATGAGTTTCTCGTAGGCAGGAGGGTTCTGGAAAGGATCATCCGCCAAAATACCCAAAAGAAACTGCGCCTTCGATTTTAGGCCCGCGCCCGCCAACTTCTTGGCGTCCTTCTGCGCTTGTTTTGTGAAGACAACGCGGTATTTCACCAGTCAAGTTCCTTGGCACACGCGGAGACGGGAGTGGCGAGCCCGGCACGAATAGATTCCCTCATGCCGGGAATCGAGACCAAATAAAGGCTCTCCTGAATGGCGCGCCAGTCGTCCTCGGCAACGAGAACAGCACTGGACCTCTTGCCTGTAATCTGAATCGGCTCATGAGAGTCCGAAGCATCATCAAGGAGCTTGTAGATCATGGATCGTGCTGTTGTGGCGGTAACGGTCTGCATAGAGAAGGCGTACGTGATTGCGTGCGTCGCGTCAAGCAATATTTTTCAACGTCCCTCGTCAGGTATCGCTGGCTGGCGGGGCGGATGGATCGCAGGCATCGGGAGCGAAGGCACTCGGCCTGCTCTGCTGCCAGCAGGCC
>JBAXTX010000218.1:0-2118 GCA_037129975.1 Verrucomicrobiia bacterium | reverse complement strand
CACGGCAACGTGCTCGCGGACGGCGATTGCGTCATCCTGATCAAGGATTTGCCGTTGAAAGGTGCCCAGGTGCTCAAAGGCGGATCAAAGTCGAAGCCCATCCGACTCGTGGATGGCGACCATGAAATCGACTGCAAGGTGGATGGCATCGCCGTCGGGCTCAAGGCTTGCTTCGTGAAAAAAGCATGATTTTTGTCGCATGATCCTGCCGTTGATTGTCGCCGCATCGCTCTCATTAGCCGATGCCCCGAAAGCCTTCGATGGTCGCGAAGGAGCGCTTGTCGTCATAGACTGCGCTTCGGGAGAAATCCGGCGTTTCAACCCGGCTCTCTGCGCCACCAGACTGCCGCCGTGTTCGACATTCAAGATCTGGAATACCGCGATCGGCCTCGAAACGGGCCTGCTCACAAGCGCGGACCAGCCGTTCTACAAATGGGATGGAACGAAACGCTCCATCGATGGATGGAACCAGGATCTCACGCTGCGCCAGGCCTACGCGGCTTCATGCGTCCCCGCTTATCAGGCGCTTGCCCGCAAGATCGGTTCCACCCGCATGGACGAATGGGTTCGAGAACTCGGCTATGGCGACCGGGATACCACCGCAGGCAACGACGTGTTCTGGTTGCCCGCTCCCGGGCGCAAGCCCATCCATATTTCCCCGGATGAGCAGGCGATCCTGCTCCGCCGACTCGTCAACGGCGACATCCCGTTCTCCGCAAACACGCGCGCGATCCTCAAGGAGGTCATGACCGCCAAAACCACCGACCGCGGCACCCTCTACGGAAAAACCGGCACAGGTGGTGCGGGCAAAGATACGCCCGCCGTCGGATGGTTCGTCGGCTACATCGTCTCCGGTGAAAAGACGTTCGCGTTCGCTTGCGTGCTGACCGGTAACAAAGCCGCTGGCAAAGACGCACGGGCTTTGGTCGAAAATCTGATGCTGTAGCGGCGCTCTATGCAGGCTGTCGCATCTGTATTTCCTGCGCCGCTCAAGCCGTCAACCGCCCGTTTACTTGTCAAAAGCGCTCGTCACCGCGCGGCCCCAGAAGCTTTCAGGAAGGGGTATGCCGAGCAGCCAGAGGGCGGTGGCCGCCGTGTCATATTGAACGACCGGGGCGGTGATCGTGAAATGTTTCCGCACGCCGGGGCCCCAGGCGATCCATGGAATCGTGACGTCTTCCGGCGAAGCCGATCCGTGGGTGCCGGGCTGGGGAGGGACGCCCGGCTTTGCCGTTTGGGCGAGTTCCGCCGCAGTCCGGTCATGGCCGCCGTGATCCGCGGTGAGGATGATCACGCTCGTATCGAGCAGGCCGGCGTCCTTGATCGCTTTGACAACCATCCCGAGAGCGGCGTCGCTGCTGGCGAGGGCCTGCATTTTTTCCTGCGAGAACATGCCGTGCGCGTGCCCGGCCGCATCGGGTTCCCCGAAATGGATCAAGCACAAATTCGGTTTCAGCTTTCCGATCATGTCGGCGGCGGCTGCCCCGACCGAGGCGGAGGTGTGATCGGCCGGAATCAGAACCGAATCGACGCTTCCCGGCAGGACCAAGGTTTGGAATTTTTCCTTCGAGACAACCATGGCTGTTTTCAGCCCGTCTTTCTTCGCGATACTGAAGATGGTCGGGACTTTGACGAGGCCTTTTTCGGGGTTCAGGTCATTCCAACCGACCTGGTGCTTTTGGACGCCGACTCCGGTGAGCATCGAGGCGTGTGAAGGGAGAGTGACGCTGGGGACGATGGTGTAGGCTTCCCACGTGTGCGCGCCTTCATCGGCCATGCGCTTCAAAACGGGCATGTCTGCTTTCTCGATCCCCGCCGGTGCCCCTTGATCGAAGCTGACGATGAAGACGTGCTCCGCGCGCGGCGGCTCACCAGCGAAGGCCTGTGAGAAAATGTAAGCGGCGGCACAAAGGCCGGCGAGAGTTCTGATGGGTAGCATGGATGCAAATAGGGGATCGCTTTTGGGTCTTCGGGTTTTCCCGCGCTCAGGCGGTCTCTTTTGGAAGCGAAAGAAATTCTTCCAGCGCTTCCGTGACAGCCACGGTTGAAATCTCGTTCATGCAACGGAAATCGAGTGGGCAGTCGCGCAGGAAGCAGGGGCTGCATTCGACCTGATGC
>JBAXTX010000217.1:0-2190 GCA_037129975.1 Verrucomicrobiia bacterium | reverse complement strand
CCGCACGCCTCGCAGAGCATCGAGGTCGAGAACCCGCGGCGGTTGAGAAAAAGGATCGTCTGTTCGCCCTTGGCGAGCCGCCCTTCGATCGCCTCCTTCAGGGGAAGCGAGAGGATCCCTCCCTCGGGCGACTGCCGTGCCTTCTGCCGGAGGTCGAGCACGCGCACGACCGGCATCCGCTTGTCGTCCACCCGCTGGTCGAGCCGCACGAGACGGTATTTCCCGGTCTGCGCGTTGTGCCAGCTTTCGAGCGAGGGGGTCGCGCTGCCGAGCAGGACGGCTGCCCTCTCGCGATGTCCGCGGAGGACGGCCATGTCACGCGCGTTGTAGCGCGGCGCCTCGTCCTGTTTGTAGGAAGTCTCATGTTCCTCGTCCACGATGATGATTCCGAGATTTTCCAGGGGGGCGAAAATCGAGCTGCGGACTCCGATGACGATCCGTGCCGCGCCGCTGTGGATCTTGTGCCACTCGTCGTGGCGTTCGCCCTCCGAAAGGTGGCTGTGAAGGACCGCGATCTTTTCCTGGATGTCCGCGAAACGGGATTTGAAGCGCTCGACCGTCTGGGGAGTCAGCGCGATCTCCGGCACCAGGACGAGTGCCGTGCGGCCGCGGCCGACCGCCTGCCGGATCGCCCGGAGGTAGATCTCGGTTTTTCCCGAACCCGTGACACCGAAAAGCAGGATCGGCGTGCCGGGGGTTTCCATCGCCTCCCCGACCGCGCGCAAGGCCGTCTCCTGCTCGGCGTTCAGCGTCACGCCGCCGGTCGGAACAAATTTTTCGGCATACGGATCGCGCGCGACGACCGCCGACTCGATGACGACGAGCCCGCGTTTTTCCAGTGCCCGGAAAACCCCCTCGGCCACGGCGGCCTGCCCGGCGGCAACCGCAACCGCGACCGGCCCGCCGGCTTCGATCAGCACGTGCAGCGCGTCCGCCTGCCGCGGCGCGCGTTTTTGCAGTGCCGTGAGTTCCTCTTCGGAAATCTCCCTGGCGAGTCTCGCGGTGTTCCGTCGCTTCCCGGAAACTTTCCCGTCCCTCACCGCCACGGGCAGCACGCTGCAAATCGCCGTCTCGATCGGACAGCAGTAGTATTCCGCCATCCACCGGGCCAGTTCGAGCAGGGACGGACGGATCATCGGCTTGGCGTCGAGCAACTCGGCCACATCCCGCACCCCCCGGGCATCGGATGATTCCAGAACCTCGATCACAGTCGCCGTGAGCAGCCGCGTGCGCACCGGCACTTTCACCCGGGATCCCGCCGCGATCCCGTCCTCGAAAACCTCCGGAACACGGTAGTCCAACAGCCGCCCCGCAGCCTGATCCGGAAGCACCCTTACATACATCCCGGCGGTGGTTGGAAAGCCAGGCTTACGCGGGTTTCGGCAACTTGAATCCGCGCTTCACGGACGCCTTTGCCGAGACGGACGGGGTGGAATTCCCCGCCTTGCGTGCGGCCCAGCGCGCCTTCGCGGCGGCCGAGATACGGGCGCGTCCCGCGCGGCTCATTTTTCTCTTCTTTCATTAGGAAAAGGAGTCAGGGAGCGAAAAACGCGGGCAGAAGGTAAACCCGTCCGGGTTCGAGGCGCAAGGTCTTCGGAAGCATGGCGAACTCGATTTTCGTCGCCGCACGGGATTCTCCGAATAACCGGAAGAATTTTTCGAAGCTGAAATTCCGCTCGTATTTGACGATTTCCGCGCCCGGCACCTTTCCGAGTTCGGCGGCCTTGTTGTAGGCGTCCTCGATGTATCCGAGCTCGTCCACCAGCTTCGAGGCATAGGCGTCGGTCCCGCTGAGGATCCGTCCGTCCGCCACCCCTTCGCGGAGCGTTTTTTCCTCCAGCTTGCGCGAGCGGGCGACGATCCCGACGAACCGGTCGTAGCTTTGCATGACCAGGCCCTGCACATATTCCTTCTCCTCGGGGGACATCTCTCTCGCGCCGTTCAACATGTCCTTGAACTTTCCGCTCTTGAAGACGACCGACTGGAGGCCGATTTTCCCAAAGAGGTCGCGGTAGTTCAGCGTGGAAATAACCACCCCGATGCTGCCGGTGAACGTCGTATTGTTGCACATGATCCAGTTCGATCCGCATGCCGCGTAGTATGCGCCGGAGGCGCCGATCGAATTGAAATAGACGACGACCGGCTTGTGGCGCGCGAGGCGGCAGATCGCGTCGTAGAGGACGTCGGACG
>JBAXTX010000216.1:0-2193 GCA_037129975.1 Verrucomicrobiia bacterium | reverse complement strand
AGCTTCAAACTCCGGGCCACCGCCCCGGAGGGCCGAAAGCGATTTCCTATCAGCTGTTGATTTTTTCTTCTTTCAGCCTTCAGGTTTCAGCCTTCAGCTTTCCTTCCGTGTCGGGTCCTGCATCGCGGCGAAGAGCGGCGCGAAAGCCGCGTCGGCCTTGACCTTCGCGAACGCCTGCTCGCGAGTGAGGTCCCCCTCTTTCATCTTCCCTGCGATGGCCGCCTCCAGCGCGTCGGCGCGGGCGTTGGCTGTCGAGAGATCGATGCGGTTGCCGTTGATCTCCACCGGCAGCGTGTTCATCGCCTTGCGGGTCTGGAGTTCGTGGAGCGCATCGGCGGCGGTATTCGCCGTGGTGATGCGTGCCTGGAACCCATCGCGCTCGGCGGGGGTGATCGCGCCGCGCTTCTCGGCGATGTCGAGCACGCCCTTCAAGAGCGCTTCGTTCGCCGTCGTCAGCTCGGCCGCCCTGGCCGTGGCCGTGGTCAGCTCCGCGTTCGCGGTGGTGAGTTTCGCGGTCTCGGCGGCGAGGCTCGCCTCCAGGTCCGTCTTGGCTGCGTTCGCGGTGTTAAGCGCGTTCGCCGTGGTGCCGGCACCTTTCAGTGCCGTTTCGATCTGTTCGTCGGTCGCGTCTGCGCCCAAACCGAGCATCTCGATGATTCTCTTTTTGTCCATGTGGTTTGCTGTGTTGTGTTGGTTTGGGTCAGTGACCCCTGCGGTTGACTCACTTGAGTCGAGATTCATTGTGGCGTTCCGCGTCCAGGCGGGGACGCTCGCGATATTCGGCGTGGCCACGAGCCCGACGCTTTCCAGCAGCTCGGGGAAGACGGAGGGCGGTTCACCCGAGGGCGGCCAATGCCACCAGAGCGGGGAAGGATACAGCGCGCCGGCGGCACGCTTCACCGCGCCGGCCGCATTCCAGGTCACGCGGCCTTCGAGCCCCTCGTTGCCCGTGCGGACATCGGTGATCTCCGCCAGGAGCTTTTCCTTCGGCCAGCGCTGCTTGTCCGTCTCCGGGTGCCCTTCCCAGACCGGCGTCGAAAACTTCGCGCCCAGCCCGTGCATCACATTCTTGAAAACCCGCGCCGCCGTCCCCGTGATCGAGTTCCACGTCTTGACGACCTTCTCCGCCTGCTCGCGGGAGAACCGCTGCGTGTAGCTCCCGTCCGGCGAGGCGTGATCCCCGTAGGGAGAAATCAGCGCCCAGCCCCCGTCGGCCACCCCGGAGATGTTCGCCGTGCAGATCGCGGCGGAGAGACGCATGTCGTTTTCGTTCGCTGTGCGGAAAAGCAGCCAGTCGGACAGGTAGATACGGACGTGTTTCATGGTTGTCTTTCGGATTGCGGATCGCGGGTCCCGGATTGAGAATCGGCGGATGGACACAGGCCAAACGACCAGAGAAGGCATTGGAGAAGTATTGCGAAAAGAAGGATTGCGATTGCTATTGGGAGCCACCGGAGGAGTGTTGGGATCGCTATGTTTCTCCTTTTGGCAGGAGGCAGGCACTCCTGTTCTCGCTGCACTCGAAAGCTCAACCAGTAAAGGCTTGCTCCTGCGAGCAGCCCTACTGCTATTGACGTTGAATCTATTGTCATGGGTTGTTTTTGGGCTGCTGCATTTCCGCGAAAAACTTCCCCTCACGCGCCGGTTCCGATTCGATGCCTTCGGCGGCTTTTACACCGACCCGAAGTCCGGCGATGCCGTCTGCCCGAACTGCCTGGGCGACGGGCGCGTCGTCCACATGATGCGGCACGACAACGGGGCGCGCATGTGCCTGGCTTGCCGCACCGCATGCCGTGGCAAACCCGATAAGCAGGGCTGAAATTCCCGAGCACATTTTCATCGCTTGACCTCCGGGGATTGTGGGGTAGGTTTGCGTTGAGCTTGGGAGTTGCCGGTAGCGGCGTTATACTTCCAAGGCGCTGAGATTGAGGCTACCCGACTTTCTCGAATCATTTCTTCTCCCCCTTTTTGAACTTATCGAGCTCCCTTAAGACCTGGGATTTGCGCGGAAAATAATAGCCGCTGACATCGGTGACTTCGCCGTCCTTCCCGGTGAAAACGTAGGTGTGCAAATACTTCCCTTCGTGCTTATGCAGGCCGATGTGCATATCCTGACTGGCCTGATGCTCGACATGGAAGACCGAAGGGGTGATCGAGTGCGCGATGTTGCGTCTCGAGGCTCTGGGGCTTGAT
>JBAXTX010000215.1:0-2219 GCA_037129975.1 Verrucomicrobiia bacterium | reverse complement strand
GCCGCCCCATGTGCCGGCCAGGCACAGCAGCAGGGTCAGGGCGATGTTGCCCGCCGCGTATAAGAGCTCTCCGTCGGCGAGAAGGGTGATCGTTTGCAGGCTGAACGACGAATAGGTGGTGAACCCGCCCAGAACCCCGATCGCCACAACCTGGCGCACGAGCGGAGAGGTCATGAACGCGCCGTCGGGTCCGGTGAGGCCGGTAAAAATGCCGATGATGACGCAGCCGGAAACATTGACGATCAGCGTGCCCCACGGGAAAGCCGAGCCGAACGCGTTGGCAATCCAGTTGGAAAGAAACATGCGGGCACCGACCCCCGCCGCGCCTCCCGCCATAACCGCCAGATAGCTTTGCCACATGCCTGAACGCGTCCTATCAGACGGTTGGGACCTTGTCAAAAGCGGAACCGGCCTCGCGCAGGATGATCTCGACGGCTTCCGCGACGCCGGCGGCGACGTGGTCGGGACTCGACGCCGCGTGATCCGCGCCATAGCCGGTGCCCACAAGGATCGTCCGGCATCCGGCGGCCCGGCCGCACGCGATGTCTATGTCCTTGTCCCCAACCATCCATGAGAGCGCGGGGTCAATCCCGAGATCGCGGACGGCCTCCCCGATCATGCCGGTCCCGGGTTTCCGTCGGGGCGTCGGGGCAGCGGGGGAGTCGGGACAGAAATAGACCGCGTCCACGAGCTGGTCGAGCTGGCGGGAGAGCTCGGCATTCACCGATTGATACTGGGCCATGGAGATTTTCCCCGAGGCGATCCCGCTCTGGTTCGTGACGATGACGTTGAGCCAGCCGGCTTGGCGGAGCAGTCGGAGGGAGGCCGCGACACCGGGGAATGCGCGCACCAGCGAGGGGTCGTTGCAGTAATGAACCTCCTCCATGAGCGTGCCGTCCCGGTCAAAGAAAACCGCGCGATGGAATCCTCTCCCGCTCATTTCAGGGGATCGGCGGATGGTTCGGAAAACGCGGAAAGCATGGTTGAGATATTTGAGGGCGCGCGGCAGGGGAGTCAAGCGCGGGCATTTCCCATCCCGAATCATTACGGCAAACCGCGATCCGGGATCGCCCGCGAAGACGCGAAGACGCAAAGGAGAAAAAGAGACCCCGGGGAATGTTCCCACGAAAACAGCGTTTATCCCCGGAGCCGCTCGCGGATGGCTTCGAGTTCCAAAACGGCGTGCAGGTCGCGCGGCCGCCCCATCGCGCGCTTGGCCTCTATCAGGGCTTCGAGCGTGAGAACGCGGATCTCGCAGCCGTCGAGGTCCAACGCCTCGCTCCGGGCGAAGCATTCGGCATAACCGCCGATGCCCTTTATTTCGCCGAGGCAATCGAGTTGTCCCCAATCGGTCGAGAGGTAAAGATTTTCCAGCCCGCCCTGCTCCGCCTGCCCGCGCGTGAACGGCAACCGCTTCGGGGTCATGCGATGCACGGGACGCAGGCTTTCAAGCGCCTCGAAGAGACGGAGCAAATTGTCCGGCTCCATCCGGCAGGCGACATCCACATCCCGGGTCATCAGCGCGCTGCCGTGCGCCATGACACCAAAGCCTCCTGCCAGAACAAACTCCACCCCTCCGGAGTGAAGCCTGCAAACGAGATCTTTAAGCCCTTTCATGCTTCATGGCTTCCTTCAGCGAATGCGCCAAGTCGAGCGCTGCATCATTCCTTGCCAACCGCTCGGACGGAGTGAGGCACAGGTTGTCATCGATCAAAGACAGATCAATCCCGTAAGCCGCCGCGCGTTCGACAGCCGTGAGACCATCATCGGTTCTCCAGAATTTTTCCAGTTCCGGAGGCAGGAATTCGCTGACATCCATGAAAAAATCCTACCGCACCCGATCGGGCTGTCGAGCCGGATCTTCGGACAGAAAAAACTCCGCGTTGCTCAGCGGGCTGCGCGCAGCCGGGGAGTCAAGCGCGGGCATTCCCCATCCCGAATCATTGCGATAAACCGGGATCCGGGATCGCCCGCAAAGCAACTGTGGGACGGAATGGAATCGAAAACTCGATCCGATGTTTGGTTGCCTTCGTCGCATGCGGGTGGTAGCGCGTCATTTATGAACAAAAAAAAATTCGAGGCCGAGCATCGCAGGCTGGAAAAGTTTCCCGACCTGTCGCCGGACGAGAGGATTTTGTTCGCGATGAGCCTGAGTGCGAACCCCGACGAGCGATGGGATCGGCACGAGCGGTTTCTCCGCTCGCACGGCTTGTTCACGT
>JBAXTX010000214.1:0-2221 GCA_037129975.1 Verrucomicrobiia bacterium | reverse complement strand
CCGTTTGGACAGCTTAACGGAAATCATCCGGTCCTCCGGTGAACCGCGTCATTTCCCCGCGCTTGGCGGCCGCCTTGATCTCCGTGCCGATTTTCTTTTCCGCCCTTTCCATTTCTGCCGGAGTCAACCCGTATTCCCGCAGCGCGTAATCGTCAGAAGTCACGCCCACGGGACGCAGTGCGACAATTTTTCCCTCGAAAACAAAGCCCACATCCTTTCCCTCTGTCGCCCTTTTGAGCCAATAGCCAAGACGGCCACGTCCTTCCGTGATGGTCAAAGTCTTCATACGATCATTATGGCGTCTTTCGCCAGCTCCGCAAGGGCGAAGAAAGAAAACCCGCCTGCTTGAACGCCCTTTTTCGGATTCCGATGAGGAGGACGTTCATCCGACAGTCCAAGGGGGCTCCAAGGTACCTGTCAGAGATTTCCGACAATTCTTGCGCGATCAGAAACCGGCGGGATATTTGAAACTGAAAAACTCCGCGACTCCATGCGTGTTTCCACCAGGAACACGCTTTTGGAATCTGCGGGAATCCTGATCATCTGCGGCTAACCCTTTCCCGGAGTTGCCCGGCTGGAAGCCTGGCAGGACACGCAGGATGCGTATGCTCCCCGGAGGGAAATCAGGCGGCAGCAATCCGCTTGTACTCCCTGAGAATGGCAATGCCGTTGGATGTGCCGAGCCGCAAGGCTCCGGCGTCGAGCATCGCCTTTGCGGTGGCGGCATCGCGGATGCCGCCGGACGCCTTCACGAGGCATTTTCCGGCGACGGCTTTTGTCATCAGCCGGACATCCTCGATTGTGGCGCCCCCGGAACTGAATCCGGTGGAGGTTTTGACAAAGGCGGCTCCGGCGTCGAGAGCCAGGCTGCAGGCGGTGCGCTTTTCCCCGTCGTCGAGCAGGCAGGCCTCGAGGATCACCTTCACCCTTGCGAACCCGGCGGCGCGGACGATTTCCCGCAGGTCTTGCAGAACGCCCGAGCAGTCGCCGGACTTCAGGCGTCCGACCGCAAGGACCGTATCAATTTCCGCCGCTCCGAGCTCCGCCGCGCGGCAGGTTTCAAACGCTTTTGCGCGGGTCTCCATCGCGCCGAGTGGAAACCCGGTCACTGCCGCAACAAGAACACCCGTGCCTTGCAAGGCTGCGGACGCTTCAGAAACCCAGCCGCTGTTCACGCAAACGCTGAAAAACCCGAACTCCACCGCTTCCTCACAAAGACGGACGATGTCGGCGCGCGTGGCATCCGGCTTCAGGAGCGTGTGGTCAATGAATTTTGCTATATTCACGAGAACCGGACGAAATCGCGAAGGAACTGAAGCCACAGGAAAAACATGCCGCGCACGGTATAGCGGATCAGCGTGGTTCCTTCGAGGCGGAGGATTCCGCACGCGAGGTTATGGTTGAGTTGCACGCGCAAGTCCCTCTTTACTTCGTCGCAGACGGCTTCGGGCTCCACCGCACAGACGTCACTCCCGAGCTCGCGCGCGACAAGCCCGGCATGGCTCCCGATGAGGGCGGATTGCTCGCCGGCGACGCGATGAAGCCGCGTTCCCGGAAACTGGTGCAAACCGTAGGAAAACGGGCAGTTCCATGTCACAACCTGCCGTCCGTCGCAGGTCCGGGAACGAAACGAAATGTAGTAAAATGTGAAATCCGCCTGTTCGACGAGGCAGATCGCGCCGATCGTTTTCCGGTCCGGGCTCAGGAACAGGCGGTAAAAATGGCGGATGTCATCATGCCTCCAGCCCACGTCGTCCGCATATTCGAACCCGCCGGATTCCATCTCGGCGGACAGGTCGTTGAAATTCGGAAACCTCGCCCGTGCGGGCGGCGGGCACGACTCGACCCGGCGATCCAGCGGGAGCCGCATCCGTCGCACTCGGGTGAGGATTTCCAGCCAGGGAAGAAGGAACCATGTCGAGGCGAAAACAAAACCCGCCAGGACACTTCCGCCGATGAGCCATCCGGCGAGAAAGGAAGTCCCGACCAACCCGAACGTTCCCGCGCGGAAAAAAATGGGATCGCGAAACGACCTCAGCGCGAACGCGAGCGCTCCCGATCCAGCCACCAGCATGATCTCAAAAAGCATCAGGGTTTGATTTGAGGCGTCACCCGGCTAATTTCCATCCTTGCCAGCCGTTCGCCAAGGGATAAATTGAAATTTTTCAAACGGCGCGTTCGTCTAGGGGTTAGGACACAGCCCTCTCAAGGCTGGTGCACG
>JBAXTX010000213.1:0-2225 GCA_037129975.1 Verrucomicrobiia bacterium | reverse complement strand
TCGTGCCGGGGGATGACATCAAACGGAAATTCGGGATTCTCTTCCGCGAGTGGGAGCCGTTTGTCAGCGGGCTCCGGTAGCTGGTGCGAGAAGCCGTTTGCTGTCCCGCTTTGGAGAGCGCTGAGCCGCGGGTGCGGCGGCATCTGGCAGACGAAAAAAATCTGAAATATCTTTGGGGTAGGACGCTCGTTGACCGGGTTGCCCTGCGAGGCTGCCGGGCGTTATGAACAAAAACCTCACAGAAATCGCCTTCATCCTCGACCGCTCCGGCTCCATGGCCTCCGTCACGGAAGCCGCCATCACCGGGTTCAACGAATTCCTCCGCGACCACCAGAAGGCGGAGGGGCAGGCACGGCTCACGCTCGTCCTCTTCGATTACGAATACCTCGTGCCGTTGGACTGCATCCCCGTGCAGGAAGCCATCGCGCTCGATACCACGACCTACGTCCCGCGTGGCTCGACCTCACTCCTCGATGCGATCGGCACCACCATCGACCGCCTCGGTGCCCGCATTTCCGCCATGCATGAACCTGATCGCCCCGGACAGGTCCTCGTCGCCATTTCCACCGACGGATTCGAGAACTCGTCGGAGAAGTTCACCTGGAAGGATATCTCCCACAAAATCCTTGAGCAGACGAACAACTACAAGTGGCAGTTCCTCTTCCTCGGGGCGAACCAGGACGCCATCGCCACGGCTGCGAGCCTGAACATCGCCGCCGCGAACGCCTCCGGCTACACCGGCGACCACATCGGCACCTACTCGAGCAGCAAGGCCATAAGCCGGAAGACGACCGCGATGCGGAAAATGTCCTCCGGGGCCACGATGAACGTGAAGGAACAGTCCGATGCCGCTGCCCCGATGAGCGCCATCGTCGCCGAAGAGGATGCCGAGGGTCGGAAAGGGAAGAAATGAGCGATGCTCCTTCCCAAACGGGCGATGGGGGCGGGCGTGGCAGGAGAAAGCCCGTCCGCAGGCCCGAGAGCTATCTTCCTGAAGCCCTGCGCGCCCTCCCACAGAGCCTCGATGCGGAAAAGGGTGTTCTCGGCTCGATCCTGCTGTCGCCAACGACGGTCCTCGATGAATGCATCAATAGGCAGGTCGGTCCGAAATATTTCCATCTTCCGGCCCATGCCCTGATTTTCTCGATGCTCGTTGAGATGCAGGAAAAGAGGAAGCCGATCGACCTCATTTCCCTCACCCAATTCCTTGAGGATTCCAAAAGGCTGGAAGCCGCGGGAGGTGCCATGGCCGTGACGGAACTGTTTACGTTCCTCCCGACGGCAACCAATGCGTCCTACTACCTGGAGATCGTGAGGGAGAAGTATCTCCTGCGGCAGATCATTTCGACCTGCACGGAATATGCGGCCCGCGCGTATGACGAGCAGAACGAGGTGCCGGTTCTGCTCAACGAGGTGGAGAAAAAGGTTCTCTCGATCGGGAGGGACAGGTTCGCGGGCGCCTCCAAAACCATCAAATCCCTTGCCTTGGGAGCCCTGGAGTCGGTGGAGAAGATGTATGAGAATCGCGGAGCCCTCACCGGCCTGGCGACCGGCTTCGCGAAACTGGATGAAATCACCAATGGTCTCCAACCGGGGGAAATGATCGTCATTGCCGCACGGCCATCGATGGGAAAAACCGCGCTGGCCATGAATATCGTCGAGCATGTTGCCGTCAAAGACGGAAAATGCGTCGCTGTTTACAGCCTTGAAATGGCAGCCGAGCACCTGGCGCTGCGCCTACTCTGTTCCATGGCAAGGATGGACAAAAAAAAGATCCGCGAAGGTTTCCTGAACAAGGCGCAAATGAACAGCCTTGTTCAGTCGACAACAAAGATTTCAAAATCCAAGCTCTTCATCGACGACACGCCCAGTCTGGATGTGATGGACTTCCAGGCCAACGCCAGACGCCTCGACAATGAGAATCCCCTCGACCTGATCGTTGTGGATTACCTCCAGCTCATGCGGTCCCCTTCGCGCCGGGGGCAGGACAACCGGCAGGTGGAGGTCTCGGAAATCTCGGGCGGAATCAAGGCCCTGGCCAAGGAGCTCAAAGTGCCCGTCATTGTTCTGGCCCAGCTCAACCGGAATCCCGATGCCAGGCCCGGAGCGACAAAGGGGAAACCAAATTTGAGCGACCTTCGCGAATCCGGAGCCATCGAGCAGGATGCCGACCTGGTCGGCTTGCTGTGGCGCGAGGCCTATTACCTCGATGGCGACGAAAAGAA
>JBAXTX010000212.1:0-2251 GCA_037129975.1 Verrucomicrobiia bacterium | reverse complement strand
TTGCGGAACGCTGGAATTCCGCTCCCCGTCCCTTCTGTCCTGGCTGGGCGGGGGTCACGAGTGGCGGGTGTTTGTGTTTCTCGACGGAGGCGTCACCACGCTCAACGACCCGCTTCCCCAGCAGACATCGCAGTTCAACCTCTGGAGCTACGGGATCGGAAGCACGATCAAGATTTCCGACCATGTGAACGGCGAATTCCTTGTCGGGGTGCCGCAAATCACGCAGGGCCCGTCCGTCGCCAACCAGCCGCTTTTTTCCTTCCGCCTCTGGGCCGAACTCTGATCCTCATCCATGAAAAAACAAACGATCATCCTGCTCGCCGTGCTGACCTTTTCGTTGGCGGCCTCCGCCGCGCCCGCCGGAGACTGGTGGAACAAGGAATGGACGGCACGCAAGCCGGTCACCGTGGACACCGGCAAGACCGGATTTGAGATGTCGCAGCCGGCCGGGCCCGCGCTCGTCCTGCTCCGCCTGCACCAGGGGAATTTCAATTTCGGAGCGGCGCGCGAGGACGGCGCCGACCTGCGCTTTGTCGCCGCCGACAACAAGACGCTTCTCGACCACCAGATCGAAAAGTGGGACCCGCTCATGAACGAGGCGTTCGTCTGGGTGAAAGCCCCGGAGATCCCTGCCGGCTCGCAGGTCAAATTCTGGCTCTATTCCGGTATCGCGGGCGAGAAGATGGAAGCGGGCGGCGACCCGAAGGCGGCGTATGGCGCCGACACGGTTCTCGTCTATCATTTCACCGCCGCAACGCCTGTTGACGCGACGAAGAATGCCAACAACGCGACCTCCGGCGGCACGCTCTCGGAAGGCTCGCTCATCGGCCCCGGCATGCGCCTGCTCGGGAATACCGCGATGAAGATCCCGGCTTCCGCGACCTTCCAGTGGGCGGAAGGCCAGCCGATGACGCTCTCGGCTTGGGTCAAGGCCACGGCCGTGAATGAAAAAGGCGCTCTCTTCGACTGGAGCGACGGGGCGAACCGCTTCCAGACCGGCATCGCGAACGGGATTCCCTACGTGGAAATCCGTGACGCCGCCGGCACGCACCGCACCGCGCCCGGCGAGCCGCTTGCAGCCAGCGTCTGGAAGCATCTCGCCATCGTGGCGACGAACGCCTCCACCACGCTTTACGTGGATGGGAAAGAATACGCGAAACTCGATGTGCCCCTGCCTGCGCTGACAACCGGGGCGGTCCTCGGAGCGGACAGCGATGGAAAAAACGGCCTCGTCGGGGAGATGGATGAATTTGAAATTTCCAAGTCCGCGCGCGGGGCGGGCTGGATCCAGTTCGCCTACACCAGCCAGGCAGGCAACGACGCGAGCACGAAGCTGGTCGTCACGGGCGAGGACGAAGGCGGCCACGGCGGCCGGAAAAACGCGGCGCTCGAACACATCATGCTCTTCGGCGACATCGCCAAAAACATGATGTTCGATGGTTGGATGGTCGTGTTTTTCTGCGCGATCATGGCGATCGTCGGGTGGACGGTCGCGATCCAAAAATTTCTTTACCTGAACAAAATCCAGAAGGGCAGCGAGGAGTTCCTGCGGCAGTGGAAGCACATGGCGGGCGACCTCACCGCCCTCGACCACTCGGATGCCGCGAGCGTGAGCAGCCTCGGCGGCAAGGCGAGCGCGAAGGTCCAGAGGCTGATGAAGCAATCCCCGCTCTACCACATCTACCACATCGGCTCGGAGGAAATCCGCCTCCGGATGGAGGATAAAAAGAAAAAGTTCAACGGCCTCTCGGCGCGTTCGATCCAGGCGATCAAGGCGAGCCTCGACTCCGGGCTCATGCACGAGATGCACCGCCTGAGCAACGGCCTGATTTATCTCACGATCAGCATCGCGGGCGGCCCCTATGTCGGGCTGCTCGGGACGGTCATGGGCGTCATGATCACGTTCGCTGTCATCGCGAAAACCGGACAGGTCGAGGTGAACTCGATCGCGCCGGGCATCGCGAGCGCGCTGCTGGCCACCGTCGCCGGACTCCTGGTCGCGATCCCCGCGCTCTTCATCTACAGCTACCTCAGCAGCCGGATCAAAGACACCGTCACGAACATGAACCTCTTCATTGATGAATTCATCACGAAGATGGCCGAGTTCTACCCGCCGACCGGCGAGCTGGGCGTTCCGGTGCGGCGGATGGAAGTCAGGGAGGACGCATGACAGTCGGGGACGACAAGGCCTACGATGACATCAACGTCACGCCGATGGTGGACCTCTACCTCGTGCTGCTGCTGATCTTCA
>JBAXTX010000211.1:0-2292 GCA_037129975.1 Verrucomicrobiia bacterium | reverse complement strand
TCCGCGAACTTTGCTCTTGCGGGAATTGAAAACAGGTAAGAAACTCGGCGCATGAATCTTGGCGTTGTCTCCGTTTTCTGTGGCCTTGATTGTGCTGTTGGGTTGCATGGCGTCAAAGTCGCACTAACGGTCGCACATGAGCGAGATTCATTATCCTAAGATTGGCACAAGTCATTGATAACCAGATATGCCGGCGTGGCGGAATTGGCAGACGCGCACGACTCAAAATCGTGTTCCTTCGGGAGTGTGGGTTCGAGACCCTCCGCCGGTAAATGGTTCCTTCCCGAGGCATGTCCGCTTCCCCATACATTTTTGCAGGTGACATCGGCGGAACAAAGGCCAGCCTGGCCACATTCCGCGTCGTCGGGGACGAGCTTGTCCTTGTCCGCAGCCAGCGATATCCGAGCGCCTCGTATGCCGGGCTGAACGCGATTCTCCGCGAGTATCTGGCCGAGGATGAACGTCCGATTCTGGCGGCGTGCTTCGGCGTTCCGGGACCGGTTCACAATGGCCGGGCCAAGCCGACGAACCTGAGCTGGGGGGTGGATGAGGCCGAGATCTCGGACGAATTTAAAATCCCGCATGTGGCGGTGCTGAACGACCTCGCCGCGAATGCCTGCGGAATCCCCCACCTGAAGCCGGAGGATTTCGCGGTCGTTCAAAAGGGCGCCCCGGATGCCACCGGAAACCGCTGCGTGGTTTCCCCGGGGACCGGGCTCGGGGAGGCCGGAATGTTCTGGGACGGGAAGCGCTATCATGTCTGGGCCTGCGAGGGCGGCCACGCCGACTTCGCTCCGCGCAGCCCGCTCGAGATCGCCCTCTTGGAATACCTGATGAAGCAGTTCGGCCATGTCAGCTCGGAACGCGTGGCTTCCGGCATGGGGATCGAAAACATCTATAACTTCCTTCGCGAAACCGGACGCGGCAAGGAACTCCCCGCCGTCGCCGCCGCGATGAAAACCGCCGATCCGAACCGCGTCATCTCGAAATTTGCCGACTCCGGAACCTGCCCGATGTGCGTGCGGACGTTGGAAATTTTTGTCGGCTGCCTCGGGGCGGAGGCGAGCAACATGGCACTCAAGACGATGGCCTCGGGCGGAGTCTATCTCGGCGGGGGGATTCCGGCCAAAATGCTCGGCCATATCCAGAGCGTCGCGTTTCTGCACGCGTTCAGCGACAAAGGCCGCCTTTCTTCCCTTCTGGAAAGCACTCCGGTGATGGTGATCCTCAACGACCAGGCCGCGCTCATCGGGGCCGCCCACTACGCGCTCCACGGCGCGGCCGCGGCTTGAAACTTACCCGGGCGCGATTTCCCCGCCGTTTTTTTTGAACCCCTTTTCGATCCAGTCGCCGCCGGGTCCGCGCATCCACCGCCAGACAAACCAGGCGACAAGAAAGGAAAGGATCACGGAGACGGTGACGTCCGAGGGATGGTGCGCGCCCATCGCAATGCTCGACCAGGCCACCAGGCCGGCGACGGCGACGGCGAAAATTCCCGCGGCGGGACAGGCGTAGAGAATGACGGCCGCCAGACCGAAGGCGGTTGCGGTGTGGCCGGAGGGGAACGAGTTGTAGGCGGGATCGCCGATGAGGAGTTTGCCGTCGTGCCACGGTCCGTAAAATCCCTGCTCGATGCGCGGGCTCTCTTTGGGCCTGGTGCGCCCGGTGGTCAGCCGCGAAGCGTTCGCGAGGATGCCGGAAAGGGTCGAGGCGATCATCGCGGCCGCAATGATCCGCGCCCACCGGCGATTGTTCAGGAGCCGGGCCGCAATCAGAGCGGCCAGGCAGGCTCCCATCAGCGGCGGCCAGTCGCCGTATTTTCTCACGGCGGAGTGGAACCGGAAATCGGCGGACTTTTTCCAATCCCCGCCTTGCGAGGCAAGCACCGCCTCGCGCACCGGCGTGTCCAGCCGGAACGAGCCCCGGATCGCGAGGAGGCAGGCAATCGCCAGGATGATCGTCGGGATTCTGGACATGGAAAACGTCAGACGCCCCGCAGTCCGGTCAGGAGGAGTTCGGCGTTCGAGCGGGTGTGCTGGAGGTTTGAGGCGAGGACCTCCATCGCCTCGGCGGCGGGAAGCTCGGAGAGCTGCCTGCGGAGCTGGACCACGCGCTCGTATTCGTCGGGGTGAAAGAGCAGCTCTTCCCGCCGGGTTCCCGACTGGACGATGTGGATGGCCGGAAAGATCCGCAACTCGGCGATCGAGCGGTCGAGGTGGAGCTCCATGTTGCCGGTTCCCTTGAACTCCTCGAAAATGAGATCGTCCATCCGGCTTTTTGTTTCGATGAGCG
>JBAXTX010000210.1:0-2340 GCA_037129975.1 Verrucomicrobiia bacterium | reverse complement strand
ATTTAACAGGGGGAGTGCCAGAAACTTGCGGGAAATCGCTTCGAGTTAGATTCTCATGGAATGCCTTTAAAACGCTGCCACCATCTACCAGCAACTCTTCCTGCTGCCCGCCATTCCGTTTTCATTGGCCGGATTCCAAGAGATGTTCAGCGACACCGCCAACTACGTGTACGACGAATTCCGCAGGCAGGGCGCATTCGGCCCGTAATCTCAGACATCCTGATCTCTTCCCGGAAAACAGGTGCTGTGCGGAAAATGCCTGACACCAAATCCACGTCAAGCGATGTAGGGCCGACGTCCCGTCGGCCTTCAGTGGACTGCCATTGCGCGATGGCGGCTGGCGGAGGCCGACGGGACGTCGGCCCTACGCGAGCATCGTGCGATCAGCACTTTTCGGTTCATCGAATTTCCATGGGATCAGGATGTCTGAGGCTAGGACCCAAATCCGCGCGTAAGGAAAGAAACGAGAGGGGAACGGTTCGACGACATGTCGATAACGCGAGGGAGGGCGAGGCTCCGTCCGAGCCGTGATCCATTGGGGCTCACACGGAGGTTCGCTCCCATCGTGGGCGTTACGCGCGGATCAGGGTAGGAGATGGCAACTTGAAACCGGAATCATCGCCTGATACCGTGCGCCACGGATGTTGGCGGCGCTCCGGACAATATTCCTTCAAAAAATGCCATCATCCCGCATCCATACCAAAACCCTCGCCATACTCAACCGGGCACTGTGGATATTTCTTTTTTCCTCCGCGCCGGCCTTCGCCGGAAACCAATGGGCGTGGATGGTCGAGCCCTCGTTCATGGACTACAAAGTCCGGCGGCCGGTCGCCGGATCGGAACGGACGATCCTGGCGCTCGTCCGCCTGCGCGACGGGGAGATTTCCGGGGCGGAGGGCGGGCACGGGCGCACGCTGGCGATGGCGATGAAGGCGATCTCCCCGGACGCCCAGCGCACCGCTCAGGAAGTCCTCGCCTCGCTCGAACCGCAGTTCGTCCGGGACAAAAACGGCGTCATCCAGTATGCCGTCCTCGAGTCCAAGAACCCGCTGACCGCCTCTGCCGTGCTGGCCCCGGAATTCGCCGAAGGCTTCGCCCGGACGCTCGGCCCGGACCTTCTGGTCGCGCTGCCGAGCCGGTTCCAGATCCTTGTCTTTTCCCGCCAGGACCAGGCGTTCGAGAAAATGGGGGAAGCCATCATCGCAGGCTACCTCGGGTCGGACTACCCGGTCAGCCGCGAAATCTTTTCCCTGGAAAACGGCGAACTGCGCTCGATCGGGGTTCTCCGGTAGCAATCCGGTGTGGCAGGCCGCCGGCCGCCGTGGTATCTTCTCCGCCATGAATCCCGCTTCCCATCTGGAAGACCGCGCCGAGCGCGCGAAAAAAATCATCGGCGCCCCCGAGCATTTCAAGGTCTGCGAGGGCTGCGAGTCCATCGTCGCCGCGCGGGTCGCGACGTGCCCGAACTGCCACGGATACCGGTTCGACGAGTCGCCCGAACGGGTCGTCGAGCAGGCCGGGATCCTGGCCGCCCGCCCGCAGCAGAGCGTCACGTCCGCCGACCTCGAGTGACGGACCGGAGAGTGACGGACCGGAGAGTGACGGACCGGAGAGTGTCGGACCGGAGAGTTGACACCCCGGATTTTTCGGGCGATTGCTAGCACTCAACCCTATAAAACCATGGCTCTCGAAATTGGAACCCTCGCCCCCGACTTCACCCTGAAATCCCTGTCTGCCGACGGGCTCGTTGATGTGACGCTCTCCGAGAATTTCGGCAAGCAGGCCACCGTCATTCTGTTTTTCCCGCTGGCGTTCACCGGGACGTGCACGCAGGAGATGTGCGACGTGACGGCCGGGCTGCAGAAATATGCCGACCTCAAAGCCGGGGTGCTCGGGATCAGCGTGGACAGCCCGTTCGCGCAGGATGCTTGGGCGAAGAAAGAGAAGATCACGATCAGGCTTTTGAGCGATCTGAACAAATCGGTCACCAAGGCGTACGACGTGCTGTTTCCCGGGCTGGCCGGGATCGGGGACACGTCGGCGCGCGCGGCGTTCGTGGTGGATGCGGCGGGAATGATCGTTTACAGCGAGCGGACGCCGACGCCGAAAGACCTGCCGGATTTCTCAAAGATCGAAGCCGCCCTCCAGGCGCTGTGATTCCCCGGGCATCAGACGGCCTCGCCCGCGGCGTGGGCGCTTGCCCAGGCCCATTGGAAGTTGTATCCGCCGAGCCAACCGGTGACATCCACGACTTCGCCGACAAAGAAAAGTCCGGGCTGGGTGCGGGATTCCATCGTCTTTGAGGAGAGGCCGCAGGTATCCACCCCGCCGATGGTGACT
>JBAXTX010000021.1:0-26137 GCA_037129975.1 Verrucomicrobiia bacterium | reverse complement strand
TCGGCCGTCCTGAGCACCGAGATGAACTGCCCGTCGTGCAGCCGCGCGTTCGAACCGCTCGATCCCCGGCTGTTTTCGTTCAACTCCCCGCACGGTTGGTGCACCCACTGCCGTGGGTTCGGAGAGGTCTGGAGCGAGCTCGGCGCCGGCACAAAAGAATTCGACTCGCAGCTCGAAGCCGAGCTCGACGAGGAGCGGCGGCATGAGGGCCTCGAGGACTCCGAACCCCGCCCGTGCCCGGTCTGCAAAGGTTCCCGGCTGAATGAAACCGCCTTGAACGTCCTCCTCGGAGACCGCTCGATCAACGACGTCACCGGCGCCCCCGGCTCGGACGCCCTCGCGCTTGTGAACGCCCTCAAGTTCAGCGGGCCTCGCGCCGGAATCGCCAAAGAGATCGTCGCCGAAATCGCCCAGCGCTTGAAATTTCTCGCGACCGTCGGGCTCGACTACCTGTCGCTCAACCGCGGCGCGAAGACGCTCAGCGGCGGCGAATCCCAACGGATCCGGCTTGCGGCCCAGCTCGGCTCGAACCTTCGCGGCGTCCTCTACGTCCTGGACGAGCCGACCATCGGCCTCCACCCGCGCGACAACGCCCGGCTCCTTGACGCGCTCGAAGCCCTGGTGAAAAAAGGCAACTCGCTGGTCGTGGTCGAGCACGACGAGGAGACGATGCGCCGGGCCGACCGGATCCTCGACCTCGGGCCGGGCGCCGGCAGCCGCGGCGGGCAGATCGTCGCCTCCGGCACTCTCGACGAGATCATGAAGTCGCCGCACTCGCTCACCGGGCGGTCGCTCCGCTCCCCGATGAAGCACCCCTCGCGCGGCTCGCGCCGCCCGGCGGCGGAAGAATGGCTCGCGGTTCACAAGGCCCATCTCCACAACGTCCGCCACCTCGACGCGCGGATCCCGGTCAACCGCCTCACCGCGATCACCGGGGTCTCCGGCTCCGGAAAAAGCACGCTCCTCCGCGGGGTCGTCGTCCCCGCCGTCCGCGAGGCGCTCGCACGGAAAAAATCCGGCTTCGACCATTGCGCGGGCATTGAAGGGATCGCGCCTTTCGGAGCGGTCCTCGAGGTGGACCAGTCGCCGATCGGAAAAACCTCGCGCTCGACGCCCGCGACTTACGTCAAGGTCCTCGACCATATCCGCGCGCTTTTCGCCACCCTCCCCGCCGCCCGCATGCGCGGCTACACGAACAGCCGGTTCTCGTTCAACAACGAGGGCGGACGCTGCGAAGCCTGCCTCGGCCAGGGAGTTATCAAGCTCGAAATGAATTTCCTGCCGCCCAGCTACATGCCCTGCCAGGATTGCCTCGGACGACGGTTCAATCCGGCCACTCTCGAAGTCGAATACAACGGGAAATCCATCGGCGATGTCATGGATATGACCATCGAGCAGGCGGCGGAATTTTTTTCCGCGCATCCGAAGATCAAGCGCCCGCTCGCCCTCCTTGTCGAGACCGGCCTCGGCTATCTCCAACTCGGACAGCCAAGCCCGACGCTCAGCGGGGGAGAGGCGCAGCGGCTCAAGCTCGTCACCCAGCTCGCCCGCCGCCCCACCTCGCGCGCCGAGGAAATCCGCACCACCCGCCGCGGCAAATCCACCCTCTACGTCCTCGAGGAGCCGACGATCGGCCTCCACGCGCACGACGTCGCCCAGCTCATCGGCGTCCTCCACCGCCTCGTGGACGAAGGCGGCACCGTCGTCGTCATCGAACACCACCTCGACGTCATCGCAGAGGCCGACCACGTCATCGACATCGGACCCGATGCCGGTGCCCGCGGCGGAAAAATCGTCGCCGAAGGCCCGCCGGAGAAAATCGCCAAATCCCAAACCAGCCGCACCGCCCCGTTTCTCAAAAGCCTCCTGGGAGGCTGATGATTCCCCCCAATCATTACGATGAAAAACTAGAAGCGGCATCTTGCCGCTTGGGCCGTCGGAAATTAATCAGTTGCGCCCACTCTGATTACCTGATAAAAATAAATCTGCGGTCAGAGCCGATGGCGCGTTAGTAAACACATGGTAACCACTATCGTAAGTCGTTGACGATGAGCGGGTTAAATTGCCTCGTGGTGTAATGGTAGCACAAATGATTCTGGATCATTTTGTCATGGTTCGAATCCATGCGAGGCAGCCAGTTGAATATCAATTGGTTGCGCTGATATGAAAATTTGAAAGCAATTTCAGTTTGCCGGTTGCTTGCCACTTTTTGTCTCAAGGTCCCCCCTCGAAAACGGGCTTTTCCCGATGCCCCCGGCGAATGATTCACGCCTGGAATGGGAAAAAATCAATGCCAGGCTCCCCGGAGCAGGTTTGTGCAGACTCCGGGGATACGCAAACCGGCCCTACATTTAGTCGTTCCAGTTTGGGAGCGGGCAAGGGAATTTATGCGCACATGGATTCGGGAGATTCCCCCTCGTCCACACGCATAGACTCCGTGACGATCATTGCACAGCCCGGCATTGACATCAAGCGCATCCAGAGCCAGCTTTTGCTTGGAGTTGGACGGAACATCATGAAGGCCAGATGAGCCGGAGCTTTCGGGCTCTGGTATGAGGAACCGGCCGCCCTCTCGCCCAACTTCACTTGCGTCCATGAACGAATCCACGCCCCGGCAACAGTCCTCTCATCCCTCGTTCGAGCAGGTGAAAGCGCAACTGTTGGCCAGCGCCGGAAATCTGGGCGACAAGTCGGGAAAGTTGACAATTTTGGAAAAGAGAATCACCTTGAATTGAGTGAAGGAGCCACAGAGCCAGCCAAAATCGCGAGTGACGTGGGAGCAGGCAGTCGCGCAATTCAAGCGTCACAACCCGGCACATCCGCTTGGGATGCCCAAATCGAGGCCATCCGAAGAAACGATGAGATTCCGGGCATCGACATTGCAAAATACGAGTCTCCGGACACAGTAGCGTCCGAACACCAAATCTGGTTTTCCGGCGACAAGGTCATCAAGGCGACCGCCTACGGCAAGTTCGGGCATTCCATCGCGGACGGTCCCGGAAAAAACTCCCCGCTCGAATATCTGCGAAGGATAGCCGCAGCAAAGGAGGCATTTGGCGGAAGCGAAAAGCTGATTGGAAAATTCGAGAATCCAGACGGGACGCTCGGGCTGATTCACTCGCAAGATTTCGTGACGGGGAAAGGCGAGGGAGAAACGCCCACAGTTCCGCAAATTGAAAAGTTCCTTTCGGATCATGGGTTCTCAAAAGATCCAAAACGCGAAGGGGTTTTTGTGAATCACGAAAAGGGGATCGAAATCTCGGATGCTCACCCTGGCAATTTCATCGTTGACGCTGCCGGAAACGTGGTTCCCATTGATGTTTTGGCCCGCAAATTCGACGCATCGAAGGAACTCCATCGGGGAACAAGTTGCCGATGTCACCCGCGCTGATAAATTGAGCGAAGATGGAATTCCCCGCTCCCTACCACACAACGCCGGAAAGCCAATGGGCGAAGCTGGCAAAGGATCGCAAGCGCAATCCCAAGAAGATCCCCAAGCCGATCAAGGCGATGCGGATCAAGGGGGCTCCCGCCCAGCGGAAAAAACAAGTGGGGCAATCTGCCAAGGTGGGAAAGAGTCTATTCCGTTGAAGCGGTCGGAATAGAATTGCCGAGTGACAAGCCATTAATTCTGCGGAAGTGGAAGCAAGATGAAACGAGTTTTCCCGGACTGACCGGGAAAGTCTTTCAGAAGCGCATCAATCATTGTCGGCAACACCTGTGCAATCTCGCCGCTTGAACCTGAACTTCTGTTGCGCCCTTGCCAGATGATCTGCCCCGTCTTTCGGCTCTTGATCGTTAGTTCCGCAATGCGCGTATATGTTACCCCTGTTTCGTTGGCCGTGCCGGTAACCCCAAAAGTCGCCGGGGTAAAGGATGATGCCGAGTATCCCGCGCTCTGTCCTCCTGAATAGACACTGCCTGTGGTAAAAGTGGTTCCGCCACCCGTCTGCCCGAAGATTGGTCGCGAAAAAAGTTCAGACCTTCCCGAGTCAATCCCGTAGCCGAAGGTTCCGATGAAATCAGCGTTTGCAGAAGAAGCCGGAGAAAGTCCTTTCAGAGCAAGAAGTGAATTGATTCTTGCCGCGTAGCTTTGGAACTCCAACCCATCAGGGATATTCTTTGCCGGAATGATCGCCATTGTCCCTTTAAGCACACCCGCCGCAGAAAATGAGTGAAAGGTTGTGACGTTTGACTCAAGGCGCGTGCTGGCACATCCAGAAAGCAAAAGAGCCACTGCGGCAGTAAATGCAATTGTTGGTTTCATCAAAAGGAATGAATACCTGTCCGCTTGCTGTTCGTCAATCAGGCTGCCCTCGCGCGCGCGTATCTGTCCGAAAATTCCCGGCCTCCTATCCCGCAACCGTCCACGATCTCCACAATGAACCGGGGATGAACCGGGATGTATGGAGCTCTCCAGCATCCCGCCTGTTCCATGATTGCCTTGATGCCGGAAGGGGTTTCAGGCATCGCCGTGAATCGCGGGACTTCTCCGGTCATCTCGGCGTAATACCACTGAACTGCCGCCCGGACATCGCGCCGCCGCATGAGCCTGGACATGGACGCACGCGCCCGGGCCCGGCTCTTGGCTTTCGGGTAAAGCCGCAAATACGCCTCGACGAAAGGCGGGAGGTTGAAGCCCATGAACTTCGATCCGTTCTTGATGCAGTCATAAACGGCCCTCTCCGCAAACGTGGCGTGCTTCCAATAAATCCGCTTCTCCCCGGTGGAAGTTAACCGTTTCTGAATATGGCGGTTGCCCTCCAGTTGATCGGCAATCCATTGTGCCGCAAGGAAACCGATTTTCTCCACATCCGGTTCGATGCTGGAGAGGGTGGGACGGCAAAGCCGGCAAATGATCCGGTCATTGTCGACGCCCAGCACCGCAACGTCTTCGGGCAATTTGATTCCGGCTCCGGCAGGCGTTGATCACTTGCTGGCCCCGGATGTCGTTGCAGGCGAGGATGGCGACGGGCTTGGGGAGCGTGCGCAACCATCGGGTGAAGTCCGCATTATCCGCCGAGACGCCTTTCTCAAACCGGTAGATGTCTTCGCCCACCGACGTGTGCGCGGAGGGCGTGTAGATTGGCGACGCCACGGTAAATGCCGCGGCCGTACGCCCGGGGGATGCGTCCACCAGGAGGCCGACATGCACGGGTTTTTTCATGGGAGGGAAAGCATCGGGCGCAATCCCGCCATTGCGAAAACACGTTCGGATTTACGAAAAAAGGACATCGTATTGCCTTTTCTTAAATGCTTTATTGTCTTCCGGCGAGAACAACCCGCCGCAAGTTCACCCACACGCAGCGAACGTTTATTTCCAGATGACCACCTACTTCACCCAAGTTAAGAATCCCATCCCGTACGAAGGTCCCAAGAGCCGCTCCCCATTGGCATTCAAATGGTACAACCCGTCGCAGGTTGTCGCCGGCAAAACGATGGCCGAGCATTTCCGCTTCGCGGTGGCTTTCTGGCACACGTTCAAGGGTGGCGGCGCCGATATGTTCGGCCCGGCGGCCTGGACGCGTTCTTGGAATACGGGAAGCCCGAGGGAGGTTGCGGAACACGCGCTGCGCGCCAGCTTCGAATTTTGCCGGAAGCTGGGGGTTCCCTATTATTGCTTTCATGACCGCGACATCGCCCCGGAAGGCGCGACGTTTGCCGAGTCGTGCAAGAACCTTGATGCCATTGTCGCCCTGGCCAAAGGGCTCCAGAAAGAGACCGGCATCAAGCTGCTTTGGGGCACCGCCAATCTCTTTTCCAACCCCCGTTACACGCACGGCGCGGGAACCAACCCGGACGTTCATGTCTTCGCCTACGCGGCGGCCCAGGTGAAGCATGCCATGGATGCCACCCATGAGCTGGACGGTGAAAATTACGTCTTCTGGGGCGGGCGCGAGGGATACGAAACGCTGCTCAACACGGATTACGGGCACGAGCAGGAGCAGTTCGCCCGGTTTCTCCACCTTGCCCTCGATCACAAGAAGAAGACGGGCTTCCAGGGACAGTTCCTCATCGAACCCAAGCCGAAGGAACCCACCAAGCACCAGTATGACTTCGACACGGCCACGGTGCTGGGTTTCCTGCGCGCCCACGGTCTCTACGATGACTTCAAAATCAACATTGAGGCGAACCACGCGACCCTTGCGGGCCACACCTTCGAACACGAACTGACGGTTGCCGCCGCCGAAAACAAATTGGGGAGCATTGACGCAAACAGCGGAGACCTCCTTCTGGGCTGGGATACCGACCAGTTCCCGAGCAGCCTCTATTCCACCACCGCCGCGATGCTGGTGGTGTTGGAACAAGCGGGGGGAATCGGTTCCGGCGGGTTCAACTTCGACGCCAAGTGTCGCCGCGGCTCCAGCGACGAACTCGACCTGTTCTACGCCCATGTCGGCGGAATGGACGCGTTCGCCCGCGGACTGCTTGTCGCGGACAAGCTCCTTGCGGACAAGGCCCTCTCCTCGTTCGTCACCGAGCGCTATGCCTCGTGGAAGTCGCCGCTCGGGCGGGAGATCCTTGGCGGCAAGGCGGACTATGATTCCCTGGAGAAGTGGGTGCTTGAAAACGGCGAACCCACGCCGAGGAGCGGACGCCAGGAAATGTTGGAGAACATCCTGAACGATTACCTCCTCGGCTAGGGCCAACGGATCATGGCGCTCTATCTCGGTTTGGACAGCAGCACCCAAGGGCTGAAGGCGGTCCTCATCGACCCCGCCCGGGGGGAATTTGTTTGCGGGAGCGCTGTCCATTTTGGCCGGGATCTCCCGTCTTATCATTGTCCCGGCGGAGTCCTGGAAAATCCGGATCCGCTGGTCAAACACTCGGACCCGATGCTTTGGCTGGCCGCGCTGGATCTGGTTCTGCAACGCTTACAGGACGCGGGGGCGCCATTGGCCCAAGTGGCTGCCATTGGCGGGGCGGGCCAGCAGCACGGATCGGTTTATCTGAATGCCCGGTTCCCTGCGATTGTCGCCTCCCTGAGCCCCGGGCTCGATCTGGCGACGCAAGTCGCCCCGGCGCTCTCCCGGCGCACCTCTCCCATCTGGATGGACAGTTCCACCGGCACGGAGTGCGCCGAGCTGACCTGTGCGGTCGGCGACCGCCTTCAGGTGTCCACCGGGTCGCCCGCCATTGAGCGGTTCACCGGCCCGCAGATCCGGAAGTTCGCCAAGAACGAGCCGAAGGCATATGGCGACACCCAACGGATTCACTTGGTTTCTTCTTTCCTTTGCTCCGTGCTTATCGGAGGAGATGCCCCGATTGACACCGGCGACGGGGCCGGGATGAATCTCCTGAATCTCGGAACACTCCAGTGGGATGGAGAGATCGCGGAGGCGACCGCGCCGGGACTGCTTGCCAAGCTGCCCAGGATAGATGCCAGGCCTTCGGTAACGGGCGGCCTCTCTCCTTATTTCGCAAAATATGGGCTTTCTGCCGGCACTCCCGTGGCAACATGGACCGGGGACAACCCCGCAAGCCTCGTCGGCTCGGGGGCGTCTCGCGACGATGTGGCCGTGGTGAGTCTCGGCACAAGCGACACCTTTTTCGCCGCCATCCATCCCTACCGGGTGGACCCCGACCGGTTCGGCCATGTGTTCGGGCTTCCCTCGGGAGGCTTCATGTGCCTGACCTGTTTCAAGAACGGCTCCCTGGCCCGGGATCGGGTTCGCGCCGAGGCCGGTGTGGATTGGGATTTCTTTGACACGACCGCCTTCGAGAAAACGGCGCCCGGAAACGACCGTCGTTGGGCGCTCCCGTGGTTCGAGCCGGAAATCACTCCGCTGGTGACCAAGCCCGGCCTGCGCGCCAACTTCGACTTCGGGGCGGCCGCCCCTGAAGTCCGCATCCGCGCGGTGGTGGAGGCCCAGGCGATGACCCTGCGGACGCACTCCCTCTGGATCGGCAATTTCAAAACCCTCCGCGTTACCGGCGGCGCATCCCAAAGCGCCGGCATCCTGCAAACCCTCGCGGATGTGTTCCATGCCACGGTGGAGACGATTTCCACCGCCGACTCGGCCGCCCTCGGCGCCGCCATGATCGCGGCGAATGCCGCCGGTGGCATTCCCTACGAAAAAGTCGCGGCTTCATTCTGCCCGCCAACCCGGACCATTTTCCCAAGAGCGGATGCGGCGCGGGTTTACTCGGAGTGCCTGCCTGCATTCCGTCATTGGGAAGCCTCGTCCCAACTTTAAAAAACGCGGCTTGCCCGGGAGGCATCCTGAAGCGGTCGCCTTTTTATTCTCCGTGGCCCAAGGGCTCCGTCACTTGGCATTCAGCCACGGGGCGTCGGTTTCGCTGGCTTTGAGGGAATTCATGACGATATAGAGGAGGCCCTCGAGCATGGCGGGAGTTGTGCGGTAGATGTCGGTCGTTCCGGACGGCGGCTGCCATGTGGAAGCCGGGAGAGACGGGAAGTATTTCAGATTTTGTATGTCAAAGACCGCGGTGAAATCTTTGCGGATCACCTCCAGTCGGCGGGGGAGGTAGCCCGGCGCAACCCAGAGGCGACCCTGAAAATCCTCCGCTTTTGTTGCTTGGGCCAGTTCGGGCATGAGCCCGGCGGTGAGGATGCGGCAGTCTTCGCCGTTCAACGATTCCACCTCCGCAACGTCCGGACGGACCATGGAGAAAAGGGCCGGAAGGAAAACCGCCTGCCGCGCGGTCACCGGCAGGAAGATCGGGGTCGTGAGTTTTTGTTGTTTGGTTTTCGGCTTCACCTTGAACTGCGAAAGGAGGAACTCGACTTTGCTGCCGGGCATCGCCCAGACTTCGTCGCCATTTCGGCAGACGGTGAACTGCTCGCCGAGCACCGGGGCCTCGAGCCGGACTTTGTCGGGGAACTGGATCGCCGCGCTCAGCGTGGCGCCTTTCATGTTCGCGGGCAGGCGGCCGGAGACCTCCGCCAGTGCGATCGCAAGCGTCGCCGCATGATTGGGGCTCTTCGTGTCTGTCAGCAGGACACTCCAAAGCGGCTGGAAAATTTTCCCGATGACATCGTAGGGGTTGTCGCGCGGCGCGCCCGTCTGGGCGGGGGCGGGGAAGGAAGCGGCAAGAAAAAGGCAGAGGATGAGGCGGCGCATGACGCATCCTCATTAACCCGGATCTCGCCCGGAGGCAAAAAGTTTTGCATTTCTCGCGGGCGAAAGGTCAGGTAGCGTCAATGCTCATGGAAATCCATTTCCGAACGAACGCATGATCGCGGCCGGCCTCGTTTACGCACTTGTCGAAAGCACGGTCGAGGGGAAGATCATTCTCCTCGCGCTCTTTCTTGCCTCGATTTTCAGTTGGTCGGTGATGGTCACCAAGTTCCGCTATCTGCATTTTGCGAGGCGGCAGAGCGAGCGGTTTTCGGCGCTGTTCCGGCGCGACCGGCTGCCTCTGCGGATTTACGAGCAGGGCGTGCATTTCGAGGGCTCGCCGCTCTTTGCCATCTACCAGGCGGGAACGACGGAGCTTTGTTTCCAGATGCTCGGCTCGACCGAAGTGGACGAGACGTTCCGGGCGCGCCTCGACGACGCCGATAAAATCAGCCCGGCACAGATGCGGGCGGTGCAGGCGGCGATGGAGCGGGCGGTGGGCGAATCCGCATTGAAGCTTGAGTCGCAGATGATCGTCCTCTCAACGGCTGTGAGCGGAGGGCCGTTTCTCGGCCTGCTGGGAACGGTCTGGGGCGTGATGGACGCCTTTGCGGGCATCGCGACCGCGGGCACGGCCAATCTCGCGGCCATGGCTCCCGGCGTCTCCGGCGCGCTCATCACGACGATCGTCGGACTTCTCGTCGCGATCCCCGCGATGTTCGGATACAATTTTTTGGTCACCAGCGTCCGCTCGATGATCGTGCAGGGAGATAATTTCGCGGCGGAGCTTTCCTCGGAGATCGAGCACCGCTACGTCGAGCACGGGGTGCGCGAGGCCCGTCGGACGCTCGCCTGAAGCCATGCGCCGCTATTCCTCGAGACAGAGCCTGCAGACGCTCAGCGAGATCAACGTCACGCCCCTGCTCGATCTCGCGTTCGTGCTGCTGATCATTTTCATGATCACCACCCCGCTGATCGAGAACAGCCTCGACCTTGTCGTCCCCACCAGCTCGACCTCGAAAACAACCGTCAACCCGACCGAGGTCGTCACAATCTCGATCGATAGGAACGATGTCATGAAATTGAACAACGAGGTCGTCACCGCGGGAGATCTCGAAGCGCGCCTTGCCGTCCTCCACGCGAAGACCCCCGCCCTCGCCGTCGTCGTCCGTCCGCACAAAGACCTCGCCGTCCAGCGGTTCGTTTCCGTGATGGATATCCTCCAGCGGACGGGTATCACCAAAGTCGGTGTGATGACCCACCCCGAGGACTCAACCAAACCCTGAAGATGGACGACCCGCGATTCCGGCGGAACCTCGCACTGGTCGCCGCCGTTCACCTCCTCGCCCTCGCGGCCTTCTTCTTTTTTTCCAACCGGGAAATCAGGAAGCCCTCGGGCGACGTCGTCTGGATGAACCCCGGCGCCTTCTCGGCGGACCAGCCGGCCGGTGAGAAAGTTAACGCCCCGGAATCCGCTCCCGAATCCGCTCCCGAATCCGCTCCCGAATCCACGCCGGAACCGACACCTGAAACAACGCCCGCACCGACTCCCGAACCGACGCCGACTCCCGAACCGACGCCAACTCCCGAACCGATTCCGGAAGCAACGCCCGCGGAAACAGATGTTCCTCTGGCAACACCCACGCCAACACCCACGCCAACACCGACTCCCAAGCCGACTCCCAAACCAACCCCGAAGCCGACTCCCAAACCAACCCCGAAACTCACGCCGAAGCCGACCCCGAAGCTCACGCCCAAGCCGACCCCGAAGCTCACGCCCAAGCCGACGGCCAAACCCTCGGCTTCTCCGAAGTCCTCCCCCAAAGCATCGGCCTCGCCAAAGGCTTCCGGATCTCCCAATGCCTCGCCGAAACCCTCCGGCTCGCCGGAGGGCTCGCAAAAAACTTCCGACGAGACAGGCAATGCCTCCGGGAAGGCGCAGGGATCGGGGACGGCAGCCCGGGGGTCCGGTTCCTCATCGAAGCCCGGCGCGGGCGGCGAAGCATCGAAGTTCGGCTGGTATCACGAGCTCATCCACGACAGGTTCTACAGCCAGTGGGACCAGCCGACTTCGATCTTCGACCATGCGAAATCGTTTGTCTGCACGGTGAAAATCCGGATTGAAAAAGACGGGAAAATATCCAGCGCGGAGATCGTGAAGGCGAGCGGGAATCCGGTGATGGACGAGTCGGTGCTCGCGGCCGCGAAGCGCGTATCGCAGATCGATCCTCCGCCCGCCGGGCTCTCCTCCGGCGGCGGCTACACCGTGAACATCAATTTCGAGCTCGAGTAATCCAGCCGCACGGAACGCACCGCACGGATTTTTCCTTGTGTCCAAACCATCCGGCATCCGTGCTCCGTCCGCAAGGTTGTCATGGCTTTCGGTAGTTATTGAACCAGCGTGGCGTTGTCCGGTAGTGTGCCGTTTTTTTTCCTCTGCTCGGACGGCTTTTGGGAACGGACGCCCCAAGAGGAAATGGAGAAGCTGTTTCAGGGGGATCCGACGAGCTCTTCTTGCAAAAGTCGAAAAAAAAGCCGACCCAAAACAGGACAACACCACTATTGCCATCGTCCGAGTCTAAAGCCCACTATGGAGTAAACCGGAGCAGTGGATAAACCGCAAAATTTGACTGGCCGGCCACACTGGCCGACTCTCGGTCTTCGGTTCACAAACCGGCGTCAAAGCCAGCCAGCATGAAATTCGCATCTCCGCATGACATAAACCGTCCCGGTCACCTGCTCCACAAGGCATGGCAGGCCCGGCCATATTTTTCGAAACCGGTGGGACGCGCCTTTCCTCGGGGGATTTGCGGATCCGCCTGCTTGCTGGCCGCCGTTGGCCTCTGCCTCGCCGCCTCTCTCACCCTTCTGCATGCGGACTGGCGGGATTCGCTCACGCGGGACGAGCCGGGAAAATTTCCCATGCTTCGTCCCTTCGAGGCGGAATTCCGGCTCGGGTGGACGGACATTGATGCCGGGCGGGCGCGGGTAAAAGTCACCGGGAACGATGGCGGGGTGATCCGGCTTGACGCGACGGGAGCCACCACCGGGCTCGCGCGCGTCCTCTGGCAGCTCGATGCCTCGCTCGAAAGCACAACCGCCCGCAACGGGCTCCGGACGATCTACACGGTCGAGAAGGAAAACTACGCGGACCGCTCGATCACCACCCAGATTGTCGCGCGTCCGGACGGGATCTGGCGGCTTCGCGAAAATTTCCCCGAGGGCGAAAATCCCGCGCGTTGGAAACGAATCAAAATCTCGCCGTTGCGCGACATTTTTTCGGGAGTGCTATTCCTCCGGAGCCAGCCCCTGGTTCCCGGAGAATCGGTTTCCGCCGTCATCTTCCCCGGCGACTGTCCGTTTTTTGTGGAGATCAAGGTGGCGGGCACCGGTCCGCTGACCGTCGCCGGCACCACGCGCGACACGATCCGCCTCGAGCTCAAAATCCAAAAAATCAATCTGAAAAAAGACTTCCGCCTCGAGCCTCACGGGAAATTCCACAGCGGAACCGTCTGGCTGTCGAACGATGACGACCGGATCCCGCTGCGTGTCGAGCTGGATATATTCATCGGCTATGTCTTTGCCGAGCTGGACTCGATAACCTTTCATGCTGCGGCGCACGGAGGCTGATCGGTTCCTTTCGGGCGCATTTCCGAAAGTTGCAAACAAAAGATCGGGCATCCTGCCCGCTTGGTGGGCAAGCGGGCGAGACGCCCACGCTCCCTTCAAGATGCGTCTTTGCAACTTTTGGAGATGCGCCCGTTCCTTTCCATCCTTGCCGCCGGGAGGAGCGATCCTTACTTTTCCCAAAGCATCATGACCGTCGCCGAGTTCCAAAAAAAATGGTCGCGATACCAGGGCAAGGAATCCTCCGCGTATCAGGGGCACTTCGACGACCTGTGCCGGTTGCTCGGCCGGCAGCCTCCCGCCGAAGCCGACCCGTCGGGCGGGGATTCGTTCTGTTTTCAAAAGCGCGTGGTCAAGGACGCGGAGATTTTCGGGGCGCAAGCCGGCGAGCCGACGGAACGCGGGTTTGCCGACGTATGGAAGCGCGGCTGCTTCGCATGGGAATACAAGGGCAAAAAGAAAAACCTCGACGAGGCATACCGGCAGCTCCTCCGTTACCGCGAGGCCCTGCTCAATCCGCCGCTGCTCGTGGTCTGCGACTTCGACCGCTACATCGTCAGAACGAATTTCAACGGCACGGTTCAGGAGGTCCACGAGTTCACCAACGCGGAAATTGACCGGCCTGAAAACTGGCGGCTGCTTCGCGCCTTGTTTGAAAACCCGGAATTCCTCAAGCCGCAGCGCACCACGGCGGAAGTCACCAGAACTCTGGCCTCGCAAATCGCCGAAATCGCCAAGTCCCTTCAAGGCCGCGAGAGCGTCGAGCTCGCCGATGCGAAATCCCGGAAAGAAGTGAACGTCGCGCAAAAGAAAAATCTCCGCATCGCGCGCTTTCTCAATCGCATCGTCTTTTGCTTCTTCGCCGAGGATACCGGCCTGCTGCCGAAAAAACTTTTCACAGAAATTGCCGGGACCGCACTCGCCGATCCCGCGCAATTTGCCGCCGCGCTGGAGGAACTGTTTCGCGTCATGGCCGGAGGCGGAATGTTCGGGCATCACAAAATCCGTCACTTCAACGGACATCTTTTTGAGGAAGCCAGCGTCTTTGAGCTCACCGAAAGTGAATTGCGCCAGCTTGCCGCCGCGGGCGAATCCGACTGGCAATTTATTGAGCCGGGCATCATGGGCACGCTCTTTGAACGCGCGCTGGAGCCGGAGCAACGCTCGCAGCTCGGCGCGCACTACACCGGCGAAGCCGACATCAAAACGCTCGTCGAGCCGGTCCTGATGCAACCGCTCCGCCGCGAATGGTCGAAGATCCAAGGCGAGCTTGCCGCCGCCTTCGTCAAAGGCAAAGGCACCGCGGCCCAGCGCGAACGGCTCGCCAAATTCCAGAACCAGCTTGCCGCCGTGACTGTCCTTGACCCCGCGTGCGGCAGCGGCAACTTCCTTTACGTCTCGCTGCAATTGCTGCTGGGGCTCGAAAAAGACGTCCTCACGTTTGCCACGCAGCTTGGCTTTGCGTTCAAGCCGCAGGTCGGCGTCCGGCAGTTGAAAGCCATCGAGATCAATCCCTACGCCTTCGAGCTCGCGCAGGTGTCCGTGCAGATCGGCTTCCTGCAATGGCGGCGCGACAACGGCTTTGACAACGACCGCTCCCCGGTCTTGCAAAACCTCGACGGCTTCCAAAATGAGGACGCGTTGCTCGTTCCGCACTTTCGCAGCAAGGCGAAGTCGCTCAAGGACGCGCAGGCGGGCGAGCACGCGGGCAACGATGCGTTGAAATTCTACACCGAACGCGACTGGCCGGACTGCGATGTGATTGTCGGCAACCCCCCGTTTCTCGGCGGCAGCAAACTTTGGGAAGAACTCGGACGGAACTACCAGAAGGAACTCTGGAAAATTTACGACGGTCGCGTGCCCGGCTTTGCCGACTTGTGCTGCTACTGGTTTGACAAAGCCCGGCGGCAAATTGAAAAAGGAAAATGCAAGCGCGCCGGTTTGCTGGCGACGCAGGCGATCCGCGGCGGCGCAAACCGGGAAGTGCTGAAGCGGATCAAAGCGACGGGCGACATCTTTTTTGCCGAAAGCGACCGGGACTGGATTCTTGAAAGCGCCAACGTGCATGTGAGCATGATCGGCTTCGATGACGGCACGGAAACCGTGCGCGTGCTGGACGGAAAGGTCGTTCCAGTCATTCATCCAAACTTAACTTTTTCCGCCGACATCACACTTGCAAAATCGCTTGTGGCAAATGAGCACATATCGTTCAAAGGAACGTGCAAAGCTGGTCCAATGGACATTCAGCAAGCAGCTGCCTTGAATTGGTTGCATTTGCCCAATCCACACGGAAGGCCAAACTCGGATGTATTGCGCCCCTGGGTTAGCGGTAGTGCAATTGTCAAACGGCCCAACCAAATGTGGATTGTTGATGCTGGCGTCGATATGTCTTTGAGCGATTTCTTCCTTTACGAGGAGCCGAGCCGACATGTGTTGGAAAAGGTTAAACCCGAGAGAGAAAAAAACAATCGCGCTGCGTATCGTGAGAAGTGGTGGATTCATGCGGAAGCACGCCCCGGAATGCGAATGGCATTTTCCCCTTTGTCTCGTTATGTTGTAACTCCTCGAATTTCAAAACATCGTGTTTTCATTTGGGCGGACACGGTCATTCTTCCTGATGATGGGACGTTCACGTTCGCGCGTTCGGACGATTATTTTTTCGGCATCGTTCATTCGCGACTTCACGAAATTTGGTCATTGAGACTCGGCACGCGGCTGGAAACGCGTCCGCGCTACACGCCGACGACTTGCTTTGAAACCTTCCCCTTCCCGTTCGCGGACGATTTGGCCGAGCAGACCGATAACTTCGAAGCCAAATTGGATGCGGCCAAGCATTACAAGCACATCGTCTTGCGCGAGGACCCGCCGGCCGGCCGGGTTTCCGAACCCGAGGATCATCGCGCCGCGATTGCCGATGCCGCGAAGGAGCTGGACGCGTTGCGCGAGCGCTGGCTGAACCCGCCCGAATGGACGGTGGAGAAGATTCTGGAATTCCCCGCCTCGATCGGCGGTCCGTGGTCGCGCCACGTCGTGACGCCGTATAAAAACGGTGTCGGCACGGCGCGTTACCGGCGCCTCGTGCCCAAGGACGCGGAGTGCGCGGCGCGGCTCAAAAAGCGCACGCTCACCGCCCTCTACAACGAACGCCCCGCGTGGCTCGATTTCGCGCACAAGAAACTCGACGACGCCGTGGCCGCCGCCTACGGCTGGCCGGGGGATTTGAGCGGGGAGGAGATTTTGGAAAGGCTGCTGGCGTTGAATCTGGAACGCGCGGAAGCCCGGGCCGCCACGGGCAAAAAGCCGCAGCGCGCGAAATCCGACCAGGAGTTGCTTTGATCTCTCCCGCCATCGTGAAAATCCAAATCCTGACCATCTTTCCGGAAATGTGCCGTGAGATCCTTGGGGGAAGCATCCTCAAGCGCGCGCAGGAAAAGCGCCTCGCCTCGCTGGAGGCCGTGGATCTCCGCGACTGGGCGACCGACAGGCATCGGACCACCGACGACGCCCCCTACGGAGGAGGCCCGGGAATGGTCATGAAGATCGAGCCGATCGACCGCGCGCTTGCCGAACTGCGGACGCCGGAATCCCGGGTGATTTTCCTTTCGCCACAGGGCCGGAAGTTCACGCACGCGGTCGCGGAGGAGCTTTCGCGGGAGCCCCACCTGATCCTCCTCTGCGGGCACTACGAAGGCGTGGACCAGCGCGTGGCCGACCACCTTGTGGACGATGAAATTTCCATCGGCGACTACGTCCTGACCAGCGGCGTCCTTCCCGCGCTGGTCGTGACCGATGCCGTCGTGCGCCTCCTTCCGGGCGTCCTCGGCGACAGCCAGTCCGCCGAGCAGGATTCCTTTGTCGCCGGAAGCCTCGACCACCCGCACTACACCCGCCCGGAAGTTTACCGCGAATGGCCGGTCCCCGGCGTCCTCCTCTCCGGCAACCATGCCGCCATCGCAAAATGGCGCGCCGAAAAAGCCGCCGAAGCCACCCGCGTCAAACGCCCGGACCTGGGATAACCCCTCGCCTTCGCCGGGCGCTGGATTTTCCGATCAAATGCTTTTCACGGAATCAAGAAGCGGGCAGGATGAATTGATGGGAAAATTTGAGGAGATTTGCTGATGCCCGCGCTGCCCGGATTTCGTGATTTTTATCCCGAGGACTGCGATCGGAGGAACTATGTCGTGCAGACATGGCGGGCGGTTGCGCGGCGGTATGGCTTTGTGGAATACGACGGCCCGACGCTTGAGAGTGGCGACCTCTACCGGAAGAAGAATGAAGAGGGGGCGGAGATCCTGGAGCAGCTCTATTCGTTCCGCGACCGGGGGGATCGCGAGGTCGCGCTGCGGCCGGAGATGACCCCCACCCTCGCCCGCATGGTTGCGGCCAGGGAGAAGCATTTCCGGAAGCCGATGAAGTGGTTTTGCGTGTCGAATTTCTTCCGCCACGAGCGCCAGCAAAAAGGCCGTCTTCGCGAGTTCCTGCAATTCAACGCGGACATCATCGGGGAAAGCTCGCCGGAGGCGGACGCGGAGATCGTGGCCCTGGGGGTGGATCTTCTGCGGGAATTCGGGTTCGGCAGGGATCACTTCGTGGTGAGGCTCAGCGACCGCCGGGCATGGAGGGATTTCCTCGCCTCGCGCGGATGCGATGAAGCCCACGCCGGCCTCGCGCTCGAGTGCGCGGACAAAATCGGGCGCGAACCCGCCGAAAAGCTGGATCAAAAACTGGCTCCGACAGGGCTCACGGTCGCGGATCTTCGCGCCTTCATTTCCGCCGGCAGCCCGGCCGCCTTCGCCCCCGTGCTGGCCGCCCTCGAAGCGCGCGGCATGGCGGATTTTGTCGAACAGGACCTCTCGATCGTGCGCGGACTCGCGTATTATACCGGAGTTGTCTTTGAAATTTTCGACCGCTCAAAATCCCTGCGGGCGCTTGCGGGAGGCGGGCGGTATGACGGCCTGATCAAGGGCCTGAGCGACGGCGCGGCGGATTTGCCGGCCATCGGCTTCGGCATGGGGGACGTTGTGCTCGGCCACCTGATTGACGCGACGCCGGCGGCGGATGAACGGCGGCGGTCGGCGAGCCCGCCTGCCTGCGAGATTTATGTCGTGATCGCCGACGAGGTCCGGCGCGCCGACGCGCTGCGGGTGGTCCAGGAAGCCCGCGATCTCGGGTGGCGCGTGGACTTCGCATTGAAGCCCGCAAAAGTCGCGCGCCAATTCCAGGACGCCGAAGCCCTCGGAGCGGCACGGGCGATCCTTGTGGGTTCCGAATGGCCGTCCGTCAAAATCAAGACCCTTGCCACCCGGCAGGAGGAAATCATCGCTCACAGCGAACTGTCCCCGCGCCTCGGAAGACCTGGCGCGCCCTGAATCAGAGATCCTGGGTGTCCTCCGGGAACTGGATTTCCTCGACATTCGCGAGCGAGTCAATCCCCGCCATCATGTCGAACGTGCGGTTGAACTCCGTGTTGTCGGCCAGGGCCGGGGAGTGGACGGGTGCCAGACTGAGGAAGAATCCCGCCGTGAGAACCGCCAGTGCCCCGGCTGGCATCCAGCGGAGAAGGAACGCGGGCAACAACGGCCGCGAGGGCACCCGCCGGATTTCCCGCAGGACGCGCCGCGAAAAATACGGGGAAACGGAAACCGGCCGGGCGCGCCCGAGCAGGTCCCACACCTCATCGTTCTCAAAATCCTCTTTCATTTCAAAGGATGAAACCCCCGCACCGTGGAAAAGTCGCGGAAGAAATCAAACGAAAAACGTATCCTCGTGGGAGTAGGGCGGGGCGCAGCAGCAGAGGAAGCGGAGGGCGGTGGTTGCGGAGATCCGGTGGCGGGCGCCGGGGGGGATGAGGATGGCGTCGCCGGGGACGATTTCGCGCCGGGAGCCGTCAATTTCCATGTTGCCGAACCCTTCGAGGATGAAGTAAAATTCCTCGCTGGCGCGGTGGTGGTGACGTTGGGTCGAGGAGCCGGCCGGGACGGTGGCTTCGGCGAGGCTTTGGTTTTGGACCGGGGCATTTCCGCGGTCGAGGATGCTGCGGATCCCGGATCCATCGGCGGTCGTAAATGGTTTTTGGCTGGATAGGTTCTGAACAATCATCGAGATTCTATAGACTATGAAATTTTTCGAAGGCTGCACAGCATTGATCACGGGTTCGTCGTCGGGTTTGGGCGCGGAGTTCGCGCGGCAGCTTGCGCCGTATGCGCGCGGGTTGGTTTTGGTGGCGCGTCGTCGCGACCGGCTGGATGAGCTGGCGGGCGAGCTGCGGGCGATCCATGCGGGGCTCGACGTGAGGACCTACGGGGCGGACCTGGCGGACGAGGGGCAGAGGTCGTCCCTGGTGGCATGGCTCAAAAGCGAGGGGATCGCGGTGGATTTCCTGATCAACAATGCGGGGCTGGGGGATCATGGGGAGTTTCAATCCGGCGAGTGGAGCCGGGTGAAGGCGATGCTGGATGTGAACGTCGGGGCGCTGACGCATCTCACGTATTTGCTGGCGCCTTCGATGTTGCGGTCCGGCCGCGCGGCGGTTCTCAACGTGAGCAGCGTGGCCGGCTTTTTGCCGCTCCCGCACATGGCGGTCTATTCCGCGACCAAGGCGTATGTGACGAGTTTCTCCGAGGCGCTGGCGATCGAACTGCGCCCGAGGGGGATCACGGTCACGGCGCTTTGTCCGGGTCCGGTGGAGACGGAGTTTTTTGGCGTGGCCTCGCGCGAAGGCGGGGAGACCGATCATTTCAAGACCTTCCGGGCATTTGTTGTCAGCCCGCAGGATGCGGTGGCCGCCGGACTTCGCGCGGTCTCGCACGACCGGCCGCGCGTGATCCCGGGCCCCCTGCTCGCCGCCTCGGTCGCGGTCGCGCTCCTGATTCCGTTTTTTCTCATCCGCCGTTTGCTTGCCTGGAAAGCCGATTCGATTTGAAGCCATGACATCCGCAGAACCGATCTCTTTCTCGCAGGCGCTCGAGCTGATCAATCCGCACCTTTATTCGGTGGAGGAACGGATCCGCGCGCAGGCGAAGGCGTTCGACCCCGCGGTCGAAGGGTATGTTTCCTATGTGTGCGGGGCGGGCGGGAAGCGTCTGCGTCCGGCGCTCGCCCTCCTTGCCGCGGGCGCGACGGGAAAGATCACGGCGAGCCATGTGGACCTCGCGGTGATTCTCGAGCTGATCCACATCGCGACGCTTGTGCATGACGACATCATGGACGGCGCGGAGCTCCGGCGCGACCAGGCGTCGGCCAATGCGAAGTGGGGGAATGCGATCACCGTTCTCCTCGGCGACTGCCTGTTTGCGCACGCTCTGCGGCTCTCCACGAATTTCAGCAACAGCGATATCTGCCGTCGGATTGCCGACGCGGCGGCGGAGGTTTGTTCGGGCGAGATCATCCAGACGCAACGGAGGTTCGACCTGAAACTTTCGACCGCCGACTATTATCGGATCATCGAAATGAAGACGGCGGCTCTGTTTTCCGCGGCCTGCGAACTGGGCGCCTTCATCAGCGAGGCGAGTCCCCCGGTGATCAGCGGGCTGAAGACGTTCGGCGCCAAGCTGGGGGTCGCCTATCAGATTTACGATGACATCCTCGACCTCGCGGGCAGCGAGGAGGCGACAGGCAAGACACTGGGGACGGATCTGCGGAAAGGAAAGTTCACCCTGCCGGTGCTGCTGTTGCTTCAGTCCGGCAGGGACGTGAACACGGTCAGGGAGCTTCTGCTGAAGGAGGAGAATGTGGACGGCGAGCTTCTGGCGCAAATGATGAACAGTGCCGGGGCTTTGCAGGCCGCGAAGGGGGCCGCTTTCCGGCTGATCAAGGAATCGCACGGGCAGCTTGACCAGATCCAGGACAACAAATACGCGCGCGGATTGCGGGCCATCGCCGAACACCTCCGCACTCTTCTCGAACGGATTTGACCGTGCAAACGACCCGCATCCTCGAAATGCCCCCCTCCGACCGCCCGAGGGAAAAAGCCGACAAGCACGGGATCGGGTCGCTGACCGACGCGGAGCTTCTCGCGATTTTCATCCGCACCGGACAACCCGGCCGGAATGCTCTTGTCATGGCCTCCGAGCTGTTGAACGACAGCGGCGGCCTGGTGGCGCTGTCCCGCGACAACGCGATGGAGATCCGGAAGCGGGTCTCGGGGGTTGGGAAAGCAAAATCCATCGAGCTGGCGGCGGCGTTCGAGATCGGGAAACGGCTGGCAAGAAATCGCGAGGAACGGCCGGTGCTCGATACGCCCGCGCGGATTTATGAAGTTTTCGGACAGGAATTTCTCACGCTCCGGAGGGAATCGTTGCGGGCGATCCTGCTCGACACCAAGCTGCGCCTGATGCTGGTCGAGGAGATCGCCCTGGGCTCGATCAACGAATGCGTCGCGCACCCGAGGGAGATTTTTCGTCCGGCAATCATCCACTGCGCTTACGCGCTGGTCGTCGTGCACAACCATCCGAGCGGGGATCCGCAGCCGAGCGGGGCCGACCGGAGGCTGACCTCCTCGCTGCGCGAGGCGGCCTCGCTTCTCCAGATCAATTTGATCGACCACATGATCCTCGGATCGCCCGATGGCGGGCGGCTTCCGTATTTCAGTTTCCGCGACGCCGGACTCCTATGAAAATCCATTCCACAGCCGTCGTCTCTCCGTCCGCCCGCCTTGCGGACAGCGTGGAGGTCGGCCCGCATGCGGTGATCGGAGGCGGGGCCGAGATCGGCGGCGGCTGCGTGATCCAGGCGCATGCGGTCATCGAAAGCCGGGTGACCATGGGAGAGGGGAACCTGATCGGCTATGGGGCGGTCATCGGCGCGGCCCCGCAGGATTTTGCGCACACGCCGGTGATCTCGAGCGGGGTGCGGATCGGGGACAACAACCGGATCCGCGAATATGTGACCATTCATCGCGGGACGAAGGAGGGGACCGAGACCACGGTCGGGAGCGGGTGTTTTCTCATGGTCGGGACCCACCTCGGACACAACGTGTCCCTGGCCGACAACGTCATCGTCACGAACAACTGCCTGCTGGCCGGCTATGTGGATGTCGGCGAGGCGGCGGTGCTCGGCGGCGGGAGCGTCTTCCACCAGTTCATGCGGATCGGCCGCCGCGCGATGATCGCGGGGAGTTCGAGCTTCAACAAAGACGTCCCGCCGTTCGTCACGGCCAACTTCCGGAACCTTCTCGTCGGGATCAATGTGGTCGGGCTCCGGCGCGGCGGGTTCAGCGCGGCGGCACGGATGGAGATCAAGCGGGCGTTCCAGCTCGTTTACCGGAGCGGGCTGCGCGTGCGCGAGGCCCTGGAGCAGGCCGCGGCGGCCGAGTGGGGTCCGGAAGCGCTGGAGTTCTTCGATTTTATCAGAGCCTCCAAACGCGGAACCTGCACGTCGAACCGCCTTGCGGATTCTTCCGGCGAATAGCGGCAAGGACCGCTCCAGCGGGAGTTCATCAGCCGCCGCGGACTTTGCCCCTCAATTTTTTGGTTTCGCCGCGCCGTCGTTTTCCTTCGACGAGGCGGGCTTTTGTGCCCCTCGATCTCCGGGCTTGCCGACGCCGCTCGCGCGCGGCGTCGGCAAGGATCCCGCGCTTCTTTTTGCCGGCCGCTTCGGCGATTTTCTCCGCCAGCCGCGCGCGGGCGATCGAGCGGTTCCGGGCCTGGGAGCGGGAATCCGAGGCGGTCACCCGGAGCCCGGTCGGGACGTGTTTGAGCGTGACCGCGGTCGAAACCTTGTTCACATGCTGCCCGCCGGGCCCGCTGGAACGGGAAAAAACCTCGGCGATTTCGTCGTTCCGGCTTTCTTTCATGAAGAAGATTTTCACGCGGAGTTTGAAAATCCGCAAGGTTTGTGATGAGATTTCCCACCACTCCCGCCCTATGCTTTCTTCCGCCGTAATCCTCTTCCTTCGCCTGTCGGTTCTCGCCGCTTTCACATTTCTGTTTGTGGTGCTTTTCGAGCATGGACCGGAAAACTTCCTCTCCAACGTCCAGGGGGATTTTGCGTGCCTGGTGGATTTCCTCGCCGCCGCGACCTCTTCAGCCGGGGGAAAAACTTCCGACAGCGGGACTTGATGAAGCCTCCGGCGAACGATAACATGAATCATTCCTATGGCAGTCAAGACCGAGAAGGACCTCCCTGAACAATTCCGCACGACGTGGCTGAAGGCTATGAGCGCGATGCAGCTGCGGAACTACGGCTACACCGTCCAGCTTCTCCAGCCGCTGCTCAAAGTCCACCCGGATTTTCTGAGCGGGCGCCAGCTCGCCCGCAGGGCGGCGGTCGCGAAAAATGCCGGAAAGAAGAGCATGCTCGGCGGGCTCTCCAGCGCCTCGTTCGGGACGATGAAGGTTCAGGGGTTGATCAAAAAAGATCCCGCGGCGGCCATGGATGCGGCGGAAAAACTTCTCGAAAACGACCCACACAGTCCGCAGGTGAACCAGCTCCTCCGCGAGGCGGCTCTCGCCGCGAACCTCCCGGAGGTCGCGGCGTTCGCCCTCGAGACAATCATTGATGGCGCGCCCCGCGACACCAAAACGATGCACGAGCTCGCCCGGCACCACATGGCCCACGGGAACCCGCAGAAGGCGGTTGATATTTTCAACAAGATCACGGAAATCACACCGAACGATCTCGCGGCGATCAAGGGCGGAAAAGACGCGTCGGCCGCCTCCTCGATGCAAAAAGGCGGCTGGGAACGCGAGGACACGACCTACCGCGACCTCCTCAAAGACCAGGACCAGGCGGTCTCGCTGGAACAGCAGGCCCGCGTCGTGCGCAGCGAGGAGATGATCAACCAATTGCTTGCCGAACTGCACGCGAAGGCCGAACGCGAGCCGGGAGTCGTGGACACCGCCCGGAAAATCGCCGAGCTCTACGAACAAAAAGAAGACTTCGAAAACGCGTCGGGCTGGTTTTCCTATGCCGCCGAACTCAGCGGAAACTCCGACCAGTCGCTCGCCCGCAAGGCCGTTGACCTCACCCTCCGGCAATTCGACCTGGCCATCAGCGCCCGCGAGGAATTCATCGCCGCCAACCCCGGCAGCGACGAGGCCGCGCAGTATCAGGGCGAACTGGAAGGCATCAAAATCCGGCGCGCCGAGCTCTTCCTCGAAGATGCCCGCAAACGCGTGGAGAGGAATCCGACCGACCTCCAGTTCCGCTTCGAACTCGGGGAGATCCTCGTCGGCCTCCACCGCTACCAGGATGCCATCCCGGAGCTCCAGAAGGCGCGGCAGAACCCCAGCGTGCGCACCCGCGCGATGTGCCTTCTCGGGCAGTGCTTCACGGCCCGTGCGATGTATGACATGGCCGCCAAAACATTTTCCGACGCCGTCGCCGAACTCCCCTCGATGGACAGCATCAAAAAGGACGTCGTTTACAACCTCGGCCTTGTTTACGAAAAAATGGGCGACAGGGAAAAGTCCGTCGCCTGCATGAAGCAAATCTACGAGGTGGACTACGGCTACCGCGACGTCGCGGCCCGCGTGGAAGGATCCTACGCGGCGTAGCCCGGACAAATCACAATGGGAGCGGTCGGCGGAAAAGTTTTTAGCTGGCGCCGACAGGACGCCGGGGAGTTCCCCGGCGAGCCGCTGTCCTCTTGAAATTTACCTGCGGCGGCGGAAATTTCTTTGGCGTCCGTCCATGCGGGGCTCGATTTTTTTCGGTCGTGGCGCGGCGGGTTCGCCGTTCGGGGGAACCTGGAAGCCTTCGAGTTTGAGGCGTTCGATTTTCTGTCCGATGAAGCGTTCGATGGCGGCGAGTTTTTTTGTTTCCTCGTGGGTGACAAGGGTGAAGGCGTCGCCCGAGTGCTGGGCGCGTCCGGTGCGTCCGATCCGGTGGACGTAATCCTCCGGGTGCTGGGGGACGTCGTAATTGATGACATGGCTGACGCCGGCGACATCGATCCCGCGCGCGGCGATGTCGGTGGCGACCATGACCTCGTATTTGCCGGATTTGAATCCGTGGAGCGCCTCGATGCGCTGGTTCTGCGAGCGGTTCGCGTGGAGGACGGCAACCGAGTGGTTGTTGGCCCGGAGTTTTTTTGCGATTTTGTCCGCGCCGTGTTTCGTGCGGGAAAAGATGATGACGCTTTGGTAGTCGGTCGCGGTGAGCAGGGCGAGGAGGAGGTCGAATTTCCGGGTGGGATCCACGATATAGACCCCGTGTTTGACGGTTGAGACCACGGTGTGGGAGGCGCCGATCTCGATGCGCACCGGGTCGCGGAGTGCCCACGCCGCGAGATCGGCGATTTCTGGCGGAAGCGTCGCCGAAAAGAACAGCGTCTGACGGTCTTTCGGACACTTGGAAATGATCCGCCGCATCGGGGGAAGAAACCCCACGTCGAGCATGCGGTCCACTTCGTCGAGGATGAGGATCCCGATGTCGTTGAGGCGCAGCGTGCCCTGCTGCAGGTGGTCCTCGAGGCGTCCGGGCGTGGCCACGACGATATCGAGCCCGTCGCGCAGCGCGGTCCGCTGGGCGCCGTAACCGACTCCGCCGAAAATCGATCCGACCCGCAGGTCGGTGAACCTCGCGAAATCCCGCATCGCGGTCTCGACCTGCATCGCGAGCTCGCGAGTCGGCTCGAGCACCAGGCAGCGGCACTTGCCGTGGACGTGGAGCTTTTGCAGCGTCGGCAACGCGAAGGCCGCCGTTTTGCCGGTTCCCGTCTGGGCGGAAGCGATGACGTCGCGGCCTTCGAGGGCCGGGGGGATCGCCCGCAACTGGATCGGGGTCGGATCCCCGTACCCCATCGCCTGGACGCCGTGAAGAAGTGGCTTGGTGAGCCCAAGCTTGGAAAATGGCATAGGGCCGCACCGTGAGGCTCCCCGCCCGGGTTGTCAACCCGGAGGAAAAGGAGCGTCCGGGCGTGGCGAGATGTGTCCCGGTTCCGCTGCCTGGGCACCAAACGGGCGCCCGATCCGATCAGAGGTCTGGGTCGGGAACTTCCTTGTCCCAATCGGAATCCACCGCCGTGTAGCTGAGGCAACTGATTTCTTCAAGCGAGGTGTTGCCGGCGAGAACTTGCGCGAGGCCCTCCTGGTACAGCGTGAGAACCCCCTTTTTGAACGCGTGTTTGCGCATCAGGCTCTGGGGGGAGTTCGAGGCGATAAGGTCGGCAAGAACATTGTCCGACGGGCACATCTCCATGAGTGCCATGCGGCCGGTGTAGCCGGTTTCGCGGCACTCGGAACATCCGAGCTTTTCGAAAATGACCTGGGCTTCCGGCGGGATGGCGACGCGGTTTGCGGCGAAGATCGCCCGCACCTCGGGGGAGACATGCACCGGGCGCTTGCAGTAGGTGCAGAGGCGGCGGACGAGGCGCTGTGCCTGCGAGAGCGCGAGGGAATCGGCCAGAAGATAGGGCGGAATCCCCATCGAGATCAGGCGGCTCACCGCGCGGAGCGAGTCGTTCGCGTGGAGGGTGGTGAGGACGA
>JBAXTX010000209.1:0-2349 GCA_037129975.1 Verrucomicrobiia bacterium | reverse complement strand
CGACGATCGGCATGCACGGGCTGGTGTGTGAGGTTCTTTTCGATCGGGAAATGCCATTGGTCTGGCAGTATGGCAACGTCTATTTCACGGTGGAAAATCCTCAGGTTCAATTGGCCATTAACGGGGGTGAGGCACGCTTCACGGATAGTCAACGCACCAACGCCGTCGTCCTGGCCGGATGGGAGGGCGAGGGAGTGGGGCGCAAGACGGAGGACGGCAACGCGTTCGGATTCCGTTGGTCGGGAGAGGCAACGGCGTATAAGACCCCGGAATCGCCGTGGGTCGAATTTCGAACCGACAAGCCTCGCAAGAGCTATCACCTCTTCGCGACCTGGGGCGTGACCGAGCTGGATCAGAAGAATGTCGCCCAATCGCGGGAGAACCTGATGGTCTCCGCCGCAGCCAAAGCTTGGCCGGCGGAGGCCGAGAAGCTTTGGCAGTCGTGGCTGGATTGCTATGTCAACCCGGCGCTCAATCCCGGGGATCATTTCCGAGCCTTGATGGCGGCGCCGGGAGCGGCGCTGGAGCGCTCCCTGGGCACCTGGGACCGGCGCCGGGAGGAGTTCCAGATCCGCACGCCGGATGAGCACCTCGACGCACTGATCAACTGGGCGCGTGCGGTCAGCGATTACCACAAACAGGGGCCGGGGCTGTTCCTGGGCACTCTTTATTGGACTCGCTACGCCCACACCTCATGCGGCTGGAACGGCAAGAGTTGGGGCGGGGATCATGCGACCATGGAGCAGCAACTGCGTCTCTATGCCGCGACGCAGGTGCCGGCCTTCTCTGCCATGACCCGCAACAGCAAGAACCGGGAGGAACCCTACGTGCCGGGTGCGCCGCTCAATGGCGGGCGGCCTTTCAACAATTGGCATCTCGGCGGCGGCGAGATCATTACCGGCGAGGGCGGCTATATCGGCTATTTCATGCCGGATCTGACGACCTGGTTCAAGGAGGACAACACTCCATTCTGGGTCGAGCAGGTCTGGAACCATTACCGCTGGACCGGCAATAAGCAGTTTGCCCGCGACCTCTGGCCGATGGTGAAGAAGGCGGTCGCCTGGGAACGGCGTAACCACGATCCCGACGGGGACGGACTTTTTACCAGTTTCTATCCGTATTGGAACGCCGATTCATTGGCCGTGCCGGCCAAGTCCGCTGTCGCCACGAGCACGGCCTACGGGATGCTGATGGCCGCAGCCGGCCTCGGTGAGGTGGCGGGCGACCACGAAGCCGTTGCGGAGTACCGTGGCCTGGCGGAAAAGACCCGTGCGGCGGCGGGACGTGAACTGTGGCAGGAAAAGCCCGGCGTGCTGGCCTCGATCGGCGCGGACGGCCTCAGTTACTCGCATCCGCACAGTTGGGAGGAAACGCTGGCGATCAATATGGGGCTGCTGGATCCGGCGAGGGGCCGCCGGGCAATGCGCTGGGTCGAGTCGCGCTACGGCATGCAGGGTGCACGTCCGGACGTGCGGCTCCTGTTGACCGACGACCTCTGGCCGATCCTCTGGAGCGGGCATTGGGCACCGGTCGGCGACACATTCCTCAGCGTGCTCGCCGCCATGAAGTGCGGCGAAACGGAGGCCTGGTGGCCGTACCTGCAGACCGCCGTGCGATCTGCCTTCCTCAGTCCAATTCCTGGAATCCGCTTTGGCCTCAATATGTACGGCGTGGCCGGCGCCGACTTGGAGGATGTTGATGCCGACGATCCGCACGCCCATATGGCCGTGCGCGGCCTCTTCGGCATCGAACCGGAGTTGCACAAGGGCGGGATTGCCATCTGTCCGGCTTTCCCGGCGGATTGGAAAGAGGCTTCGATCAAGACACCGGATATCAGTTATGAATACAAGCGGAGCGGCGATGAAGTGACCTTCCACATCCGCACCCCCCAGCCACTGGTCAAGCGGGTGCGCGCCAACCTGACCGGGCCGGAGGTCGTGACGGCGGCGGAATGCGACTCCGTCGTGAAGGTGAAAGCCGGCCCCGCGCTGCCGCCGCTCGCGCCGACTCATCCGGCGAGCATCCTCGTGGAGAAGTCCCCAGCCGAAAAACCGGCAAAGCTGTCGGCTGCGGAGCAGGCAAGGCTTCAGCTGGTGGATCTCTCCGGGGCGTACAACATCCGTGCCGAGGAGCTGACGAGCACGCCGCTGCTCTTCGACAACCGACAGACCCCGATGCCATTGAAGGACTGGTGGTATAATCCGCCGCTGACTTTGCCGCCGAGCCCGCGACAAATTGAGGCGGAAAACGGCGCCCGCTTTCTGATGGCCGGCCGGCCCGAAGGCATGGCGGCAGCCAACGCGCCCAAGAGTCTCGTGGCGCTCACGAGCTGGCGGCCCTATCCCTGGC
>JBAXTX010000208.1:0-2444 GCA_037129975.1 Verrucomicrobiia bacterium | reverse complement strand
ATGTCGTGCTGATGCCGCTCTGGATGGTTTCCGGCGCGCTGTTTCCTTTGCCCGCCGGCAACTCGGTCATCGGCTGGATCGGGGCGGTCAATCCGGTCACCTACGGAGTCGCGGCCATCCGGCAATCCCTCGGCGGGCAACCCGCGGGCGGGATGCCATCGCCCGGGCTTTCGCTGGTGGTCACGCTGGGATTCTGCGTGGTGACGTTCGCCGCCTCCTGCCTCCTCGTCGCGCGCCGGAGAAAAGTCGCATGATCTCGAAATTCTTCATCGCGGGATCCGACGAGGCCGCCGTGAAAAAGGCGGCCGTGGCGCTCGCGGCGCAGCTCGCACCGGGCGCGGATGCCTTCGGGCTCGAGATGATCGACGGCGCGGTGGATACCGTGGACGCGGCCGTTTCAAAAATCCACGACACCTGCCAGGCATTGCAGACGATGCCCTTCCTCGGCGGCACGAAACTCATCTGGCTCAAGAGCGCGTCATTCCTGAGCAACACGGTCACCGGGAACTCGGAATCTGTTCTCTCGGCGCTCGAAGGACTCTGCGAGATCCTCAAACAACCGATGCCGGACGGCGTGAGTTTTTTGATGAGCGTGATCGACCCCTACAAAGTCCGCACCGCCTACAAGAACCTCACGAAGCTCTGCAAGACGGTCCTTCACGACAAGCCGACTCTCGGCTTCGGCTCGGGCGAGGAAGAGATCATCTCCTGGACGGCCTCGAAGGCCCACGACCGCGGGCTCAAAATCTCACACGAAGCGATCGAGACGCTCGCCGCGCGGATCGGGCTCGACTCCGGCCAGCTTGAAAACGAACTCGACAAAATGGAAACCGCGTTCGGACCGGGGCATCCGATTGATGTCCGGGATGTGCGCTCGCTCGTCCCGGCGACCCGCGAGAGCGGGATTTTTGACATCGGGAATGCGATTGCCTCGCGCGACATCGGCCTGGCGCTCGACACCCTCTCCCAGCTCCTGCGGCAGCGGGAATCCGGCATCGGGATCCTTCTCGCCTCGATCGTGCCGACCGTCAGAAACCTTCTCCTGATCAAAGATCTCCTCGTGCGCCACCACCTCCAGCCGCCCGCCCAGCCGCAGTTCTTTGCCTCGATGCTCAACCGCCTCAAGCCCGCGGAGATCGAGCACCTGCCAAGAAAAAAAGACGGCACGCTGAACTCCTATCCCCTCGGGATCGCGGCAAGAAATTCCGTCCACTACACCACCGCCGAGCTCTTCCGCGCGTTCCAGGGCTGCGCCGGGGCCAATCTCCAGCTGGTCACCAGCCAGGGATCCGAAGAGGTTGTCCTCACCCGCCTGCTCACGGGGTTCATGTCCCGTTGATCAAAGGTTGAGCTGTGCGGCAACGAGGAGCCCGCGAAGGGTGAGGAGGGGATCAACGGCGTCGAAGATCGGGAGTCCGGAGGCGATAAGCCCCGCGTCGCCGCCGGTGACGACGATTTTCGGACGGTGGTGCGGGAAGGCCTCGCGGCGGACCTGTCGGATAATTTCCGCGACGAGGCCGCGATAGCCGTGGATCGCGCCCGAGAGCATCGCCCCATCGGTCGAACGACCGACCGCCGAGACGGGCTCGCGGAGGTGGATCAAGGGCAGGAGAGCCGTGTGGTCGTGGAGGTATTCCGTCATGGCGTTGAGGCCGGGCGCGATGACTCCGCCGATGTATTTTCCCTCCGCGGAAATGACATCGAAAGTGACGGCCGTGCCAAAATCCACAACGATGGCGGGGACGCCGTAGTGGGCCGCGCAGCCGGCCGCATTGGCAAGACGGTCGGGGCCGATCCCGCGCGGGTTCGGGTAGTCAATGCCGACCCCGAGATTCACGTCCGGCCCGATCCAGCAAACCCCCGCGCCACAGGCCGCATCCACCTCGCCATTTTTTTTCGGGACAACCGAGGCGGCCACTGTGCCGACGAAAGGTCGCCCGCCTGCGACGGCCAGGATTTGAGCCGCCTGGAGGGTCGGGGTCGCCAGGCGGTGGACGCGACCGATCCTTCCGTTCCTCGCGAGGGCGAGTTTGACGAACGAGTTGCTGATATCCACCAAAAGCACCGTGCCTCGCGGGCCATCTGGCGGCCGGCCGGGAATTTTTGCAGTCTTCAACGCCGTCTGCGGATGGGTCGCCCGGGGGCCGGTGAAGGCTTTTCGGGAGCGGGCGATCACTTCTCGTCGAGGGCGGCGACGCCGGGCAGGGACTTGCCTTCAAGAAGTTCCAGAGAGGCGCCTCCGCCGGTCGAGCAGTGGCTGACCTTGTCGGCGACCTGGAATTTCTTGGCCGCGGTGGCGGTGTCGCCTCCGCCCACGACGCTGATCGCGCCGGCTGCGGTGGCTGCCGCGACAGCGGCGGCCATGCTCTTCGTGCCCTCGGCAAAGCGATCGAACTCGAACACCCCGGGAGGGCCGTTCCAGATGATCGTCTTCGCGCGCCCGA
>JBAXTX010000207.1:0-2607 GCA_037129975.1 Verrucomicrobiia bacterium | reverse complement strand
AGCTGAAGAACTCGCTGGCGTGCGTCATGTAGGCGACGTTGACCATCTTTTCCGTGCCCCTGGGCAGCTTGTATTTCTCCATGTCCACGGCCGGCCACGTGTTGAAGTCGCCGAACGTCATCTTGGCGAGGTATTCCTTCTGCGGCGTGGAAAGGGCGGATGCCACCTTGCCGAAGACCTGGGCGCGCCGCCAGCTCACTTCCGCATCAGCGGCAAAGATATCGCCCACGTATTTTATCACAGCGGCCTTATTCAGCCCCTGGCTTCCGGCAGGAATGTCCCCGTCGAGCTGCCGGCAGAACGCCTTGATCAGCGGAAGGCGCTTCTCGGCGAGCGCGTGCAATTCCACGGACTCCTGCTGCGCCGCTTTTTCAAACAGGGCGCGCTGATCGTCGGTGAGGACCTGCAGCACGTTTCCCGCGACGCGGTCGAGAAATATCGGGTTGTGGCCCTTCTGCGCGGCATCGATATCCCGCATATACTGGAAGCCGAAGAAGTCGCACACTTTTCCCGGAGGCAGGAACGTGTCGGCGCCGAAGTCCCCGGTGACAAACGCCAGCCCGTTGAACGCGATCGTGTGGAGCTGCGCATTGTCCGAGGCTGCCTGCTCGATGGAATACTGCTGCGGCCCGCCCGCCTTGCCGCCTTCGGCCCTCCCCTTGCCGCCTCGTGAACTCTTATCAGCCTGTTCTTTTCCGCCCGCCTTGCTGTCATCGGACGGCTTCTTGCCGCCCTGCGGAGGGTTTTCCTCCCTGTTTTTCGGAGCGCGCTGATCGCCGCCGGGCGCCGAGGGCGGCGGGTCGAGGTCGCGCAGCTTGTCGGGGCTGAACCCGGCCGCCGTGACCGCCTCGTTGATCGCAGGACCGCCCGGCAGTCCGGCCTCGCGAAAGGCCGAGTGGATGGCCCGCGCCTGTTCGGCGGTGAGCGCTTGCGCATCGTAGCCGGAGAGGATGGTGCCGACCTGCTTGACTTGGCCGTCCGTGAGCGTCTCCGCTTTTCCGCGCGCTCCCTCTCCGCCGGGCGGCTGTCCGGGACGGTCTCCGCCCTGTTGCGCGGACGCGTTGATTGTTAGCGCGGCCAGAGCCAGCGCGATTGCAATGGTTGTGTGTGTTTTCATAAATCCTTTCATTTTTTCGTTTTTCACTGGCGTCAGATTACGCGAAGGAACCTTAAGGGAACATGAAGGCGCAAAAATAAATCGCCGCCGGGAAATCCTCTCGCCCGGCAGCTCGCGAGCGGCTACAATCGCGCCATGAAGAAGCTCCGGCCCAGCGGCGGCTATCGGGACACATGCAGCTTTCAGACGGCGACGCTCATCTACGATTCCACGGTCTGGTTTTGTGAAAAGTTCGTGGATTCACGCTCGCGGCTTGTGGACCAGATGGTCCAGGCGGCGCGCTCGGGACGCCAGAACATCGCCGAAGGCAGCCGCGCCTCGGCGACCTCCTCGCAGACCGAGCTGCGGCTGCTCAACGTCGCCCGCGCGAGCCTCGAGGAGTTGCTCCTCGACTACGAGGACTTCCTCCGGCACCGCCGGCTCCCCCAGTGGAGCCCCGACTCCCCGGATGCCAGCGCCGTGCGCCGCGTGCCGCAGGAGTTCAGGAAAGAGCACAGCGATCCGCCGGATCCGGCAGATCCGTCGGATCTGACCGATCTCAACGACCACGAGCGCTGGAGCCTCTACGCGCCATGGCTCGGCCACGCCGAACACACGGTACGCGCCAATGCGCTGATCTGCCTGATCCATCAGGCGAACTTCCTGCTCGACCGCCAGATCGGAGCTCTCGAACGGCAGTTTGTCGAAGGCGGTGGCTACAGCGAGCAGCTCGCAACCGCCCGCCTCGCCCACCGGGCCGAAAAGAAGCCGGCAGATCCGGCCGACCTCATCCCCGCCTGCCCCCAATGCGGCGGCCCGATGGCCCTTCGCACCGCCAAGACCGGCAAAAATGCCGGCCACCAATTCTGGGGCTGCACCAGCTACCCCGACTGCAAAGGCATTATGAAGATCTGACCGATCCGCCGGATCCGACCGATCTTGAAATTGCCACACCCATGAGAATTCTCCTCATCGAAGACGAGGCCGACCTCTTGGCGAGCCTGGCCAAAGCCTTGCGCGAGGAGGGCTATGCGGTCGATGCCGCGGCTGACGGCGAAGAGGGTCTCTACAAAGCCCGTGAGGTTGCGTATGACGCGATCGTGCTCGACGTGATGCTGCCGCGCCTGGACGGCTGGAAAGTCCTCGAACGTCTGCGGGAATCGAGGAAGACGCCGGTGCTCATGCTCACCGCCCGCGATGCCGCGCGGGACCGGGTGCGCGGGCTCGACGCCGGCGCGGACGACTACCTGGTGAAGCCGTTTGATCTTGAAGAGCTCTTCGCACGGCTGAGGGCGATCATCCGGCGGGCGGCCGGGCAAACGCACAACACCATCGAAATCGGCGGCGTGTCCGTCGATACCGCGGCCCGCCGGGTCACGCTCGACGGGAGCCTCGTGGCGCTCACCGCGCGCGAGTATTGCCTCCTGGAATTCCTCGCCATGCACCGCGGCGAAATGGTCACGCGCACCGCGCTTTACGAGCACCTGTTCGACGAGGACGACGACTCGCTC
>JBAXTX010000206.1:0-2666 GCA_037129975.1 Verrucomicrobiia bacterium | reverse complement strand
ACCAGGTCCGCGCCGACCTCACCACCAAGGCCCCCGATTTCGTGCGCGCCCTCAAGCAGGCGGAGGCGCAGGAGAAGAAAAACCAGCTCGGCTCGTCGCTCGCTTGGTATCTGAAGGCCCGCAAAAATTATCCCGCCAGCGATTACGCCCGCCAGGGGATCGAGCGGATCAGCACCCAGCTCCTCCCCGACGCGAAATAAAAACCAGCGGCCCGCGATGAATCAGAAAATTTTTCCGACCCGCACCATGAGAAAAAAAACTTCCCCCCTTTTTCTGGCGTCCTTTTTTCTGTCGGCCGCCTTCGGGCACTGCGCGGATCCGCTTCTGGTTTCGCAGCCCGCACCCGCCACAGTGCTTGTTTTGCGGGCGCGGGAACCGGGCTATCTGGATGAGCTGCTGGTCGAACGCGGGGAAAAAGTTGCCAGGGGCCAGATCATGGCGCGCCTCGACAGCTGGCGCCAGATCTATAGTGTGGAGGTGGCGAAGCGGCGGCTGGACAACCGGAATGGCGTGCTCATGGCCGAGGCCGACCTCCGTGAAAAGGAAGCCGCACGGGATGAGGCCAGCTCCAAATTCAAGCGCCGCCTGATCACCGAGGCGCAGCTCGTGGCGGTCGTCACCCAGTTTGAAATGTCACAGTGCAGGGTGGCTCTGGCCCTCGATGCCCTCGAGCAGGCCCAGCTCGATCTGGCCCTCGCCGAGCGGGCGCTCGAGGAGCGCTTCGTCAAGAGCCCGTTCACCGGGAGGGTCGTGGATCTGCTCAGAACTCTTGGAGAACGCACGATCGTGGGCGACGCGATCCTGTCCGTGGGCGACGACTCGAAGCTGAGGGCCGAGCTTCCGTTCTCGAAGGAAGCCGCTTCCAAGCTTGCCGCCGCCGGCTTCTTGATGGTGAAAACCTCCCCGCATGGCACTCCGATCAAAGCCCTCATCGAATCCATTTCCCCCGTGCCGAACTCCTCAAGCGGGGAGAAATCCGTCAGGCTGATCTTTGACAATCCCGAGGCGAAACCGGACGACTCCCCGGAGGAAAATTTCCCGGCGGCCAATCAGATTCCTCCGTCTCCCACTCCCGCCATCGGGCCGCCCGGAAAAAAATGAAACGATGAGCCGATCCGTTTCCAGTGACCGCGAAGCGCCGCGCCAGCGACCGCACGATGGCATGGGGAAATTTTTTTGCCTGATCCTGGTGTCCGGATGGCTTGCCGTTCTTTCGGCGGCGGAGCCGACGTCTCCGGTGCCCGCAGGACCGGAACCCCCCTTGTCATCGGGCGCAGGCCGGCCACCCGGCCGCCCGGGCGATGCGATGCCGTCTTTCGATCCGGGAACCGACTTCGTGCAATGGGATGGAAAGAGATGGAACGTCAACGACAACCGGGTTTTCGAGGCGAGGTTCGAAAAATTTCTCAATGCGCCGGAGACCCTTCCCGAGAGCGACCTCAAATACAACGCGCTCCTCACGCGGATCATGGATTTGCTGGCGCCGAACAAGAGCACGCCTAAAACCACGGACGAAGCGTTCCTGCTTCTCGCGCAGGCTTCGGAATTTGATGTGGACGCCCGGCTCTGCGACGCCATCGCGAACCAGGTTTCCGCCGCGTGGCTTTCCAAGCGGTCCAACGAGCACCTCACCGCAGCCAACCAAAGCCTCGAAAAAGAACGCCAACGGCTCGAGTGGAATTCCAAGATGTTGGCGGCGGGGAGCTCCCTCGACAGCTCCTCCATCAGCGACAGCATGGCCGAGGAACGAAAAAAAAATGAGGAACAGCGCAGGCTCGATGCGGAGATGCTGCCGCTGGTCACCCGCCTGACCGAGGTCAACGCCATCCTCAAGGCAAACCAGCTCCGCCGCAAGGTCGCCGAGGCACAGGTGAAAATCGAGTTTCAGGCGCTGATCGTCCAGCATTTCCTGCAGCGCCGGTTCCAGCATGTGGTGATCGGGACCCGGTTCTATCGCAACATCTTCAGCGACGGCGACAGCCTCCTGCATGGCGGCGCGCAGACAAAGAGCCTCTTCTCGAACGCCACCGGAATGCCCCCGACGGTCGGCACGCTCGACTCGCTCGCCAACGAGGCCATGCGCGATGTCCGCGAGGGCGTCCGGGCATTCCAATTCCTCCTGAAAAAAAACGAGCTCGAGAGCGCGACCAATCGGCTCGCCGAGACGTTCCTCCTCGGGGAGTATGCCCCGGAGATCCGCTCCCTCCCGCGCGACGAAAAACGCCGGGCGCTCGCCTTCATCCAGCAATCAAACCAGCTCGTCAGCGCGATCGAAATCAAGGACTACTCGCTTGCCGCGAAGATCATCAGGGAGCTGGAGATGTCCGCGCGGGATTTTGACAATTCCAAGCCGATGGCGGCGATCGAGACCGCACGCACGGTGGCCGCCATGCACATCGCGAAGGCAAAAAACGCGGCCGCGAGCGGAGACAAAACAACCCTCGAAACCGAGCTGAAGGCCGCCACCGAGATCTGGCCGCGCAACCCCGCGCTCGCCGAGGTCAGCGGGATGATCTTCAGCCAGGCGGATGTCCAGCAGCGCGCGATCACCGACTTCCACCAGCTCCTGAGCCAGAAAAATTACCGGCAGATTTTTGACGACAAAATGCGTTTCATCGCGGCGACGGCGATGTTCCCCGACAAGCAGGAGCAGCTCCGCAAGGTGC
>JBAXTX010000205.1:0-2685 GCA_037129975.1 Verrucomicrobiia bacterium | reverse complement strand
TTCCGCAAGCTCGCCCGCAAGTTCCACCCCGATACCGCCAAGGACAAAAAGGCGGCCGAGGAAAAATTCAAAGAGATCAACGAGGCCTACGAGGTTCTCGGAAATCCCGAAAACCGGAAAAAATACGACGAATATGGAGCCGGATGGAAACAGGCCGGGGGGCCGCCACCCGGATGGCAACAGGCGGGCGGACGGGGAGCGCGGGCTGGACGTGGCGCGGATTTTGAATTCGGCGGCACCGGGTTCAGCGACTTTTTCGAACAGATGTTCGGCGGCGGACGCCGGGGCGGCGGCCGGGGTTTCGGCGGCTTCGAGGAGCCCCCGCAGCGCGGCGAGGACGCCGAGGCGGACATCATGGTCACCCTCGAAGAGGCTCTCCACGGGGCCACCCGCCAGATTTCTTTCCGGCGCGGGGAATCCGGAAAACTCGAGACCTGCACGGTAAAAATCCCGAAAGGCATCCGCGAGGGCCAGCGGATCCGCCTCGCAGGTCAGGGCGGAAGCGGCTCCGCAGGAAAAGGAGACCTCTTCCTTCGCGTCAAATTCCAGCGCCACCCGGACTTCGAAATGGACGGCGGCGATCTCATCTACGATCTCGAAGTCCCGGCGTGGGATGCCGTCCTGGGCAGCACGGTCCATGTCCCGACACTCGAAGGCCGCGCCAAACTCAAAATCGCCCCCGGCACGCAGTCGGGAAAAAAGCTCCGCCTCCCCGGCATGGGCCTCCCGACCGGCGGCGGCAACCGCGGCGACCTCTACGCGGTCGTTGCCGTCACGGTCCCCCTGTCACCCGACCCCGCCGAAAAATCCCTCTGGGAACAAATCGCCGCCAAGCACCGGCGATAAAGAGATCGTACGGGACGCATCCGACCCCGTGCGCTTCGCGTGGGGTTTATGAAGGCAAAACAAATCCTCTTTTGTTTTCCCCGCATCCGGCTTTAACTCACCGCCCATGACCGATCCGGAGGCCTACATTGCATTGAACATGATCCGGCAGGTCGGTCCGGTGCGTGTCCGCCGCCTGCTCGCGGCGCTGGGGTCCCCGGTCCGGGTTTTGAAAGCGTCTCCGGCGGAACTCCAACGGGCGGAGGGGGTCGGGCCGGACGTGGCGGCATCGATCCACGACTGGGAGAGCCGGGTGGACCTTGCCACCGAATTGCGGGCGGTGAAGGAGTTTGGCGCGCGCGTCGTGACGATGGGCTGCGCGGATTATCCCGCCCTGCTCCGGGATATTTATGACCCGCCGATCGTGCTGTATGTCTGGGGGGATTTGCAGGATCGCGACCGGCATGCGATCGGGGTGGTGGGGACACGGAAGCCGAGCCACTATGCCGGCGAGTGCGCCAAGAAGATCGCCTATCAGCTTGCCTATGCCGGAGTGACGGTGGTGAGCGGGCTGGCGCGCGGGGTGGATACGGCCGCGCATCAGGGCGCGCTGGCCGCCAAAGGCCGCACGATCGCGGTCATCGGCAGCGGGCTTCTCTCGATCTATCCCGCGGAGAACCTCCCGCTGGCCGAAAAAATCGCGGGCTCGGGCGCGGTGGTCAGCGAATTTTCCATGTCGGTGAAGGCCGACCGGCAAACGTTCCCGATGCGGAACCGGATCATCAGCGGGAGTTCGTTCGGGCTGCTCGTTGTCGAGGCGGGGACGCGGAGCGGGGCGCTCATCAGCGCGAACCAGGCCGGCGAGCAGGGCCGTTCGGTCTATGCGGTGCCCGGGCGGATTGACCAGCCAAACGCGATCGGCTCGAACCGCCTGATCCAGCAGGGCGCGAAGCTCGTGACCGGCGCGTCGGACATCCTCGACGATATGGGCATGCTCTTCGCCGAGACCCCGGTGCTGACGCCCTCCGCGGCTCCGGAACTCGCGGGCAACGAGGCGTCCGTCCATGCGGCGATCGGCGACGCCGAGACGTCCGCCGACGAGATCATCGCAAGATGCGGGTTGCCAACGCACGTCGTGTCTTCTACGTTGCTCGCCCTCGAAATGAAGAAGCTGGTCCGCCAGCTCCCGGGCAGCCGGTTTGTCAAACTCCTCTGATCAAATGTCCAAATCCCTTGTCATTGCAGAAAAGCCCAGCGTGGCGGCCGACCTGGCCCGCGTGCTCGGGAAACTTCCCAAGAAAGACGACTATTTCGAGAATGACGAATACATCGTCACCTCGGCAATCGGCCACCTCGTCGAGCTCTGCCTGCCGAACGAGATGGATAAAAAACGCGGCAAATGGAGCTTCGCCAACCTCCCGATCATCCCGGACCATTTCGACCTCAAGCCGATCGAGAAAACCCAGTCGCGGTTCAACCTGATCAAGCGGCTCCTCAAGCGCGCGGATGTGGGCGACGTGATCAACGCCTGCGACGCAGGGCGCGAGGGCGAGCTGATTTTTCATTATCTGGTCAAGCTCTCCGGCACAAAAAAACCGACCCGGCGGCTCTGGCTGCAAAGCATGACGCCCGAGGCGATCCGCGAGGGATTCGCCGGGCTGCGGACGGGCGAGGAGATGCTCCCGCTCGCCGAGGCGGCGGTCTGCCGCAGCGAGAGCGACTGGCTGGTCGGGATCAACGGGACCCGTGCGATGACCGCCTTCAACTCGAAGGGCGGAGGGTTCCAGCTCACCCCGGTCGGGCGGGTGCAGACCCCGACGCTCGCGATCCTGGCCGAGCGCGAGGAGAAGATCCGCGCGT
>JBAXTX010000204.1:0-2841 GCA_037129975.1 Verrucomicrobiia bacterium | reverse complement strand
TCGCCTCGCACGATTTGCAGGAGCCGCTGCGGATGGTTTCGAGCTACACGCAGCTTCTGGCCAAGCGTTATGAGGACAAGCTCGATGACAAGGCCCGGAAGTATATCCATTATGCCGTGGACGGGGCCATCCGCATGCAGACGCTCATCAACGATCTTCTGGCCTATTCGCGCGTCGGCACGCGGGGCCGGCCGCTGGCACTCACCGACGCGCACGCCGTCCTGGGCGAGGCGATCCGGAATCTGGCCGTCACGATCGAAGAGACCCAGGCCCTCATTACCAGCACCGACCTGCCGACGGTGCACGCGGACGCCTCGCATCTCCTTCTGGTGTTCCAGAACCTCCTTGCCAACGGCATCAAATTCCGGGGGAAAGACCTTCCGTGCATCCACGTCTCCGCGCAGGAACGCCAGGGAGAGTGGGTCTTCGCGGTCAAGGACAACGGCATCGGCATCGAGGCACAGCACGCGAAGCGGGTTTTTGCGATCTTCCAGCGCCTGCACACACGGGAGGAATACCCCGGCACCGGCATCGGCCTGGCAGTGTGCCAGCGGATCGTGGAACGACATGGCGGGAAAATCTGGTTCGAGTCGGAACCGGGAAACGGCACGACATTCTTTTTCACAATTCCCAATCCCGGCGGCGCGGGCGGCTGAAGGAAAACCCATGAGCCGCGAAATCACACCCTTGGGGAAAGCCCGCCGGACGAAGCCATGAGAGCCGGCATCGCCTTGGGATCGAACCTCGGGGACCGCCCGCGTTTTTTTCAAGAAGCGCGCCGTCAGCTCTTCGCCCTCCACGAAGGCCCCGGCCCGTTCCTGAGCTCGAAGATTTACGAGACCGATCCGGTGGATTGCCCGGACGGTTCCGCGGCCTTTCTCAACGCGGCCATCGAGCTGTCCACTTCCCTTTCGCCCCTTGATCTCCTGGCCCGGCTGCAGGACATCGAGGGCCGGCTCGGACGACCGAAGGAGCATGCGTTCCATGGGCCGCGCACGATGGATTTGGATCTTCTTTACTGTGACCAAATCGAGATCGCCGCCGGCCCGCTCACTCTTCCACACCCGGGAATTGCCGAACGCCTTTTCGTCCTCAAACCCCTGGCCGACATCTGCCCGGAGCGGATTCTTGCAGGACAGACCGTTCGCGACGCCTGCGCGGCTTTCGAATCCCGGCCCGAAAACCCCCGGTTGAAAGAAGTCGCGGAGCACTTTTAAAATGAGACGTTCTTTTGATCCCGTGAAGACAACAGCAAAAACTTTGCTCGATGCGAAGCGATCGGCCCGGAAGATCGCGTGTTTGACGGCGTATGATTACCCGACGGCGCGCTTGTTGGACGAGGCCGGGCTGGACATCATCCTGGTCGGAGATTCTCTGGGGATGGTGGTGTTGGGGTATCCGGATACGACATCTGTCCGGATGGAGGACATGCTGCATCACACACGGGCGGTGGCACGCGGAGTGGGCCGGGCCTGGGTGGTCGCCGACCTGCCTGCGGGGAGCTGTCCCTCGCCGGAAGAGGCGGCGGAAAATTCCGCGCGGCTGGTTGAAGCGGGAGCCGATGCGGTGAAAATCGAAGGCGGAAGAATGCGGACGGTCGGGGCGATTCGGGCTGCCGGGATCGCGGTCGTCGGCCACCTCGGGATGCTTCCGCAGCGCGTGCGGGAGGAAGGCGGCTACCGGATCAAGGGCCGTTCGGACGCGGAGGCGGAAAAGCTTTTATCGGACGCGAAATCCCTGGAGGAAGCGGGCATTGGCGCGCTCGTTCTGGAGCTGGTGCACCCCCCGGTCGCCGAACGGATTTCCGCCGCGCTGAAGATCCCGACAATCGGCATCGGAAGCGGCCCCGGGTGCGACGGGCAGATTCTCGTGACCCACGACATGCTCGGGCTGTTCCCGTGGTTCCGCCCGAAGTTTGCCAAAGCCCGGGCCGACGTGGCCGGAGAGATCCGCCGCGCGGCGGCGGAGTTCATCGCCGCAACGCGGTCGGGGGAAGCGTGAGCACCCCCGAAAACAGAGGTTTTTGAATCGGGCGTCCGGGCCGTTCTTCCCGGCTCCCCGACCGTTCAACGCAGCCCGGCCCACCCCCGCGATTTTCCCGGGCGCGATTTTCCCGTTTTACTTTTCGCGGAATCCGCCTTTGATGAACAATTCGTCTGCTCATCATGCTCAATTGGATCATCAAGAAAATCATCGGCTCCAAGAACCAGCGGGAAGTCCGCCGTCTCCAGCCCATCGTCCGCAAAATCAACGAATGGGAGGCGGGTTTCGCGAGTCTCCCGGATGATGCCCTCCGCGCCAAGACGCTGGAGTGGAAGGACCGGCTCTCAAAAATCGACGACAGCGAGAAGCTGGCGGCCGAGATGGAAGAGATTCTTCCCGAGGCGTTCGCGGTGGTGAAAGCTTCCGCGCGGCGGCTGGTGGGCCGCGAGATGACGGTCTGCGACCAGCCGATGACATGGAACATGGTGCATTTCGACGTGCAGTTGATCGGCGGAATCATCCTCCACCGGGGCCGGATCTCGGAGATGGCGACCGGCGAGGGGAAAACCCTCGTTGCAACGCTGGCGGTTTATTTGAACGCCCTCACCGGGCGCGGCGTGCATGTGGTCACCGTCAACGACTACCTGGCCAAGCGCGACGCGGAGTGGATGGGCCAGCTTTACACGTTTCTCGGGCTCACGGTCGGCGTGATCCAGAACGACCAGCCTCCGGAATTCCGCCGCCAGCAATACCAGTGCGACATCACCTACGGCACGAACAGCGAGTTCGGCTTCGATTACCTGCGCGACAACGGGATGGCCACGAGCCGGGAGCAGCAGGTCCAGCGCGGGCACTACT
>JBAXTX010000203.1:0-3010 GCA_037129975.1 Verrucomicrobiia bacterium | reverse complement strand
GTGCATTTTCAGAACCACCTCGACGGCACGCCGACATTCATCGGGCCCGAGACCTCGATGGAGATCCAGCGCGACCTCGGCTCGGATATCGTGATGGCATTCGACGAGTGCCCGCCGCATCCGTGCACGCACGAGAAGGCGTCCCAAAGCCTGGAACTCACGCTCCGCTGGGCCCGCCGCTGCAAGGACTGGTGGACATCCCAGCCCGCCGGGTCGCGCCCGCTCGTCTTCGGGATCACGCAGGGCTCCGGGTATGCCGACCTCCGCGAAAAATCCGCGCGGGCGCTTGTGGAGATCGGGTTCGACGGATACGCGATCGGCGGGGTCAGCGTGGGGGAACCGGAGTCCGAGATGTTCCATGCGATCGAGAGTGCGGTCCCGTTTCTCCCCGCCGATCACGCCCGTTACGCGATGGGGCTCGGGACGCCGCCGCAGATCATCGAAATGATCGCGCGCGGGGTGGATATGTTCGACTGCGTGCTTCCCACCCGCCTTGCCAGAAACGGGACCGCCTTCACCGCCCGCGGGACGATCCATCTCAAAAACGCGCCGTTCGCCGAGGATTCCGGGCCGATCGAAGACGGATGCACGTGCCATGCGTGCGGGAACTTTTCCCGCGCCTACCTGCGCCATCTCATCAAGGCGGAAGAAATCCTCGGCCTCCGTCTCGTCTCGATCCACAACCTCCATTTCTACATCGGCCTCGCCCGGCAGGCGCGAAGCCACATCCTCGCGGGCACGTTCCAGGAATTCCGGGAAAAGTTTGTGTCCGGCTACGTTTTTTGACAGGAACTTTTCGGGTGTCGCGGGCGGTTGCGCCGTCTCATTTCTCGGCTGCCGCCCGGCCTGGCAACGAGCCATTCTTTTCCGTGGAGGAGAAACTGCCAGCGTCCGCGATAGGTGCCGAGTTCGCCGTAAAAGCCGAGGCGGGCATCGTTTTGCGCGCGTTCCCGGACCAGCGGACGCACATCCTTGTCGTGAGTGAAGACATCGTAGTCTTCGCCCAGGACGCGGACATGTACGAAGCCCCGTTCGTCAATGGTCGCCGGGGCTTCGACGAAAAAGACACGACCGTCGTGGGAGCCGTCGCGCAGGTTGGTTCCCGGCGGGAGTTCGGATGTTCGGACCGCCTCATCGAAAAGATTAACGAGGGAGGTCTCCACGCGAACCGGTGTCGCGGGAACTGCTTCGGAAAGGCTCGGCTGGTTGAGCGGCATCCACCGGCTTTTGTCCCCGTCGTCAACAGTGCGAAAGCGCGCCGAGACAGGAAAGTGATCGGAGAACCCGCCCGGGGTTTTCGATCGGGACCACCGGATCGGCCGTCCGAAAACATCCGCGTTGAGGCCGGGGATCTTCAGCACGGCAAAGCTGTTGTCCGCGTATTGGACACCGTTCTGATCGTAGAGCCCCCGCGAAAGGATGATGTGCATGAGCGTGCCCCATTCCTGCTTGTAGATATCGCTGCCGCGATTGTTCGAGGGAAGCTCAAACCAGAGATTGTAGAGGTCCGCGCCTTTGCCGCGGAGGGCGAGCTCGTTGCCCTGCGCGCCCAGAATGTCGTTGATCCCGGTCTGCTTCATCGCGCGGTAGCGCCGCTTCTGGTTGTAGTGGGAGTTCAGGTCTCCGGTCACGATCACGTCGGCATTCGGATCGTCTCCGAAAATTTCGTCGAGGCGCCCGCGCAGGGTCTTCGCGTTTCCCAGGCGGACCGCCTCGCTCGCGATGTCGCCCGCTCCGGATTTCCAGTGGTTCGCGAAGACGGTCAGCGGGTGGCCGTCCACGTCGAGGGTCGCTTCCAGAATCGCGCGCGCATTCGGCGTGGGATGCGTGCGGACCGAGGTGATCGGGAACCGCGAGAAGATCACATTCCGGACCGCCGTGTCGCGCCCGTCCGCATAAACGCCGGTTTTTTCATCGGTCGTTGCCACATGGTAACCCCTCAAACCCGCATCGTAGCAGGCTTTGAGCAGCCAGGCCTCGGCCGGAAGCCCGGCCAACGCTGCCGGAACCACCGGCCCGGCCAGCAGGTCGGCAACCTTTCTGTCCTTCACCGAATCCAGCCACGCATCGTAATCCTTGATCGTGGATCCCGGCGTCTGGTCGATCTCGATTTCGTTGAAGGCGACGATGTCGGGGCCGCCCTCCACCCGCGCGAGCACCTTCGCAATGTTCCCGACCTTCACCGCCAGATGCGCCGGGGTGTAGGCCGCCGGCTGGTAATCCTCATACACAGCCACTCCGTCGGCATCGAAAAGATTCTCGACGTTGTAGGCAACGAGAGAAAATTCCCGGGCCGCGGCCGGAACCGTGAATACGACAAACAGCCAAACGGCTAAAAGCGATTTTAGCACACGGGAGGAACAGCGCGGAAGGGAAAACGGGCCGCCTTACTTCTTTTTTGCCTCGGCGGCGAGCTGCCGTTCGGCCTCCACCCAGTCGCTGGTCGAGTCGCCCGGCCACCCCATTTTCTGGCGGCGTTCGGCGATGAAATAGGCGCGGAGCCCGATCGCTTCGTTGGTGATGGCGGACGCCTTGGCGGCCCCTGACTTTTTGTCGGGAGCCTTTCGCTTTTTCGGCTTCTCCGCCGCCGGCACCACCCCGCCAACAACCGGAGCTTCACAAACGGACGATTTTTTCCACTTCAAACCCGCCTTTTTTTCGGCGGATTTCTTCTCCTTCGGTTCTTTTTCAGATTTCTTTTTCGACATGGCGAAATCCTTTGTGCGGCCGAAATGCCATCGGTTGCAAAATAATTCTTCAAAATTTTCCGGGATAAAATACGATCTCGGGTATGGCTGCATTTCTCATTCGCTGGGCGGTGACGACGGTCGCGGTGTTTGCGGCCACGAGGCTGGTTCCGGGAATCACCTGCGATCCGCCCGGTGCGCTGCTCGGCGCCTCGCTTCTGCTGGGGATCATCAACGCGTTCGTGCGTCCGGTGCTCCTGCTGCTCAGCCTGCCGTTCATCATCGTGACGATGGGGCTGTTTATTTTTGTGGTGAACGCCCTG
>JBAXTX010000202.1:0-3017 GCA_037129975.1 Verrucomicrobiia bacterium | reverse complement strand
TTCTGCACCGTGGTGATGATGATCTTCTTCCCCTCCTCGATGAACTTCCGCAGGTCGCCGGAATGCTCCGCATGGCCGACCGTCGCCCCCACCTGCATAAACTGTTTGACCGTCTTCTGAATCTGGTCGTCGAGGATCCGTCGGTCGGTCACCACGATCACGGAGTCGAAAATCTCCTTTTCGTCCTTCTTCAGTGCGATGAGCTGGTGCGCCAGCCAGGCGATGGAATTGGATTTGCCGCTGCCGGCCGAGTGCTGGATGAGATAGCGCGAGCCCGCGCCGTTCGCGGAGACATGCACGAGCACCTGGCGGACGACCCCGAGCTGGTGGAACCGCGGGAAGACCTGCGTGCATTTCTTCCGGGCCTTCTTCCCTGTCTTGGATTCAACAACCTGCGCGTAATTTTCGAGGATGTTCGTCAGCCCCTCCGGCGTGAGGATTTCCTTCCAGAGATAATCTGTTTTCAGGCCGGCCGGGTTTGGCGGGTTGCCCGCTCCGTCATTCCAGCCCTGGTTGAATGGCAGAAACCACGAGGATTTGCCTCGCAACTCCGTGCACATGCGCGCCTCCGCGTCGTCCACGGCGAAATGCACCACGCAGCGCCCGAACTCGAACAGCTTCTCTCGCGGGTCGCGGTCGCGGCGGTATTGCTCGACGGCATCCTCGACCGTCTGCTTGGTGAGGCTGTTTTTGAGTTCAAACGTCGAGACCGGCAGGCCGTTGATAAACAGGCAGAGATCGAGCGCCCGGCGCGTCTCGTCCGTGCTGTAACGCAACTGGCGCGTGACGCTGAACCGGTTCCTGGCATAAAGCGCCGCCGCCTTCGCGTTGCCCGGCGAGGGCGTGCCGTAGAACAGATCGAAATGCTGCGGCCCGTGGTCCACTCCCTTGCGGATCACATCGATGACACCCCGCTTGCCGATCTCGTTGGAGAGCCGGGCAAGGAACTTCTGCCGGTTGATGTCCTTGGCGTCCCGGTAGTTCGCGATCCCGAGTTTCTTGACCGCTTCCGGCTGGGTGAAGTTGAGGAACTGGAACAACTGCGGCACGTCGAGTGCGTGCGCCCTGTCGAAGTCTTTCGGGTTGCCTGCAAACCACCCGCTCCCCCCGGCCAGGTGCGCCGCAATTTCATCCGGGGTTTCCGCCACCGGGATTGTTCCATCGGAAAAGAAACCATCCACACCGGCCATGTGGAGCATGATCAGGGTTTCGAGGCCTTTTTCGGTGGTGTCGGTGGTGCTCATGCGTTCAGCTTCAGTTGCTTTAAGTGCGGGCGGAGTGACTTTTCCAGAAGGTCCATGTGCTTGATGATGGTCTCCTGCATCGTAGGCCACTGTTCTTCGGGGGAGCGATAACCGCCGCCACTCTGATAATATTTTATGCGGCAGGCGCGTTTGCTTTCCAGCCGTTCCCAACTCAGAGGGCCTCCGAACGCGGTTTCAATCTCGGATTTGTGGGCGAACAGTTGGTCAAAGATGGACTTATTCTCATTCTGCGAGTCCTTGCCCCGATCAATGTATAGCTCAGCGCCGCATCCGTCCTGGGCAATCACATAATTTAGATTGAGCCCGCGTATTCCCGAACTTGCACCGATCCATGAATATTCGCCAGGGGTGATGTGAGCGTGCAACTTGTTAACTTTTGCGGACCGTTCGATGAGGGATGTCCACCAGCGCTTTCGTATGCTGTAGCGTTCGGCAAATTCCTTCTTGGCGTGCCCGACATCCTTCGATTCCTCGGATGGCCCAACGATAAGAGTGAACAGGGGCGCGGGAGGGGAGTCGCCAATTTTCACTGCCTCCACCTTGACCATGTAAAAGGCTGCGCTGCTGGATTCGTTGAGCCAGGCCACCGCCGCTACATGTTCGGGTCTGGGATCGGAGACAATCCAGACGGCAGCTTTGGCGCTCATTGCCGTCAGATAGGTTATCAGTTTACCAAGGTGGTCGTGGTTGCTCTTTTCGAGCTGGTTTTCGATGATGACAGTTCCGCCGCCTTCATCCTCGGCCACAAGATCTATACTGAATGTTCCGGCTGCCTGCTCGCGATCCACATTCAACAGATTCAGGTCGAGTGCGTCATTCAAGACGGTGATGTTATTCTCTAACCACTGCGTGAAGTTGTGCGCCTCATGCTTCCAGACTTCGCGCAGGGCCACGCGCTCCAAAATTCCGATCTGTGTTTTGTTCATGCTTCAATCTCCTCAAGTTCAGGTTCAGTGAATTCCTCCGGGACAGCATCCTCCGGGACAAGGGACTCGGCGGGGAGGTGGCGGGCGGCAGTGCGCACGTCCAGCTTGCCTGTTACCACGTCAGCCACCAGCCGCGTCCGGTATTCCCGCAGCAGCGAGATTTCGCGTTCGAGGTGATTGATGGCGGTGTTCACGGGGGAGACCTCCTCTTTGAGTCTTTCGCAGATCGAAACTTGTTCAACAGTGGTTGGAGGCACCGGAACTGGAATGTTGGCAACGAAGCCGAGGTAAATTCCAGGCTGGGCTGAAAAAGCAACTGATTGCCAAAGATGCTGCTGCAATCTTGGACTGCGAAGAAATGTCGCGAAGAAATCATGGGCCAAGATTGCCGGGCGTGGACGAAAAATTGCTACGCTTCTTTGGATTTGAAATGGGCCGATGTCTTCGACGACGGCAACCTTGCCGAGTGTCGCTCCAACGATTGCCATAAGCACATCGTTCGGGCGCACGACGAAGGACGCATTGAGTTTGTCGAAGTTCTCTTTGGAAACAAGACTGTCATCCGGCCTGCGAACAAGGCGACCGTTGATGATATTCCGAACACTCAGCAGAGGAAATCCGGTTGCAGTGCGGGGCGGCGGCAAATGTGTTCCGTCGCGAATCAAACTGCATGCTCGTTTGACCGGCATCACCTCCCAATGCGTCGGGATGTCTCCGAGCCAGGGGATGCCGGTGGGTTTGAGGGGGACGGTGGGGTCGATGCCGCGGGTCACGGCGCGGTGGATGATGGCCTGCTTCTGCTCGTGGAGCAGCGCGATCACCTTCC
>JBAXTX010000201.1:0-3174 GCA_037129975.1 Verrucomicrobiia bacterium | reverse complement strand
GGCAGGAAGGCGCGCTCATCGTGCAGGAAGTCAAGAAGCGCAAGGGCGCCGAAGGCTACAACGTCGCGACCGGGCTCTACGAAGATCTCATCAAGGCCGGCGTCGTTGACCCCGCCAAGGTGACCCGCAGCGCGCTCCAGAACGCCGCTTCCATCAGCGGACTCCTCCTCACCACGGAATGCATCATCACCGAGATGCCCGAGAAGGACAAAGCTCCCGCCATGCCTCAGGGCGGCGGCGGAATGGGCGGCATGGACTACTAAGTCCCGCAGCACAAACATAACTCAAACCGGAAAGCCGGGGTCGCAAGGCCCCGGCTTTTTCGCGTTTTATACCACCTCTTAGAAATAACTGGCCTTTTTAAGCCAATGTCGGCAAAGGGATTTCCAATGAACCCGACGCCTGGCTGGTCAAGGGAGTCACGGCGCAGGCTTGCCTGGATATGTTGCTGGCCGCCCGGGCGGTGTGCGCGGATTTGAATCTCATCCCCGGCGACCTGTTCCTCAGCGGTTGGTCGCAGGGTTCATTCAGCACTTCGGCCTTTTTGAATCGCTTGGAGACAATGGGAATCCCGGTCAAGGCGGCCGCGATGGCCAGTGCGCCCAACGATATCTATCTTTGCGTCAACAGGTGGATCCACGTCTCTTCGGATTTGGATGTCAATTGGCTGGTGGCGACCGCCGCGATGCTGGTTAACGCCTACGAGATTTACTATGATTTGCCGGGTTTGAGCACGACGGCGATCAAGCCGCAGTATTGGCAGACAGCCCGCGATTTTTATAACAACAAGATCACGTGGGCGCAGGCGGAAAAGATATTGCCCGCAAAAACCAAGGATCTGTTCCAGGAAGATTTCATCAATCAGGGGTCATTGGCGTCCGGCCGTTTTTTCAAACAAATGCAGTTGAACTGCTCTTATGATTGGCGGTTCAATACGCCCACGCATTACTATTACGGAAAGATTGATGAGGTGGTTACGCCCTACATGGTGAATCTGCCGGTCGAGTATCAGAAGACTTTGGGCGGAGCCGAGGCCCGGGCGATATTTGCCGGGGATAAAGCCGATCATCGCGGCACGTTTCTTTTTTCCGTCAACCATCAAAAACAATGGTTTGATCAGCTGCGGAGCCGATAGGTTCGCGGCGCATCGGCCGCTCCCGCAGTCTCAGACAGACGGTCTCAGCCGTCGTATTCTCGGGCGTCGAGTTTGCGCCAGAATTCCGCGGCGGTCTGGTTGTCCGGGTCTCCCGGAGCGCGGAGGATCCGGATCGTACGGTGTCCGCGCAGGATGTTGAGCGAGGCTTTGTCGGAGATTTTTATCGGGCTGAGGGTGAGGCGCGTGAGCGGGAGGAGCGCGAGGATTTTGACATTTCCCACGGTGAGCCCGCTGATATCCAGGGACTGGAGTCTGCGGCTGGTGGCGAGCGGGCCGAGGTCGCTGATCGGGGTGCCCGAGATGTCGAGGGTTGCGAGCGAGGGCATCATGCGCGCCCAGGACAGATCAGAAACCCCGGAGTCCTTCAGGGAGAGGCTTTGGATTTTCGCAAACCCGCGCAGCCCGGCGGGCGGCCCCCCGCCCCCGTATCCGGCGAGATCGAGGGACTCGAGCGGCAGCGCAGCAAGCGTCCCCCAGTCGAGCGCATCGGCGCCCCGGATCTTGATTCGAACCGGCTGCGGAGAGAGCGATTTGAGAGCCGAGAGATCCAGCAGCCCGGGAATCCCGGTGATGGACAACTCGTGTCCGCCGCCTTCAACAACCACTTGTCCGATCCCTCCGTTGGCGGCCATGAGACCGACGGCCGCTTCGGCGGTTCCGGGCACGCGTCCTGTCGGGCTGGAGCTGATCGTGCTCTTATGGGCAATCGGCTTGTCCTGCAGAAATTGGATCACGCCGGCCGTGATCTGGTCGGTCGCCGAACCGGTGCTGTTGAGAAGCGCGGCGGCTTTTTCCATGCGGTCGAAGACCGGCTTGCTCAACTGATCGCAGATCGCGATGAGATCCTGCGGGCGGTCCGGTCCAAGCAAGTCGGGCTGGTTCGCCTCCCTCCTCGTCTCCGCGGATTTCTCAGCGATTTGAAAGGCTTCTCTTGCCTGGGCGACCTCCATGCATGCCAGGTGGTAGCGGCCCTTCATCATCCATGCTTGGGAGAGGGTCGGATCGAGAAGGATCGCTTGGGAAGCCGTTTCCAGCCCGGAGCTGATGAATTTGCGAATCATCTCGGGGTTGCTTTTGTAGCCGAGCAACTGGAAGGGATTCAGGTCGCGTTGGAATGCCATCAGCGCCTCGTTCATCGTGTTCATCGCGCGGCTGGTCTGGAGGAATTTTTCCCGGTATTCAAAGGGATGTCGGCGCGGCGGCGCGGCGGTCTGTTGGGGAGCCGCGGCCCGCGCCTGAAGGTCTTCGATCCGCCTCTGTGCCTCGGTCAGTTTTTCGTCCGCGCCGACAAGGGCGACAGTGGCCGCTTTCGCGGCCGCCTCGCTGCTTTGTCGTTCCTGTGCGGTCTGGGACTGGGCGAGAGTGGCCGCCGCATCGGCCGCCACTTTGGCCTTCACGGCTTCCGTCCTGGCCGCATCGGCCGCGTCGCGTTCTGTATTGGCCTTCGCCAATTTCTCAAAGGCAGCCTCAGCTTCTTTCCGCTGTTCATCGGCCCGAAGTTTGTTTTCGAGGGCAAGTTTTTCCTGTTTCTCCGCCCTGGCCAAGGCGGTTTCGGCGGCCTTCGCGCGGTCGGTGATCTGCCAGAATGCGGCGACCGAGCCGGCCAGGAAAACGAGGAGCGAGACGGTGATGACCGCCGTGATCGCGCGGTTGCGCAGGACAAGTTTGCGGGCGAGTTCGAGGGCGGTCACCGGGCGTGCGCTGATGACTTCTCCCCGGCGGTAGTGTTCGAGGTCCGCCTCCAGAGCGGCGACGCTGCGGTATCGCTCGACCGGCGCGTTGCGGAGGGCCTTGAGCAGGATGATCTCGAGATCGCTGTCGAGCCTCGGGTTGACGCTGCGCGGACGCGGCGGTTCATGGTGCTGGAGCGCCTGCGCGTCGGCGACGATGTTTCCCGTGGCCTCGAAATGCCGGCATCCGGTCAGCATCTGGTAAAGGATGGATCCCAAAGCATAGACGTCCGCCCGCTCGTCCACGTCCTTGCTGGATTCGGCCTGCTCGGGCGACATGTTCTCGAG
>JBAXTX010000200.1:0-3175 GCA_037129975.1 Verrucomicrobiia bacterium | reverse complement strand
ATGAATTGGCCGCCGGAGGCGGCATATGCCGCGCTTCAGCGCGGGCTGAAGTAATGTTGGATTATGGATGTTGGATTATGAATTGGCCGCCACGGGCGGCATATGCCGCGCTTCAGCGCGGGATTCTCAATCATTCAAAATCCAAAATTGCGCGCGAAGCGCGCCTATGGGTTTTCAGAAGTTGATTTGACGATTGATGTCAGGATTTTTCTCAGCGTCTGAATTTTTTCCAGCAGCGTGGCGGCTTCCTGTGGGTCAAGAACATTGGCATCACGGGCCAATTGAAGCCAATAGTGGGTCTCGCGGGCTTCCTTTGCGGCGATGCTCATCTTGGAACGGAAGTCAGCCCGGCTTTGGGCGGCTTGAGCCTCTTCCACGTTGGCTCCAATGCTGGTGCCCGCCCGCCAGAATTGCGATGCAAGATCATACTCCCGTCGTTCACGCATCAACTTGGCAGCAGCCATCACTTGAAGCGCGAACTGGTAAGAAAGCTCAACGATCAGGTTCTCTTTCATATCAGCGAAAACTGAAGAAATTTTGAATTATGAATTATGAATGTTGAATTGGCCGCCACGGGCGGCGAGTGCCGCGCTTCAGCGCGGGACGAGGGGATTGGGGATTTTGAATGATGAATTTTGAATTATGAATTATGAATTATGGATTGGCCGCCGGAGGCGGCTAGTGCCGCGCTTCAGCGCGGGATTCTCAATCATTCAAAATCCAAAATTCAAAATCCAAAATTGCGCGCGAAGCGCGCTAAAAGTCCTCCGGTGCCAGCGAGCGCCAGTGTTTCAGCGAGGTGGCAAAGTCGTAGGGGAAGCGGAAGCCGCACTCGGCGAGTGTTTGGGGGATGATATGGGTCGCGGTCCTGAGCTTCCGCACGCGGGCCGGGTGGATGGGGCTGCGTTGGCCGAAGCAGGCGTGCAGGGCGACGGCCGCCGCCTCCAGTAGCGGAAGTGGCAGGGAAAAAACCGGCGCATTCTTTCCCAGCGCCGTTTTGATGTGGTCCACCATGGCTCCGAGCGACTCGGTCGGGCTCTCCACGTAGTTGTATAGGAAAACCGGTTCGGGTCGTTCGAGGGCGAAATCGAAGCTCTTCAGAAGGCCCGTGATATAAGCGTAGGATTTGCGGATTGCCGGTGATCCGGGGAAAGCGAAGTATCCGCGTTTGATCGCCCGGACCATGCGCAGGATGTTGCCGGGGTCGCCCGGACCGTAAACGACACCGGGCCGACAAATGACGAGCTGCCGGCCCGGCGAGTTGGCCTGCCATGTGCGATGCATCCACTCTGCTGTCAACTTGCTGATCCCATAGGGAGTTTTCGGCTGTGGGAGCGCGGACTCCGACGTCGGGTTCTTGACCGGACCATAGACCGCGATGCTGCTGGTGAAGAGAATTTTGCGGCAACCTGTCTTCTCCGCCAAGGCCAGCACATGCGCGGCCCCTCTCAGGTTCGTTTCAAAATACTCATGGGCCTCGTGCCCGGGCTCGCGGTGAACAGCGGCCAGGTTGATGATCAGATCGAAGCTCGCCCCGGTGAGGCAGGCCGGGGCCGGTTCCCTCACATCCCATTTGACAACCTCCTCCCGACCCGCCCTGATGTCGGCAAGGACCATCGAACGGTTCGACCGGTCCCAATGGTCCGCAAGTTTCGTGCCGATGTATCCGGCCCCGCCAACGATCAGAATATTCATGGCCGCTTCTTGACGAGCTTCGAGAGAAGGAGGGGGAGCCGGACGGCTGCCGCGTAGCGCGGGATCATCCATCTCGGGTTTTTCACTGTTCTCAACAGCCAGCCGAGGTAGAGCCTGTCCGCCCAGCGCGGGATGCGAAACTGACTTCCGGTGAAAAATGCGATGGCCGCACCTGTGGCGATGATGGCCGGTTTCGGACCGAACTCCGTTCGCAGGTAGGCTCCGAGTTTTTCCTGCCGCCCTCCACCGATGCAGAGGATGATCCAGTCCGGGGCGAATTCCCGGCACTTCTCCCGCAGGGCGCGATCCTTGAAGCCTTCGTGCGAGGTGTAAAATGGCGCGATGTAATAATACTGCAAAGCCGTATCGAACCTCTTCGCGGTCAGGAACTCCCCGATCCGCCCCCTTTCTTTCTCGTTGGGCATCACCCAAAGCACCTTGCGCTGCCGGAACGGGATCACTTCGTTGGAGCCCTCAAACAAGAGGTGCTCCATCACTTGGTGGCCCGAGATCCTGGGCGGGCGTGGCCTGCCCATAGCCAGCAACAAGAGGCTCAAATACCCGCTGTCCATCACCGCATGGTCTGCCACAAGGTGGGACTTCCAGAGCTCTTCATCGTCCGCAGCCATGCAAAGCGAGGGGGCCGATGGAGCCACCAGATATCCTCCGGACGTGTCCAGCAGACGGAGCAGTTCGCCGCACGATTGCTGCCAGAATGGCAGCGCAAGTTTTGAGTTTTTCACGGTTGAGAAATCCCGTCTTCCTTCCACCGGCATTTCACCGGCTTGCACGGCGACCCGGCACAGACCATCCCCGCCGGCAGGTCGCCTGTAACCGTCGCCCCGGCCGCGATGACCGCCTCCTCGCCGATGCTCACCCCGGGACCGACAAATGCCCGCGCCCCGATCCACACGCCGTCCCCGATCCGGATCGGCTCGTTGCGATACCGGAAGGCCGGATCCCGATAATCATGGTTGCCGGTGCAGACGAATGCCCGCTGGGAAATACACACATGCGAACCGATCTCGACAGCCGCCAGGTTCAGAATGAAAACTTCCTCGCCCAGCCAAACATGGTCGCCGACAACCACCCGCCAGGGCATGTGGATGTTGACCCTCGGCTTGATGACGACGCCCTCGCCGACCTTCGCCCCGAAGAGCCTCAGCAAGGCTGCCTTGAAACCCGACGGCCAGGGGAGAGGGGTCAGAAAAAACGCGCACTTGCACAGATACCAAAGCGCTTCGAACCAACCCGGCCGCCCGCGCTCAAAACCGAGCAAGGGGTCAAATTTGTCAAGCCGAACGCGTGTCATGGGGAAGGGTTGTACCGCAAACGCGATCAAAGGGGAAGGCCCAGACCAGTTGCCCAGTCATTCCACCCGAATCATTATGATCGGCCAGAAAACCGGCAAAGAGAGTGTCGTTTTAGAAGCGGCGTCCCGCCGCTTGGAGAAAGCATCCAAGCGGCAAGATGCCGCTTC
>JBAXTX010000020.1:0-27510 GCA_037129975.1 Verrucomicrobiia bacterium | reverse complement strand
CGGTAGGATTCCTTAATGCGGGCAGCGCCTCAAGCAAATTCTTCAGACTTTTTTCAGGCAGGTTCATTTTGAGCCCGACGAGGTCGCGGGCGGCGAGGGCGCCTTTGAGGAGGAGGGAAAGTTTTTCGATCTTCCCGCGTTTCCACGGATCCTTCCATGCGGCGGGCGCGGCGAAGAGGGCGGGGTAGGACTCCATGAGGGTGTCCACGATGCGGAGTTTGTTGGCGCGGAGCGAGGAGCCGGTCTCGGTGATATCCACGATCGCGTCCACGAGGTCCGGGACCTTGACCTCGGTGGCGCCCCAGGAAAATTCAATTTCCGCCCTGACCCCGGCGCGGGCGAAAAACCTTTTGGTGATGCCGACCGCCTCGGTGGCGACGCGTTTTCCCTCGAGATCCCGGACGGTGCGGATCGGGGAATCTTCGGGGACGACGAGGACCCATCGGGTCGGGTTCGAGCTGACCTTGCTGTAGGCAAGGCTCGTGACTTCGCGGACATCGGATTCATTTTCCTCGACCCAGTCGCGACCGGTGATCCCGCAGTCGAGGTAGCCATGCTCGACGTATCGGCTGATCTCCTGCGCCCGCAGGAGGCGGATCCGCATTTCCGGATCGTCCACGGCCGGGCGGTAGGAGCGGTTCGCTCCGGAGATGGCGTAGCCGGCTTTGGCAAAAAGCGAAATGGTCGGTTCCATCAGGCTGCCCGAGGGGAGCCCGACCGTGAGAATGTGATCTTCCATGCGAGCAGGCGAGTTAAGCGGAAACTTTTCCGGTTGGCATGCCAAATCTTCGGCCGAAAACAATTTCATGAAAACAAGCGGGCGGCCCGCTTCCCATTTCCCGGCGTTTCACGTCTTTTTGATCCTCGTGAACCCGCAGCGCGTGGCGGCGGCCCCGGCGAAATCGGCGACCCGGCGCTTCAGTCTCCAGACCTGCCGGAAGAGGAAAAGGACGAAAAGGACATACGGAATCCAAAGCCACAATTCGGTGCCGGACACGAGGAAATGTCTGTAGACCAAAATTCCGAGCAGAACGAGATTGATCAGGAGCGTGGTGGCGACCATGCGGGTGCCGAGATGCACACGGGTCAGGCATTTCGGCCCGCCGTGATACTCGGTCACCGTCCGCAATTGGATCCCCCACCAGAAGCTCCCGTAAATCTGCAGGTCCCAGTCTTTCCATCCGGTATCGATCGAGTAATTCCAGCCCTCGTTTTCGAGCGATCGGATCATCTCCTGAAGCAGCCGTTCGCGGCCGTATCCTTCCTCGCTCCAGAATTTCAGATGCGAAATACTGCCGCCGGACGGCTTGAAATCCTTTTCCACCCTTGCGATGACGGCCGGCGGGGTGCGCTTGAATTTGAGCCAGGTAAAATACCGCGCCCACCCGCGGACCATCGGCTGTGCCAGGGCAAGGAACGCCACCAGCAGGCGCGCGGGCACGGTATCGTGCCTCGGTTCGAGCCGCGCGTGGATCATGTAGGACAGCGCCACGAGCAGCGTCCCACCGAACATCAGATAAGGAACGATCCGAAGGAACGGCAGCGTGATGGACACCGCGAAAACAAACAGCGTCAGGGTCACCCACTCGATGCTGCTCAGATACGCCGCGAGGTCGGACTGCGGGGTCGGGTAGATCGATTGGAAGAGCCCCTCGCCGAAGACTCCGTGGTAGATGATCGGCTTGTTGACGAGCCAGGTGAACCGCGGCGCGCCATAGATCTGGCCCTTCCATTTCGCGGTACCGGTCGGCCCGAAGAAAACGAGGTGCTGGAACCGCAGCATGGACTCGGCCTCGCCGTAGCCCTCCTGCTGCTTTTTGAAGGCCTGGAGAGAAAACCTGCGGTAGTGCCAGACGATCGCCGCCGGGCTGAACGCGATCACCCCGCCCGACTGTTGGAGACGCCAGCAGAAATCCACATCGTCGCCGGCTTTCCGGTATTCCGGATCGAACCCGCCGACCTGATCGAACGCCCACCGGTGGAACGCCATGTTGCATCCGGGAATGTGCTCGGCCACGACGTCGGTCAGCAGAACGTGGCTCGGACCTCCGGGAGCGGCCGCCACGCAGGCCTGCACCCAGTTCTCGGCCGGCGGGGAAATATTCGGACCGCCGACACCGGCATAGTCACCGCTCAGCAACGTGCCAACGAGGTAATAAAGCCAGTCCGGATCCGCCATGCAGTCGCTGTCGGTATAAACAATGACATCGCCCGTCGCGGCATGGGCCCCCACGTTTCTCGCGAAGCTCAGCCCCTTGTTTTCCTGTCGGATGCTCACGATCCACGGATGCTCCGCAACGATTTCCGGCGTGTTGTCGTTCGACCCGTCGTCCACAAAGATCACCTCGTAATCCGGGTAATCCACTTGCTTCAGCGATTCCAGGCATCGTCCGAGCGTCTTCGCCCCGTTGTAAGAACAAACCACCACGGAAGCCTTCGGATGCGAGGGCAGTTCCACACGCGAGGTCATCGAGCCGTTGCCGAAGAAAAGTTTCTTCACCGTCTCGAAGGCCTCCTTCTTCGAGCGGTCCCGGCGCACGAGACCGAACGCCCAGTCGAGGATTTCCTGCCCGCCACGGAACCACTCGTCGGTCCACGCGTAAATAATCGTCCCCGCCAGCCCGCCGCGCACCACGCTCTCGATGTGCCAACGGATCATCTCCGCCTGCTCCGATTCCGGGTGCCGGATCGTATCCATCCCGAATTCTCCGAGGATGAGCGGCTTGTCGTCGGCGAGATTTTGGAGGCGTGCGAGGTAGCGCTCGAAATCCTCCCGGCGGTGGAGATAGACGTTGAACGTCACGAAGTCGCTGTTCTGTGGAAGCAGGTATTCCGTGGGCGGGTAGCTCGCATACGAGAAAAGCGCCCGCGGGTCGGCCTCGCGTCCGATGTTAATCAGGCGCTCGACAAACTCGGTCACCTGCCGCGCGCCGAGCCAGCGGACCATCGTCGTCGGAATCTCGTTGCCGACCAGGTAGCCGAAAACAGCCGGATGCCCCGCGTTTTTTGAAACCCCCTCATGGACCGCGCGCTCGGCTTCCACCCGGATTTTCCGGTCGCGCAGGAACTCGAGGTGCTCGGCCCACGGGATCGAAATCAACGCCCGGATCCCCCGCGCCGCACAGAGATCAAGAAACCAGCGCGGCGGCACATAATAGATCCGCACAAGGTTGAGGCCGGCCTCGGCCATCGAGTCCAAATCCTTGCCGACGCTCGCGGGCGTGCCGAAATACTCGCCGGACGCATCCGGCGCAAACGGGCCATACGTCACCCCCTTGATAAAAAACTTTTTATCCCCCTCGAAAAAAAACTTGGCGCGCACGCGCACCGGAAACAATTCGCTCACGCGGCAGGCTTATCACCATGCGCGCCCGCAAAGCGAGCCCGGATTTGGAAAGGAACGCTTCCCTTCGGATGGACGCCCTGGAAAGCGACCGGTCGGCCGTCTGGGTCCGGTTGCGGTCACTTGCTCCCCTGTCGAAGGCGTTGAGGCGCGAGGGAAATAACATGGCAGGCATCAATACGGTTGCACGAGCGGGCATGGACGGACCATATTTCGACCCGGACACTTCGCGAACGATCATTTTCCCATTGAAAAAACCCTTCCTCCTCCTCGCCGCGGCTGCGGTCGGCCTCTGCCAAGCCCTGCCGAAAGCATTCGACCTTGCGGAAGCCATGCAGTCCGCAGGTCGGGGAGTGCCGGGAGGCTCATGGACCGACCGGTTGGTGGCCGCGGCGTTGCGGACGTGCGGATGGGGAGGCGCGGAATTCGTCCGGCTTCTCGCGGCAGCAGCCCCGTGGGTTCTGGGTTTCCTTGTCCTCTTTTTTGTTGCGGGAAAATTTCCCGCGCGGGTGCGGCGTGCGGCGATCATTTTTGTCTGGATTTTCTGGAGTGCGGCAACCGCCACCGGACTCTGGAACGGCTGGACGGCCTGGCAATACCGTATTGATGATCCGCGCCTCCTTTCTCCCACCGATCTCGTCAAGGCGGCAAAAAACTCCCGGCGTGTCTTCATCAATCCCTCCGCGATTCCGTTCGTGGCGGCTCTGGATCCTGAGATGGTCGCCCGGGAGCCCGCCCCCGAACCACTCCTTGTCCAATCCCCCGCCCGTTGGAGGGAGGAAGACCGGAAACGTCCTTTCTCCGCAGTGCTTCTTTCCGGAAGACTTTCCGAGGCAAAGCCCCTGATTCTGCATCTGCTGGGCTCGTCGGATTGGCATCTCGCCGCGGTGGACAACCAAGGGATTCTCTTTTTGCGCGGCGAGGGGCCGGTTCATTCCGATGCGGAAATTCCGAATTTTCCAGCACCCCGGGACCGGGCGCTCTACCTCGCGCAATATGCGCTTTGCCTCGAGGCCGCAGGACTCAAACCCTCCGCGACGCAGCGCATGGAGGAAGCGATGCAGATCGCCGGAAATGATTTTGAAATCCTCTTCCGCGCGGCCTCCCTCGCAGCCTCCAGAAACCGATGGGAACTCGCCCGGAAACTCGCGACAAAAGCCCTGATGAAACGTCCGGAAAATTTCGAGGCGGACTGCCTTCTCGCCTGGTCGCTTCTGGAAACGCGGGCTTTCGAGAAGGCCTTCGAGATGACCTCCCGGATCGCGGGAAATTTCCCCAATGACCCCTCTGTCCTCCTCCTCCATGCCCGCGCCTCCCGCGCCTCGAAGAATTTCCCCGAAGAGACCACCGCCCTGGAACAACTCCTCCGGCTGGCTGGGAAAGATAAAATCGCAGCCGCCAGAATCCACCTCTACCTTGGCCAGTCGTGGATGCAGCGGGGGTTTCCCGATCAGGCTCTCACGCACTTCCAACTCGCGCTCGAAGGCCTTCCCGCCGCGGCAGAATCGCGCGACATCCGCGAGGCGATCCGGACGATCGAAGCCAACCGCCTGCCAACCTCGCCTTGATGGCGGTGTCGGCCCGTATCCGAATGTCGGCTGACTGGAAATCCGCTTGACAGATGATCCGGTGTGGTGTTCGCATGGACACTATGCACTTGACCGACAAACAACTCGCCGTTCTCGAATTCCTCCGCGAACGCCGCGGGGACGGGCTGGCGATGCCAACCGTGCGCGAGATCCAGACGCGGTTCGGTTTTTCAAGTCCGTTTGCCGCCACGCGGCATTTGATGGCCCTGGAAAAAAAGGGCCGCCTCCACCGCGCGGGCGGGCTTGCCCGCTCGATGGTGCTCAACGAACCCGCCCCGCCGCGATGGTGGAATATCCCGCTTCTGGGCGCGATCCCGGCGGGATTGCCGGCGGATGCCTTCGAGCAAGCGGACCGCCGCATCACGGTGGACCCGGACAGCCTCCGGCTGCGAAAAAATTCCCGGACGTTCGCGCTCGAGGTGCGCGGGGATTCCATGATTGGCGCCGGGATCCTCGATCACGACATCGTCATTCTCGAGCTCGCGGAACCACGCCACCGCGACATTGTCGCCGCCCTGATTGACGGTGAAACGACGCTCAAGCGGTATCTCGTCCAGCGCGGGAAGCCGCTCCTGCGCGCGGAAAACTCCAATTATCCCGACCTGATCCCGGCGCAAGAACTCGTCATCCAGGGAGTCTTCCGCGCCCTCATCCGAACCAACTGCCCATGAGAACTTCCCTGAGAAAAAGAAAAGCCAATGCTCCCGGCGAGGACCTTTGGTCCTGGGCGGAACGTCGCAAGGCACCTCCCGTCATCCGGGAAGATCCTCCCCTCTCCGCCCGCCCGCCATGGTATCGTGGAGTTTTGTGCAAACTTTCCAGCCGGAAGTCTTAGCCTCCCCCCGCCTGTCCGGCCACGAAGCGTGCGACCCCGGCGGCCGATTCGACGGAGAAGTCCTTCTCGGGCAGCGGCGCGAAAGTCAGGTCCTGTCGCCGGATGTCGCCTCCCTGCCAAATCCACGCGTCGTCGCGATACGGCCCGACCAGCCGCGGATCACTCCATGTGTGGATTCCGAGCATCGGCACCCCGACTGCGGACGCAAGGTGCATCGGGCCGCTGTCCACGCTCACGACAAAACGCGCGCCGCGCAAAATTCCCAGCAGTCCGGGCAGCGTGGTTTTTCCCGCCAAATTCACAACGCGGTCCGGCAGCCCGCCGGGGACATCCCCCACCCCGACAATCACGAGCGGCGCGGAATTTCGCGCCAGAAATTCCGAGACGAACGCCCGGATCGTTTCAGCCTTCAGAGATTTCCCGGCACCCCGGGCAAACGGGTGCAGGACAACATACCCATCGGGAAATTCGGGAGGAATGCCCGTCGGCAGCGGGAATTCACATTCCTCGGGAACATCAATCCCCACCAGGGGCAGAACCCGCAAATACCGGCGCACCGCATGCTCGGCCGCGTGCGTCTCCGTGCTGCGGTTGTAAAACCTCCCCGCCCCCTCGCGTGCGTCTCCGAGCCCGCAGACCATCCTGCCGCCGCTGCACTTCGCCATCCATGCGCTCCGCAGCAACCCCTGCAGGTCCACAACCACATCCGGACGCAACCTCCCCAGCCCGCCATACCAGCGCGCCGCCCGCGCCCAGCCGACCACCCCGCGAAACTCCTCCCGCGGAAAAATTTTTACCGCGGAGACCGCCGGGTTCCCCTCCAACAACGGAGCCCAACGCGGATCCACCACCCACGTCAAAACCGCATCCGGCCATGCCCGGTGGATCTCCGAAGCCACAGGCAATGCGTGAATCACATCCCCCATCGAACCGGGCTTGATCAGGAGAACCGAGCTCATCGCGCGTTCACGCGGCCGGCTGGACATTTCGCTGTGCAGGAAGAGCGGAACGAATTTTTTCGACGGCGGCGGCGGCGGTTATGCCGTGCTTGGCGCGGAGGACCGGAACGCTGCCGTGCTCGATGAACTGATCGGGCCATCCGATCCGCACAACCGGGGTCGTGATGTTCTGCTCCGAGAGATGCTCCATGACAGCGCAGCCGAAGCCGTTCGCCAGCACATGGTCCTCCATCGTGCAGACAACCCCGCTCCCGCGGGCGAAAAATTCGATTGTCACCGAGTCGAGCGGCTTGATCCAACGCGCGTTGATGACCGCGGTGGAGACTCCCTGTTGCTCCAGTGTGGAAGCGGCTTCGAGGGCCAGCTCGCACATGTTGCCGAGCGCGAAAATCGCCGCGCGCGACCCGTGGCGGAGAACCTCGGATTTCCCGATCTCGAGAAGCTGCGGCGTTTTTTTCGCGACGGCACCGGTGCCCGCCCCGCGCGGGTAGCGGATCGCGATCGGGCCATCGTGGTAATTCACCATCGTCCAGAGCATGTCCGCGAATTCCTCCTCGTCCTTCGGCTGCATGTGCACCAGGCCGGGCAGCGCCCGCAGGAACGCGATGTCGAAAAGCCCGTGATGGGTCGGACCATCGTCGCCGGAGAGTCCGGCCCGGTCCATGCAGAGAGCGACATTGAGGTTCTGCAGAGCCATGTCATGAAGGATCATATCATACGCGCGCTGCATAAACGTGCTGTAGATCGCGAGGAAGGGCTTCATTCCGCGCACGGCCAGCCCGCACGCGAAGAGCGCGGCGTGCTCCTCCGCAATTCCCACATCGAAGAACCTCTCCGGGTGGCGCTTGAAAAAACCCACAAGACCGGTGCCGGACGGCATTGCGGCCGTGATGGCAACGATCTTGTTGTTGTGGTCGGCGAAATTCGCCAGCGTCCTGCCGAAGACCTCGGAATATGTCGGCGTCGGCCCGACATCGGTCTCGCCGGTATCCATGTGGAATTTTCCGAGCCCGTGGAACTTGTCCGGCTTCTCGATCGCCGGCCCGTAGCCTTTGCCCTTCTGCGTGAGAATGTGGAGGATGACCGGCTCGTTCTGGGTCTTGAGGAACTCGAACGTCTCGGTGAGCAGCCCGACGTCATGGCCGTCAATCGGCCCGTAATACCGGATCCCGAGATCCTCGAAAATCACGCTCGGAGCAAGGAGGCTCTTGAGCCCGACCTCCGCCTTGTGCGCGAGCTTCCGGGCGCTTTTTCCGGCGATCCACTCGACAAATTTTGCCGCCTTGTCATGAAGGTGCGCGTACGACGGGTTCGTGACAATCCGGTTGAGGTATTCCGCGACCGCCCCGACGTTTTTTGCAATCGACCACTCGTTGTCGTTCAGGACAATGATCAGGCGCTTGGTTGTCGAGGCGACGTTGTTGAGCGCTTCGAAGCTGATCCCGCAGGTGAATGCCGCATCGCCCGCCACGCAGACGACATGCTCGCCGCCTCCCAGCATGTCGCGCGCGGCCGCGATCCCGAGCGCGGCCGAAAGCGCGGTGCCGGCATGACCCGCGCCGTAGCAGTCGTGCTCGCTCTCGGTGCGCAGCAGAAACCCGTTGAGTCCCTCGTATTGCCGGATCGTCGGGAATCGCGCGCTGCGTCCTGTCAGAAGCTTGTGCACATACCCCTGGTGGCTCACGTCAAAAACAAACTTGTCGCACGGAGTGCTGAACACCCGGTGAAGGGCGATCGTCAGCTCGACCACCCCGAGGTTCGGCCCAAGGTGCCCGCCAGTATTCGACAGGACGCGGATCAGTTCGTCACGGACCTCCGACGCCAGCAACGGCAGTGCCTCCGGGGGAAGCGCCTTCACGTCGGCCGGCGAGGAAATTCCCCTTAAAATCCCGGCAGCCTTCGACATGGGCTCAGGCATCAGGATCCTCGAAATCGGTGATCTCCACGGCCCCCCGCGCGTCCCGCGAGATCATTTGAATCCGCTTCTCCGCCGCATCCAGCTTCTCCTGGCAAAACTTCACCAGCCCGACGCCCTCCTCGTAGCGCACAATCAGCGCCTCGAGCGGCAGACTCCCCTCCTCCATCTCCGCAACAATCTCGGAAACCCGCTGCATCGCGGACTCCAAAGTCGGTTTTTCAGGTTTTTGCCCCATGGCGGCCATCTCAATAAAAATTCCGGGGAAACGCAATCAGGAACGCTGTTGGCGAAGGTTTTTGAGCCCGCGATCACGACACGGAAACGCTTCGATCGGGAGGCTCCGCGCGATCAATCGCCGTAGCCGATCGGGTTTTCCACGTGCCACGCCCACGCGCTTTCGACGATCGGGAGGATGTCTTCAAATTTCGGCTTCCACCCGAGTTCGGATTTGATTTTATCGGATGCGGCGATGAGTCGCGGGGGGTCCCCCGCGCGGCGGGGTTTTTCAACGGCTTTGATCTCGCGACCGGTGATCTGGCGGCAGGCCGCGATGACCTCTTTGACCGACGTGCCGCCTCCGGTGCCGAGGTTGTATTTCGCGCTTTTTTTCGAGCCGAGCGCGAGGATGTGGGCCTGGGCGAGATCGAGGATGTGGATGTAATCCCGGATGCATGTGCCGTCCGGAGTCGGGTAGTCGGTGCCGTAGATATCGACGGATTCCTTTTGTCCGAGTGCGACCTTCAGGACGTTCGGGATGAGATGGGTCTCGACCCGGTGGTCCTCTCCGCAGCGGGCGGTGGCGCCGGCCGCGTTGAAGTAACGCAGCGCCACATACTGGAGCCCGTGGATTTCTCCATACCAACGGAGCACCTGTTCGAACATCAGTTTCGATTCGCCGTAGGGGTTGATCGGCTTCTGGGGAAGCGATTCGTCAAGCGGCATGCGGTCCGGGATGCCGAACGTCGCGCACGTCGAAGAGAAAACGAATTTTCCCACGCCGGACTCGACCGTCGCGTCGAGGAGGTTGATCCCCGAGCAGACATTGTTGCGGAAATACTTCGACGGGTTCTGCATGGACTCCCCCACGAGGGCATTTGCGGCGAAGTGCATGACCGCGTCGGGCTTCGCCTCGACGAAGGCGTGCCGGATGACCGTGCGGTCGGCGAGATCTCCCTGAAAAAACCTTGCGCGCGGGTCCAGCGCCTTCTTGTGACCCTCGCTCAAGTTGTCGAAAACAGAAACCTCGAACCCCTCGTTCAACATCTGTTCGACGCAAATGCTGCCGATATACCCGGCCCCTCCCGTGACGAGAATTTTTTTCATGAGGGAGCAACTTTATGTCAGGCGGCCGGGCTCCCGCAACAAAATGCTTTCAAATCGGACCTGCTCTCCGTCCCTGCGGCGCTTGATCTGCAAGCCGATGGCCTTCGAGAGCATCGCCTCCTCCATGTCTGCGGCTGCCGGATAGCTTTCGAAAACCGCGGCCATCGGGCAGTGGGCCTCGACGAGGGTTCCGGCCTCGATGCGTGGCATGGTCCCCTCGGACTCGCGGAGTCCGGCCAGTGCGTGAAGCTTTTCTTCCCCTGTTCCTGCCGGCGGAATCTTCGCCGCATACGCCTCCGCCTGTCTTTGGAAATGCAGATAGAGAATCTTCTCCGCCGCCGCGGGGCCGAAGAGCACCTGGGCCTCTTTGAGCAGGGACAATGCGAACCGGTTGTCGTCCGTCCGGAAAAGCTCCTGCCCGCGCTCGGAGAGGCGATAGATCAAATGCGGCCGGCCGGCTCCGCGGTGCACACTCCGGGAAACCACATGCCCGGATTTTTCCAGCACGAGGCACTGCGCCTTGACTCCCATGTAGCTCATCCCGAGCCGTTCCGCCAGTTCCCCAACCGGCATCCCGTCGCTTCGCTTCAGTTCCATCGCCACGGCATACGCGGACCGGCCGGGCAACTCACGCTTGATCTTTCGCACGGGCCGCAAGGAATCTACCTTTGGAGCTGGGTGTCGAGGAAACAGACGGAGCTCCGGGTCTTCTCATCATCCTCGATGCGTTTTTTCACGAGCTTGCAGGCATGGATGACGGTCCCATGGTCTTTGCCGCCGAAGGCATCGCCGATGTCGCTGAGGGAAGATTTGGTGAGCTCGCGGGAGAGATACATGGCGATCTGCCTGGGGAACGCGATGTTTGCCGGGCGACGCTTGCTGGTCATGTCCGCCAGCCGGACATCGAAGTGCTCGGCAACCCGCCGCTGGATCTGGTCAATCGTCACCGCTTTGCGGGCCTGTTCCTGGAAAATATCCCGGAGCAGATTTTCGATCGCCTCGCGCGTGATCGGGCGGTCGCTCAGAGATTTGTAGGAGGCCACACGCATGAGCGCGCCTTCCAGGCGGCGGACGTTGTTGCGGATTTTTTCCGCGAGGAATTCGATGACCCAGGGCTCGAGCTGGATATTGAGTCCGGCGGCCTTGCTGCGAAGGATCGCGATACGGGTCTCCGCGTCCGGCGGCTGGATCTCGGCGGTCATCCCCCATTCGAAGCGCGAGACAAGCCGTTGCTCGAGTTTGTCAATCTCGCTCGCGGGCCGGTCGCTGGAAAGAACGACCTGCTTGTGCCCGTCGTGCAGCGCGTTGAACGTGTGGAAAAATTCCTCCTGCGAACGTTCCTTGCCCGAGAAAAACTGGATGTCGTCAATCATCAGCACATCCGCATGACGGTATTTTTTGCGGAACTTGACCAGGGTGCCGTGCTGGATCGCGTCAATGAATTCGTTCGTGAACTGCTCGCTGGAAAGGTAAACGACTTTCGCGGATTTGTTGGAGGCCATCACATGGTGGCCGATTGCCTGGAGGAGGTGTGTTTTCCCCAGCCCGCTGCCGCCGTAGATGAAGAGCGGGTTGTAGGTCCGCGACGGGGACTTGGCGACGGCCAGCGCGGCGGAGTGCGCGAACTCGTTGTTGGAGCCCACCACGAACGCCTCGAACGTGTTGCGGGAGTTCATCCCGCTGGCAACCGGCGCGGACGCCTTTTCCCGGGCCGTCCGCGGCGCGGGCTTGAATGCAAGCTCCGAAGCCGGTTCGGGCTCTGCTGAAGAGGTGGAAAAATGGACGGTCTGGATCGAGGGCATGACCTCGCGGACAGACTCCTCAAGGATCGGAAGGTAGTTGCTCTCGATGAAAAACTGGTGGATCGGGTTCGGCACGCAAAGCGTGATGACTCCCGCGTTGGAAACCGATGCGGAAACATCCGAGAACCACCTCTCGAATCCGTCGGCACTCACCCGCCCTCGGATCTTCTCCGAGATTTCCGCCCAGACATTCTTTGTTTCTGTGACCATGGCTTCAATAATTCCCCCCCGCCACACGACATCAGCGTTCCAAGGGAGAATCAGTTTTGCAGGTTTTTTTCGCGAGGAAAAGTGCTGATTTGGGAGGCCGGACGCGAAAAAGGCTTTAAGTCATTTGTTCTGAAATGATTGAAGCCCGGAAAGAAAATTTTCTCCTGAAAATCGCAATTTCCTTGACATCGCGGATGCGCCGCGCCGGATTTTTTTGTCAGGCGGCCCGTGCGGCGGCAACGGGCAATGGTCCGGCCGCCACCAGCTTTTTTTTGAAAAGGATGCCCAGGGAAAACGTGACCGCGCTCCCGATGAAAACATAATACGGCCAGGCGATGGCCGGCCACCAGGCGGGCAGGAAAATTCCGAAATGGATCTTCTGTTTGACGACCTCTCCGGCCGCGTTGACCGACTCCCCAAGCGGGATTTCAATTTTGCAAAGGACGAGGACGGCGAGGATTCCGAAGATCATGGCGAACACGTTGACCCGGTCGCTGCCGCGGGTGCGGGTCAGAACTCCGAGGAGAAAAACGCCGAGAAGCGAACCGTAGCTGTAGCCGAGAATCCCGAGCGCCAGCGGGATGATGGTGACATGCGTGTGCAGCACGGTGTAGGCCGCCACGGTTGCCACGACGATCATGAGCACCCCGAAGATCGAGGTCGCCCAGCGCGCGGCACTCACAGACTGCCGGTCGGTGGCGGAGGGCCGGATGTAGGGCTGGTAGAAATCCTTGATGAATGCGGTGGCCAGCGCGTTGAGCGCGGCCGAGGTCGAACCCATCATCGTGGCAAAGACGCCCGCGATGATCAGCCCGCGGATGCCGACCGGCATCTCGTTGACGATGTAGTGCGCGAAGATCTCGTTGTCCTCGGCCGGCAGCGAGGGATCCGGGAGAACCTGATAGCGCACCCAGAGGAGGACACCGACGGTGAGAAACGAAAGGACGATCGGGATGTCCGCAAACCCGCTCACAATCAGCGAAAGCCGGGACTTGGCCGTGCTCTCGGCCGTGAGCATGCGCTGGACCATGTCCTGGTCGGTCCCGTGTGTGGCCATCGTGAAAAACGTGATCCCGATGATCGCGGCGAAAATCGTGTATTCGGTTTCCAGCAGCCCGCGCAGCGCGGCGCCGAACGGCTTCGCGGAATCCCAGCCGGTCTGGAACATCGAGAGGTTCTGCCCGGCAAGCTGCTCGTGCACCGTCCGCATGCCGCCGGGGATGTCGTGAAAGACGGCAATGATCGAAAACAGGATGGCCCCGATCATCAGGCAGGCCTGGATGAGATCGGTCCAGACGACCGCCTTGATTCCGCCGGCCGCCGTGTAAAGCGTGGTCACGAAGGTCACAAAGACAATTCCCCAGAAATACGTCCGGAGCGTGATTTCCGAACCGGGGAAAAGGTAGCGGTACACGACCACCATGATCACGCCGCCGAGATACAGGCGCACGCCGATGCCGAGGACCCGGGTGGCCAGAAAAATCCCGCTGGCCATGTTTTTCGTGCGCTCGCCGAACCGGATGGTCAGGAACTCGTAGATGCTCTCGACCTTGTATTTGTAGTAGGGGGCGATGAAAAGCCACGCGATAATGATGCGCGCGATGATCGTGCCGACCGCCAGTTGCGCGTAGGCGTAACTCCGCGTCTTGAACCCCTCGGCCGGCGCGCCCAGGAATGTGACGGCGCTGGTCTCGGCGGCGATGATGGACGCCAGCACCGCCCACCACGGGATCGAGTGCCCGCCGAGCGCGAAATCCTGGAGGCTCGTGTTTTTCCGCGCCGCATAGAGGCCGATGCCGACGATGCCAACAAAATAGACGAGGATCACAGCCCCATCCACGCCGAGGTTGAGCCAGTTCTGCGCGGGATGCATCTCAGGCGCGAAGAGGCTTCAGGAGAACCATCGAGTTCCGTCCGCTCGCCTCGTATTTCGCGCGGCGCACGGCCGGCAGGAGCGCGGGCTCCGCGGATTGGTAGCCGCCTTTTTGCTGGAGGTAGCTGTACGCCTGGGTCGAGAGGGCAAAAAGGTTTTTCACGCCTTTCTCGCGGGCCAGATTTTCGACGAATGCCATGAGCTTTTTCCCGTGGCCCTGGTTTTCGTGCGCCTTGTTGACATGCAGGCAGGCGAGCTCGCCGGCGGACTCGGCGGGATAAAGATGGAGGGCGACGCATGCAATCGGCGAACGGTCGATTTCCAGAAGCCAGTAATCCTCGAGATGCTCAAGGATTTCGGAACGGTTCCTCCTGACGAGTTCCTCGTTGCGCACGGACTGCCGGATGAGGGAGATCACCGCCCGCACGTCCTTTTTGAAAATCCGGCGGATCTGCTGGTATTCGTTCGAGTAAATCATCGTGCCGATCCCGTCGTGGCTGAAGACCTCGTTCAGAAGCGCCTCGTTGACGCTGCCGTTGAGCACATGCACGCGCGGCACGCCCTGGGCGCACGCCTGCGCGCCGTTCTCGAGCTTCGAGACGATCCCCGGCGCGAAATCCTGCGGCCGCTTTTTCAAGATTTCCTGCGTCTCGGAAATCGAGAGCTGGCGCGGAAGGACCGCCGAGGAGGCAAAGACACTCCCCGGAACGAGGTAGAGGATTTTTGCCGCGGAGAGCTCCTCGGCAATCTCGATGGCGATGGTGTCGGAATTCACCCGGTATGTCCGCCCCTCGCCGTCGAAGCCCAGCGGAGGGACGACAGGAATAATCCCCTCGTCCAGGAGCAGCTTGAGCGCCTTCACATCCACGCGCTCGACCTTGCCGGTATATTGCTGGTCCACGCCGCCGAGGATCCCCGCCGGATGGGCGATCAACGCGTTGATATAGGCCGCCCGAAGGTCCACCGAAGAAAGACCCTCCATGATTTCGTTCGTGAGCCGGATCGCCGCGTCAATGCTGAGCTTGAGCGTCGGGGCGTCGGTCACTCCGATCCCGTCGGAATTCGATATCGCGATCCCGCGCTCGGCGGAGAGGGCCTGGATCTGGTGGCTCGCACCGTGGACGAGCACCACCTTGATGCTCAGCGAACGCAGCACCGCAATGTCCAGCAGGACATTCGAAAAGTTTTCCGAGGCGATGACTTCGCCGTCCACCGCGACAACGAAAGTGCGGTCCCGGAACCGGGGCACATACTGCAAAATCTCGCGGAGGTCGGATACGTTCATCATTGGAAATATCGGACACGATTACCACAGACTTCCCGCAAAACACAGGGGAAATTATCAGGCACCCCCAGGCAAGATCGGGAAAGAAAGACCGGCCGCACTGACCGAGCTGGTGCCGCCTACGACGAAATGACTTTGACCAGTGAACGCCACCGTGAAAAAACAGGCCTCGACCACGGGTACGAAATACGCAGCCGAGGCCCGCAAGGCTTGCAACAAGCTCTCCGCCGCCGCCAGCCACGATTGATCTACCACAATCACGCGGGGGCAGGAGAAGCCGTTGCGCGTCGCCGTTGATGACAACGTCCCCCGTCAGCAATCGCTGGCCGGAGTTGGTGGGTGGATCGAACAGGTGGGAGCGAAGGCACTCGGCCTGCTCTGCTGCCAGCAGGCCCTGTGCCTGAGCGGTGGAACGTCAAATCCGTGTTCGTCGAAACAACCGACGGGCCAGCGATTCGCTGGACGGGCTTGTTGGCCTTCATTTTTATTCTTCAGGGGTCCTTGAGTAGTTGCTTGTTGATCTCAGACTGTCGTTTGACTGCTTCGGAACGGCGAGATTCGTCACCATATAATGATCGCAACAGCAGGATGTCGTATAGGCAAGCCTTGGCGTCTCTGTTTTCTGGGTCGATAAGAAGTGACTGCTTATAGCGCTTCGTGGCCAAATCCCAGCGTCCGGCAGTAAAGCAGCTTGCTGCCTCCGAAAAGAGTGTCTTGATATCCTTGTCGGAGGGCTCGACAGGTTCAAGAAGATCAAAGGCAGGCGAAACGACGACTTGGGGATATCAATGCCGCTTTCGAGGAGGTGGGTGGCAACACCCGCGCGGTAGCGCGTTCGTAACAAACAGCGAAAGACTTGAGTGTAGGCGGAAAGGAATGCGGCGGTGAAACCGTCCGTCCTCCCGTGCTTGGCAAGGGCTGCATCTGTGCGATGGTTATGCCATGAACGAATCGCAGAGCCCGACCGGACAAACCCATCCTGAAGTCATTCAGAAAAAATGGTGGGGAGGAAAACGGATGCCCCCATTCGAGACGTAACCCCGTGCCCACACGGTCGACCATGCTCCGGGGAGCGCCCGGGCGCGTGCGCTCCCCGGATTTGCACGGGCTCACCCGGTTTCCATGCAGGTCAGGATGTCTGCGGGCAGCCGGCACCTGTTCAAATGGGTTTGATATCCATTCCGCGCCAGCGCAATTCCGGGATATTCGCGAGCTTCCGATCATTGCTCCAAAGCGTTGCTCTGCGTTCGATGGCCGTGGCGCAGATGATGGCATCCGGCAATTTCAAACCATGTCGGCGGCGAAGACCGATGGCCAGCACCTTCATTCCTTGCGACAACCCGCACACTTCCACGCTTGCCAGAAAAGCACAGACATTTGCTTCCTCCTCCGTCGAAAGATGCGGGTAGGAAAGCAACTCCATCTCCGTGATAAACGACACCGCATACCGGTCTTCCGGCAACGACTTCGCCAGTCTGCCGCCGAGCAGGTAAAGCGCGGCATTCGTGTCGAGCAGACCGCTCACGGCCACTCGGTGCGTGCGCGGTTTTGATAATCCATCGGATCCTCCCGCAGCGTCAGCACTCCTTCAAATGCGCTCAAATCGATGGGTGCTGAGGCTGTCAGTGCACTTTCCGCGGAGCGCAATCGCTCGGAGAGAAACAGGAAGAGCTCCTCCTTCTGTCCCATCGGCAACGCATCGGCGGTCGCCTCGATTTCGGCAAGCGTGCTCATGTGTGGAAATAAACCACACACGGCACGCGGCGGCAAGCCCTGATACCGGTCCTCGAATCAGCCCCAGAGGAAACATCCGTCCGTCCTCCCGTGCTTGGCAAGGGCTGCATCTGTGCGATGGTGCCGGCATGAAATCGTCCATTGTTTCCATCGCCCCCGAGATCATGGGCGGGGCGCCCTGCTTTGCGGGCACGCGGGTTTCGATCCGGACGCTTTTCGATTGCGTGGAAGTTCGCGGGCTTGATTCCCGAAAGCGCACCGCCTACCACAAGCGGATGCAGACGTGTTTTCCGCGGGGGCAACTCCGGTGATTTCCTGGAGCTTCCAATCCGGCGCGTGGGAGAACGGCGCGGCCGTCCCGTTGGATGACCGCGCGTTCCGATATGGGATGAGCGTGTTTGAAACCATCGCGGTTGTCGGCGGGCGCGCGTTGTTATTGACCTCTCATCTGGCCCGGCTTCGGCGCGCCGCCCATGCGCGGGGGTGGCAGAAGGCTTTCATTCCGGACTCGTTGCCGGAGCTCCCACGCGACCAGGATGCGCCTGCCACGGGAGTTTTCCGGCTATATCTCACAGCCGGGCCGGGTGGGGCGGGCGATCCGCTTTCCGGCTCCCTGTTCGCGCTGTTCGAGGATTGCGAGGTGGGGACCGACTTCCCGCCGCTGCGGATGGTTTCCTCTGCCGCGCCGTATTTGCCGGAGCCCGGAGGATGGAAGACCGGGAATTACTGGCAGAATGTCGAGGCATCGAATTTCGCACGCTCCACCGGAGCCGACGACGCCTTGCTTTTCAACCCGGCGGGCGGCCTCGTCTGCGCGAGCATGGGAAATATTTTTGTCGGGGTCGGAGGCGCATGGGAAACTCCGGCGATCGGGACGGGAGCACGGGATGGTGTTGTCCGCGCGTGGGTTCTGGATCATCTGCCGGTCGGGGAAACTTTTCCCGATGCGGCTTCTGTCGCGCGCGCCTCGGCATGCTTTGTCACGAACAGCCGGATCGGGATCCGACCCGTGAGCGAGTTGGACGGACGCGCGCTGCGGACAGACGTCGCCGCGTTGCAGCATCTCTACCGCGAACAGGTCCTCTGACCCGAAGAGTGCAGATGATACCATATTTCGGAATGATCCGGACTCTTATAGCGATGGACTCAGCCGCAGCGACGAGCGCCATCCCCAGTTCCGTGTCCGGCGTGTAGTCCACACTCGTCGCGTAGATATCCAGCACCTTCTGGTAAAAGCGACGCTCGGACGACCGGATGTCGCGGATGCGCTCCAGTTGCTCGTCAAAATAATCCTTCTGGCCCTTGCCCGGAGGATTTTTCAGCCGCTCGTCGTCCATCGTGAAGCCCTTCACCAGATACTCGTTCAAGCGCCCGATGGCCCACTGCCGGAACTGCGTGCCCCGGTGGCTGCGCACCCGAAAGCCCACGGCGAGGATGGCATCCAGATGATAATGGTGGAGCTTCCGAGAGACCTCTCGCCCGCCCTCAAATCGAACTTGTAAGTAATCCTTACAAGTTGCCGCCTCGACCAGTTCGCCCTCGGAGAAAATGCCTCTCAGGTGGAGCGTCACGTTCTGCGGTGTCGTCTGAAAAAGTTCGGCCATCTGGGCCTGCGTCAGCCAGACAGCAGCAGCAGCTTCGGCAGCAGCGTGTCGCGCAGGGTGGCGAGGGTGAGGTCGAGAAGTGGCGTCGGCATTGCCAGGGTCATTTTCTCTGATGGGGGGAACCACTGCACGGGGTGATGGTATAGCCGTTACGGCGCGACCGGGCGAGAGGATTTCGGTGGGATTTCAACCGCCGGGACATGCGGCGGTTTTACCTTGCGAACGGTCAGGAGCAAAAAGCGATCAGGCTGATCACATCGACATCCCGCCGTCCACCGCGAGGACCTGGCCGGTGATGAACGCGGCTTCCGGGCTCGCAAGAAAGGCAACGGCCGCCGCGATGTCGGCCCCCTCACCGAATTTCGAGAGCGGGATCTGCGCGAGCGCGCCCTTGCGCACTTCCTCGCCCAGCACCGAGGTCATGTCGGTCTCGATGAATCCGGGGGCAACCACGTTCACCGTGATCCCGCGGCTGGCGAGCTCCCGGGCGATGCTCTTGCTCATCCCGATCAGTCCGGCCTTGCTGGCCGCGTAATTCGCCTGTCCGGCCAGCCCGATGAGTCCGCTGACCGAGCTGATGTTGATGATCCGTCCGGAGCGCTGCCTGACCATCGCCCGCATGACCGCGCGGGAAAAATTGAAAGCTCCTTTGAGATTCGTCTGGAGCACGATATCCCAGTCGTCGCTCGACATCCGCATCGCCAGCGTGTCGCGCGTGATCCCCGCGTTGTTCACCAGCACGTCGCACCGCCCGAAGTCCGCAAGGATCCGCCCGCCCGCTGTCTGCACCGCATCGAAATCCGCCACGTCCACCGCATACGGACGCGCGGTCTCCGGAACCATCGCGTTGATGGCGTCCGCCGTCCGCACGGAGTTCGATTCCGTGCGGCTCACCACCGCGATCTTCGCCCCTTCCGAAGCAAGGCGTTTCGCAATGGCTTCCCCGATCCCCCGCCCGGCACCGGTGACAATCGCAACCTGGTTTTCAAATCGTTTCATAGGCAGTGGAAAGAGGACACCGGGGCGGGCCGGATGGAAATCTCTTTTTTAAAAAAAGGCGCGCTGGCAGGGCGTCTGGCTGGCCGGCCTCACTTCATCCGGTCAAAAGTTTTTTGAAGGACATCGAGAGCGCCGGCTTCGCCGACTTTTGCGCGTGTGGTTTTGATCCACTGTGACTCCAGCGCATTTTTTGTCGGGCGGCCGCTTTCAAAGAAGACGCCGAACCGTCCCGGGGCCGGGAGGTCGGCGAGCCGGTAGGCCGCGACCTCGTCGGAGGTGTCGTGGCGTGCTTCGTCCCCGGGTGTGCCGTCCCCCTTTTTCTCCTCGATGAGCTCGAACCCGCCGCCCTTGCGCGGGTTGCCCGCGTCGAACGCGCCGGGGAAAAACTCGACGCACTCGGAGAGGATCTCGACAACCGAAAACCCCTGGTGATCCATGGCGCGCTCCATCATCGCGATCATGTGGTTGACCTGGGCCGCGTGCGAACGGGCGACAAACGTCGCTCCCGCCGAGATGAGTTTTTTTATCGGGTTGACCGGCTGGTCCACCGCGCCGTTCGGATCCGTCTTCGATTTGAAGCCGATCGGCGAAGTGGGCGAAGTTTGTTTTTTTGTCAGGCCATAGACCGAGTTGTCCATGATGACGTAGGTCAGGTTGATATTCTTTCGCGCGCCGTGTTCGAGGTGGTTGCCGCCGATGGAAAACGCGTCGCCGTCGCCGCCGAAGAGGAACACATGGAGGTCCGGCCGGGAGAGGCTCACGCCGGATGCCAGCGGCACCGCGCGCCCGTGGATGAAGTGCCCGCCGTGGGAGTTGACGAAATACGGGAACCGCGAGGAGCAGCCGATGCCCGCCAGCGTTACGATGCTCTCGTGCGGGAGCTGCCGGCGCTCGAGCATTTTGTAAAATGAGGCCAGCACCGCAAAGTCGCCGCAGCCCGGGCACCAGGTCGGATGGTCGGCTGTGAGCTCTTTTTTTGTCAGCTTTTCGGGCGATGGGTCGGCGGTCGGGGCGCTCATTTCAAAACTCCTTCGAGGATTTCTTTCACATGGAATGTCAGCCCGTTCGTCTTGTTCAGGCTGCGAATTTTTGAGTCGCAGTAGCGGGCGCGCAGGATCGTGGCGAGCTGGCCGTAGCCATAGATCCCCTGGTCGTTCATCTCGGCGACGATGATGCGCTTGAACTTCGCGAAGATTTTTTCGAGGCCGTTGGGCAGCGGGTTCAAATGCCGCAGGTGCAGCGCGGAGAGGCTTTCCCCGCCTTCGCGCGCGATCTTCACCGCCTCGTGGATCGGGCCGTAGGTGGACCCCCAGCCGACAATCAGCGCGTCGCCATCCGGTCCGCCGAAAACCTCCGGCACCGGGATTTCCGCGGCGAGCTGCTGGAGCTTGCTGCGGCGTTTGGCCGTCATGGCCGAGTGGAGGCGCGGGCTGCCTGTCGGGTGGCCCATTTCGTCGTGCTCCAGACCGGTGACGGTCGGATAAACTCCGCCAAGCATCCGGGTTCCGGGCGGCGCGTGCCGGGTGACGGCGTCAAGCGGATAGGGTTGGAAGCCGGAGGGGCGCGGAGTCAGGTCCGGCAGAAATTCCAGCATCACGCTTTTCAAATCCGGCTCGTCAAACGCCTGGATCCGCGTGGCCAGCGACGCGTCGCTGAGGATGAAAACCGGCGTGCTGTATTTTTTTGCGATGCGCGCGGCCTCGATCGCGATGTAGAAACAATCCTCGACGTTCGAGGGCGCAAGCACCACGCGGGGGCTGTCACCGTGGCCGCCGAAGATCGCCTGGTAGAGGTCGCTCTGCTCGACATTGGTGGGCAGCCCGGTGCTCGGGCCGCCGCGCTGGACGTTCACGATGATGAGGGGCATCTCCGCCATCGTCGCCCAGCCGATCGCCTCGGTTTTGAGCGAGATGCCGGGACCGGAGCTGCCGGTGACCGCCAGATGGCCGGCATAGGAAAAGCCGAGCGCCATGGAGACCGCGCCGATCTCATCCTCACACTGCACGAAAAGCCCGCCGTATTTCGGCAGCTCGGCGCGGAGGATTTCCATGACCGTTGTCCATGGCGTGATCGGGTAGGCCGCGCCGTAGCGCACCCCGCCCGCAATCAGTCCGTACGCAAGCGCCTGGTTGCCCTCCATCGTCACCTGCGCGCGTCCGCCTGTGTCCAGCGACGGGTCGAACTTGTATCGTGTGGCGAGCACATTGCCGACCGGGTAGGCGTAGCCGGCCTGGAACGCCATCAGCGCGGTGTTGAGAACGCTTTCGTTTTTCCCGCCGAATTTCTCCCGGAGAAGACGCTCGAGCTTCGCGACATCAAGATCGAAAATCTTCGCGATCAACCCGAGAACAAAAATGTTTTTCCCCTTGTCCTTCGCGGTGCCGCCGAGCGCCTCGACGGTGAGGCCGGTGATCGGGATGCCGACATAGACAAAGCGCTTGTCGTCGGTGTCCGGCTGGACGTTGTCGGAGTCGTAAAGCAGGACGCCGCCCTCGCGCAGGAACCCGATGTTGTCCGCGTAGCTGTGCTGGTAAAACGCCACGAGGAAATCCGCTTCGTCGCCCGGCGAGAACACTTCACCCGTGCCGACGCGCACTTGAAAAAGCGACGGCCCGCCCGAGATCGTGGACGGGATGGTCATGTAAGTCATCACGTCCTGCGCGCTCCGCCCGGCGAGCCGCGCCAGAAGCCCGCCCGCGCTCTGGATGCCGTCCTGGGAATTTCCCGCCAGCCGGATCACGGCGTCGCGGATGTGCTCGGGTCGTAAATCTGCCCTTGCGGTGGTCGGTGCGTTCTTTTGGTCGGAGGTGGTCACGGGATAATGAAAATCAAGTTGCCGGGTTTGTCGCCGGAAAATTGATGGAAATCAATATTTCTTTCGCGGGACAGGAAACCGTGTGCCGACATCACGGCCCGCGATCGCGGCGGCGATCCGGCCGGGCTTCCGGCCATCCACGATCGTGCAGGGGATGCCGGAACCCACGGCGAGTTTCACGGCTTCGAGCTTGGTCTTCATCCCGCCGACCGACTCCTCGCCCTTTTCCGAACGGACGAGCCTGGCCGCGGCGGCGAGATCTTTGACCACGGGAACCCGCCGGTCGGTGGCGTCCATGAGCCCGTCCACGCTGGTGAGGATGACCAGATGGTCGGCGCGCACGAGCTGGGCGACTTCGGCGGAGAGCCGGTCGTTGTCGCCGAAGCGCAACTCCTCGACCGCGACGGAATCATTTTCGTTGATGACGGGAACGACCGTGCGGGCGGCGAGAAGCCGGTCGAGTGTGTTCCGCGCGTTCGTGCGGTGCATCCGGCTGTCAATGTCCCCGTGGGTGAGAAGGAGCTGGGCCGCGTGCAGCCCGTGCGGACGGAACGACGACGCATAAAGCCGCATGAGCTCGGGTTGCCCCGCCGCCGCGCAGGCCTGCTTGCCGGGAAGGTCGTCCGGCCGGCCGGTCAGTCCGAGCACCCGGACCCCCGCCGCGATGGCCGCGCTGCTGACGAGGATGCAGGAGGTTCCGGCCTTGTGAAGCGCGGCGATCTCGCCCGCGATCCGGCGGAACTGCGCGGTGTCGAGTGAGCGTCCACCGGCTCGGGAAAGGACGCCGGTTCCCAATTTGATGACGAGACGTTTCATGGATGAGAAGCGATCATTTCCAGAAAACCGCTCTCCAACGCAAGCCCTTCCTGGACTCCGCGGGCGAGAAGGTCGCGCGTGCGGTCGAGTGCGGCGAGGCGCTTGAAGAGGACGGCCGGCGGATTTGCCCGTGCGATTTCCGAGATCGGGCCCCGCGCGGCGGCGGGCACGTGGTGGTGGCGCAACGCGGCGGCAAGCACTTCGCCCGCGTCGTTCAGCAGGGTTTCGCGGGCGCGGACCACCGCGGATTCGGCCTGCGCTTTGATCTGGCCCTCGCGGCCCTCCTCCCATTTCGCGTCGGCGGATTCCCGGTAGCGCTTCATCTGCTGCTTGAGCTCCGCTTCGAGTTCCGACGTCACCTGCTCCCGGACAGCGGCCGTGGCCTTCTGGAAAATCCGCGTGAAACACATGGCGGCGGCAATATCGGGACCGCCGGGCTTCAGCAGCGCCCCGGCCAGGGCGTCCGCCACGGGACGCCCCCCGCGATCTGTCTGGACGCCGGATTTTGTGCGCAATGGAACGGAAATGCAGCGGGAAAGGATGGTCTCCATCACCGCCTCCGGAAGTGCTGTCAAAAGAAAGATGTGACAGCCGGGAGGGGGTTCTTCCAGAGTCTTCAAAAAAGCGTTCGCGGCCTGCGGTTGGAGGCGGTCGGCATCGCGGACCACCGCCACCTTCGTGCGCCCGAGCAGCGGCTTCATCTGGATCGCCTGCTCCATCGTCCGCATCTGCTCGATGACGATCCGCCGGGATTTCGACTCCGGTGCCACACTGTGAAAATCCGGATGCGAACCCGGCTGCGGCGTTCCCAGGACCTCCCCGGCCATCCGCATCATCAGCCACTCCTTCCCCGACCCGCCGGGGCCGGACAACAGGTAGGCATGAGCCAGCCGTCCGGCCTCCCACGCGGCCTTCAACCGCACGAGCGCACTCTCTTTCAAAAAAGACATCGTGCCCGGAATCCTCTGCCGTCCGGCCCGCCAAGTCGATGCGATTTTCTGGAATTGGCAAAACCGACAAGCCCGGCACTTTTTCCATCCCCGCCCGTCTCCTTTCCGGCATGAAATCATTCCTCGTTTCCGAAGTCTTCTTCTGTTAAACATCCCCCGATGAGAATCGTCGTTACCGGGCTGATCGGACAATACGCCTTTGGCGGGGTCACATGGGATTATATCCAGTATCTGCTTGGGTTCCGGGCGCTCGGGCACGATGTCTGGTATCTCGAGGACACTTCGGCCTGGGCGTATGATCCGGTGAAGCAGGAACCCGGCGCGGACTGCTCGCACAACACCGGCTACCTGGGCCGCGTCATGCGGGAGTTCGACATGGGCGACCGCTGGATTTACCGCAACGGTGCCGATGGAACCTGCCACGGCGTCGCGGATGCCGGCGAGGCCGAGAGGATCCTGGCCTCGGCCGACGTGCTGGCAAATGTCTCGGGAGCCTGCTGGCTGCGCGAGCCGACAGCCGCGATCCCGCTCAAGCTCTTCCTCGACGGAGATCCGATGTTCACGCAGATCAGCCTCGCCGCGGATCCCCGATCGGAGTTTTCCACGCGCGTCTCCTCGCACGACAAACACTATTCCTTCGGGCTGAACATCGGCCATGCGGGATGCCTCGTTCCAGCGTGCGGGCTCGAATGGCGTCCGACCGTCCAGCCGGTCTCCCTCGACTGGTGGGCGAAAACCCTGATGCCCCCGGGCGCGGTCCACATCGCGGCGGACGCCTGGACAACCGTGATGAACTGGGCGAGCTACGCGCCCAAGGAATTCGGCGGGCTGACCTACGGGCAGAAGGACCTCGAGTTCGCCCGCTTCCTGGACCTCCCGGCGCTCACCCCGGAAAAATTCGTTCTCGCGATGGGGCAGGGCGTCGGGCAGAGCCGCCCGACGGAAACCCTCGTGCAGAAGGGCTGGACGATCATCGAGCCGGATGTCCATATCCCGGATTACGCCAGCTATCACGACTTTCTCACGAACTCGAAAGGCGAGTGGAGCATCGCTAAAAACGGCTACGTCCGCTCGCGCAGCGGGTGGTTCAGTTGCCGGAGCGCGTGCTACCTCGCGGCCGGGAAGCCGGTCGTCGTGCAGGACACCGGCTGGACGGATCACCTGCCTTCGGGCGCGGGCGTGCTCGCCTTCAGCACCCCGGAGGAAGCCGCCGCGGCCATCGCGGAAGTTTCCTCGAACTACGAGCGCCACTGCCGGGACGCCCGCGCGTATGCGGAGAAACACTTCGACGCGGAAAAAGTCTGCGCCGAGCTTCTCGGGTGAAAAATGCGGCGCTCGTGATCGCGGGCCACGGCTCGACGCGGAATCCGGATTCCAGTTCTCCGACGCTCCGGCACGCGGAGGAGATCCGGAGCCGCGCGATTTTTTCCGAGGTCGTCTGCTGCTTCTGGAAAGAGAAGCCTTCTTATCGCGAAGCCCTGGGGATGGTGGACAGCCGCGACGTTTTCGTCGTGCCGAATTTTATCAGCGACGGGCATTTCACGCGCACGATCATCCCCCGCGAGATGGGGCTCGACGGCCCGGTGACCCGGCGCGGAGAGCGCACGATCCGGTATTGCGAACCGACCGGCAACCATGCGCGGATGACGGACCTCCTCCTGGCGGAGGCGCGGAGATCGGGCGCACCGCCTTCCGAAACGAGCCTCCTCATCGTCGGCCATGGCACCGGCCGCGACGAAAATTCGATGGCCGCCGCCGGGCGCCAGGCCCGCCGGATCGCCGAAACCGGGCTCTACGCGGAAGTCCTCGCCGCCTTCATGGAAGTCCCCCCGCTCCTCAAGGACTGGGACACCTTCACGTCCCAGCCGAACGTGGTCGTCGTCCCGTTCTTTCTATCCGACGGGCTCCATGCCAGCCAGGACATCCCGGCTCTCCTCGGCATCAAGGAAGCCAACGGCAGGGGCGGAAATCATCGGATGGATTTCACACGCAACCCGCACCCTCTGCGCGGCCGCCAACTCTGCTGCGGAAGAGCGATCGGAACAGACCCCGGGCTGGCGGACATCATCCTCGATCAGGTCGCCGGGTTCCCCATGCCTCCGGCGTCAGCCGCGCCTTCATCCTGACCTCCACGTCATGAAACGCCCCGGTGGCCCCAGCCCGATGGACTTGGCGTAATCGTTTTCCCCAGAAACCATCTTCTCTGCTAATCAATTCCGGTAATCAATTCCGGTCCGACACCCCGTAAAGATTCGCTGGAATATTTCTGAATCTCCTGTCAATGTTCCGCTTTAAACCCATGAAACCATTCTCTGCATTTTTGATTCTCCTGAGTGTCACCCTGGTCGGCTGCGACCATACTCCCTTCACATCGGCCAAGGGCGGAGTTGCCCTTGTTGACCTGGACGACGTCGCCAAGCGGCTCGGGCGGGATGTGGCAATCGTCCAGGAACTGAAGGACGCCATCGTTCCGCTGAAAGATCAACTGACTGCGGCCCAGAAGGAACTCCAGGCGCAATTTGATCGAACCAAAGACTCCATCGGGGTCAAGCCTTCGGATACGGAAAGCCAGAAACTGGCCGACCTCGGAAACAATCTGAATCTCCAGCTCCAACAAAAACAGCAGCAGGCCCAACAGGACCTCAACGCCAAACGGGCCGCCCTCGTCACCCGCTTCCGGGAAGAGATCAAGCCCGTGGCCTTGAAAATTGCTTCCGGCAAAGGGCTCGGCGTGGTGCTTGTGAAAAGCGAGATGGTGGTTCTCGGCAATGAGCATGGCCTCGACATCACGGATGAAGTCGTCGCCGAATTGATCCGGACCGGCAGCGCCCTGCCCACTCCCACGCCAAACCCGAAACTGTAGGGAAGGCGCTCCTCATTTTTCCTCGATAAAGACGTCCATCTGCTGGCCGACGTAAACCGGAAAGCCGTAAAAAAGGGGGCCTTTTTTATTGTATTCCGGCTTCTCACCAGCAGCCGAAGGGGGCAGGTGCATTGCACGATGTCCGGCGGGTCGGGGGACACCAGTGAGGTTGGGCTCCGGAAGGAAATCAGGCGCGGCAAGGTGAGGCAATCTTGGCGTCGGGTCGGGCCATGCCATTTGACATTCCTGAAACACCAACGGATGCCGGCATCGCTATTCACCTGCCGCTTGCATGCGACGAAGGCAACCCAACATCGACACCCTGGCATCACGAGCTCGAGCAACCCTCAGCGCGAGAGCTCGAGCATCCGGCGCACCGACCGCTCGGCCTTTGAGCGCACGTCCTCGGGGACGGTGATCTCCGGAGACAGCCCGGCGAGGCAGTCCCTGAGCTTTTCGAGCGTGTTCAGCTTCATATACCGGCAGTCGCCGCACGAGCAGAGATCGGTCGGGCCGGGGATGAAGGTTTTTCCCGGCACCTCGCGGCGCAGCCGGTGGAGCATCCCGCTCTCGGTGACGATGATGAATTCGC
>JBAXTX010000002.1:0-44449 GCA_037129975.1 Verrucomicrobiia bacterium | reverse complement strand
CCTCGTTGAAAAGGTAGATGTCCATCTCGCCGAGCACCGGGCCGAAGGAATACGGATCGTGCGCCCGCCAGGTTGCCCCGTCGTGTCCGGTGAGCTCGAGCGTGTAGCCGAACTCCCCGGTCACGCCCGGAAGGACCGCCTCAAAAAGCCCGCCTTCATGCACGGGTGCCAGATCGAATCTCCGCCCGTCCGAGCCCACGATCGCGACCTTGGCGGCATCCGGACGCAGGACGCGCCCGGTCCAGCCCGCCGGGGATTCCCTGAGGCCGAGGATCCGGAATGGATCGCAATGCCGGGCTTCGATGAGGGGGTAGAAATCGTCATCTGCAAGCAGGGAGGGATTCATGAAAGAAGACCCTATTCCCGTCGCGTCCGCATGAACAGTTTTTCCTTGTTACTTTCCGATGCAGAACCGTCCGAAAATTTCGCCGAGGATTTCCTCGGTGTCGGCGGAGCCGGTGATCCGGCCGACGGCATCGAGGGCGTCGCGGAGCTCAATGGCGGGAAGCTCGAGGGGCTCGCCGGATTGCAGGAGAGCGGCGGCGGCGGCGAGAGAAGAGGCGGCGGATTCGAGGAGGATTTTGTGGCGGACGTTGACGGCGGCGAGGGACTGTCCGGCCGCGAGGTGTTGCCCGCAGGTTTCCCGGATCATCGCTTCGACGAGTTCGGAAATCCCCTCGCCGGTTTTTGACGAGATGCGGAGGGCGGTGGCGGGGAGGGGACCTGCGGCAGGCAGAAGGTCCATTTTGTTCGCGACGAGGATTTCACGTTCGCGGAGGGCGGGCTCGTGGAAGGCATCCGTGGCATCGAAGATGTGGAGGACGAGGTCCGCCTGCTCGATGGCACGGAGCGCGCGCCCGACGCCTTCGATCTCGACCGGGTCCGAGGTCTCGCGGAGTCCCGCGGTGTCGGTGAGGCGGAAGAGGATCCCGCGCAGGCAGGCGGATTCTTCAATCGTGTCGCGGGTGGTGCCCGGAACCGGGCTCACAATCGCGCGCTCCATCCCGAGCAGGCGGTTCAAGAGGCTGGATTTCCCGGTATTCGGACGCCCGACAATCGCCACGCGAACGCCTTCGCGGAGGACGCGCCCGGTTTCGGCGGTCGCCAGCAGGCGATCAATGCGGGCGGTGACAGCGACGATTTTTTTGAGGAGGTCGGCACCGGTGGCTGGAGCGATCCCTTCTTCTGGAAAATCAATCCACGCTTCGAGGTGGGCGACGGCTTCGAGGATCCCGGCGCGGATGGCATCCGCCTCTTCGCCGATCCGTCCCTGGAGCTGTTCGGCGGCGGCGCGGAGGGCGAGGGGAGTGCGGGCGCTGATCAGATCCATGACCGCCTCGGCGCGTGTGAGGTCGAGCTTGCCGTTCAGGAAGGCGCGCTGGGTGAACTCGCCGGGCTCGGCCGCGCGCGCTCCCTGCCGGAGCACCAGTTCCAAAATGTGCGCCGCCAGCAGGATCCCGCCGTGGCACCCGATCTCGACCATGTCCTCCCCGGTGTAGCTCGCGGGAGCATAAAAAACCGTGACGAGAACCTCGTCCACCAGCGCGCCCGCTTCAACGATCCGACCGCAGGTCGCGCGGCGGGGGATGAGCCGCTTCGAGGTCGGCCCGAAGATTTTTTCCAGGATGGAAGCCGCCTGCGGTCCGGAGATCCGGATCAGGGCGACAGCACCCTCGCCGGGCGGCGTCGAGACGGCCGCGATGGTATCACCCGGCTGCATGGATCAGGCCGCGGTGATTTCCCCCCGCGGGATTCCTCCTGCCGCATCAAGCACCTTGAGCTCGGAGATGAACCGCAGGTTCTGGTCCATCGTTCCGACCGAGACGCGGATCCATGCGGGCATCTTGTAGCTCCGCATCGCGCGGACGATGATGCCGCGACGGAGGAGTGCCTGGAAGACGGCGTCGCCGTCGCCAACGTGGACGAGCACGAAATTGGCGACGCTTGGGACAAACTCGAGCCCCATTTCGGAAAACTCGGCCTGCAGATAATTCCGTCCTTCGTGCGTGAGCTGCCGGGTCCGGCGCATGTGGTCGGTGTCAGCGAGCCCGGCGAGCGCGCCGGCCTGGGCGATGCCGTTCGCGTTGAACGGCTGCCGCGTCTTCTGGAGGACGCCGGCAATTTTCTCGGGTGCGAGCCCGTAGCCGATGCGCAGGTTCGCGAGCCCCTGGATCTTTGAAAACGTGCGCATGACGATGACGTTCCGGCCCTCGCGGACGTAACGGATGACATCCGGCGGGTTGTCGAGAAATTCGTGATACGCCTCGTCGAAGATGACGAGGACGTGTTCCGGCACGCGCGCCATGAAGCGATCCAGCGCCTCCTGCCCGACCATCGTGCCGGTCGGGTTGTTGGGGTTTGCAATGAAGATCTGTCGGGTTCGCGGAGTGATCGCGGCCAGCATGCCGTCGAGGTCGTGGGTGTGGCCGGGGTCGGGAACTTCCACGGTCTTCGCTCCGAAGAGCTGCGCCATCAGGGAATAAACCGCGAACGCGTGCTTCGCGGTCACCACTTCATCGCCGGGCCGCAGGAACGCGTGGCCGATGAACTCGATGATCTCGTTCGACCCGTTGCCAAGGATGACATTCCCCCGGGCGATCCCGAGCTTCTCCGCGATCGCGTTCCGCAATGCCCAGCCGCCGCCGTCCGGGTAAAAATGCGCGCGATCCAGCGTCTCGCGCATCGCGGCCAGCGCCATCGGCGACGGCCCGAGCGGATTTTCGTTCGAGGCGAGCTTGATGATCCGCGAGGGATCGAGACCCATCTCTCGCGCCAGTTCCTCGACCGGCTTGCCCGGCTCGTAGGCGACAAGGTCGAGGATGTGTTGGTGTGCGGAATTCCACATGCGTTTATTGTGGGATTTTTGTCTCCGGCCGTCAAACGCACTCTTCACTTGGGAATCCTGCGTTCCTCGATGGTGGCCGGATCTTCAATCCTGCGGATTTCGAAAGAAGGGCGGCTTTTGCCCGCAGGAGCATCCCGCGCACGGGGATTGTTTCGCCCGTTGGCGGGATTTGCGGATCGCGCGGACGACGAGATAGATGATCGCTGAGGCGATGGCGGCGGCGATGATGAGGGACTCGATCACAGGCGGCTTCCGATCTGGTAGATGAGGACGGCGGCGGCCCACGCGAGCGCGGTCATGGCGGCAAAAGCCCCGGCCGCCCAGGCCCAGTTGAGTTCCTTGGCGATCACCGCGACGGTCGCTCCGCACTGCATGCAGAGCGCGAAAAAAGCCATGAGCGCGAAGACCACGGGCAGCGTGTAAACCGGCTGCCCCGCCCGAGGCCCGTCGTGCCACTTTTCGTTGGCAAGGACCGCACGCAGATCGTCGGTGCCTTTGCCCACATCGGCATCGAGATTGTAGATCACCCCGAGCGTCGAGACAAAGATCTCGCGGGCGGGAAAGCTCGCGAGGACGCCGACCGTGATCTTCCAGTCGAAGCCCGCCAGATCGAAAACCGGCTGGACCGCCCTGCCGAACTGTCCGAGGCAGCTCTGCTCGATGTAGGCGTTGTCAATCCGGCGGGCGAGTTTGACGGAAAGGCCGGATGCCGGATCCTCGAGCGCCCGCGCGACATCGGCGGCGGGCAGTGCGGCGGATTGCGCGGCGATAAATGCCGCGCGCGTCTTTTCCGCGACGGATTCGGGCCGCGGGAAATACAGGAGCGCCCAGAGGATCACGGAGAACGCGAGGATGACGGTGCCCGCCCGAACGACAAACTCGCGTCCGCGTTCCCACATCCGGATGGTGACGTTGCGCAGCGTGGGAACCCGGTACTCGGGCATCTCGAGGATGAACGGCTGCGTCCTGATCCGCAGGACACACCGGTTCATGAACCATGCGAGCGGCATCGCCACGGCCGCGCCGACGAAGTGCATGAAAAAGAGCGTCCAGCCCGCGACGATCGGCCCGTGCGCCGGCTCGACAAAGGCCCCGATGAGCAGGACGTAAACCGGCAGGCGCGCGGAGCAGCTCATGAACGGGGTCATGAGGATCGTGGTGAGGCGTGCTTTGGGATCCTCGAGCGTGCGCGCGGCCATCACGCCGGGGATGGCGCAGGCGTAGCCGGAGAGCAACGGCACGAAACTTTTCCCGTTGAGCCCGCACCAGCCGAAGAGCTTGTCCATGAGGAAGGCGGCCCGTGCCAGGTAGCCGGTATCCTCGAGCACCGCGATGAACAGGAACAAAAGAAGGATTTGCGGCAGGAAGACGAGGATTCCCCCAACTCCCGCGATGATCCCGTCGGAGACGAGGCTTTGGATCATCGGCGTTCCCGCCAGCATCGGCGAGACCGCCGCCTGCAGCCATGTCGAGGCGGCCAGGATGAGTCGCATCAGCGGACTGGCCCAGGCATAGAGGCTTTGGAAGACGACATACATCACCCCGAAAAAAATGAGCGTCCCCCAAAACCGGTTCAGGAGGAGTGCGTCCATCGAGTTCCGGGTGCGTGCGACCATGCCGTCCCCTCCGATCACCCCCTCGAGCAACGCGTCGAGGTGGCGGTAGTGGAGGACGGCCTCGACGGACGCGGGGTTCATGCCATGCGAGCGGATCGTATCGCGCGCCGATTGGAGGATCTCCCTGACCCTGTCCTTGTGGCCGATCTTGTCCGCAAAAGCGCTGTCGGCATCAAAAACCATCCGCAAGGCCTCCGGTCCGGTGACGTCCACGTCGAATTGCGCGAGCCCGTTGCGGACGATGTCGCGCGCGTCGTCAATGAAATCCGGCCACAGGATTCGCGGGATCCGGCGCGGGTCCGCGAGCGTATGGCCGATCGCTTTTTTCAGCTCTTCCAGCCCGCGTCCCCGTTTGGCGATCGTCGGGATGACCGGCACGCCGAGGCGGTCGGCAAGGAGCCCGGCATTGATCCGAAGCCCGTTTCGCTTCGCGGCGTCCCACTGGTTGAGCGCGATAACCATCGGAATTGCGAGCTCCGCGGCCTCGGAGACCAGAAACAGGTTGCGCTTGATGTTTGTGGCATCCACCACGCAGACGATCAGGTCCGGAGCCCGGTGGCCGAGCCGTCCGCACAGCGCGTCCATCACCACCCGCTCGTCGGGCGAAGTGGCGGCGAGGCTGTAGGCTCCCGGCAGGTCGATCAGTTCAACCTGCCGTCCGGCAAGCACCATCGCACCCGTCTTTTTTTCGACGGTGATTCCGGGATAGTTGGCGATGTGCTGGCGCAGGCCGGTGAGGCGGTTGAAGAGAGTGGACTTGCCGGTGTTCGGGTTGCCGAGAAGCGCGATCCGGACCGGACCCGGCGGATCGGCGAAGCTCATTTCACCTCCCGCACGACGATGAGATCCGCCTCCGCGCGGCGAATGCTGATTTCCTGGCCTTCCATCTCGATGGAAATCGGATCCCCGAGCGGGGCGATCCGGGCGATGCGCACCAGACGTCCGGGTAAAAACCCGAGCGCTGCCAAGCGTCCGGCACGCGCGCAGTCGCTGGCAATGGAAACGATTTCCAGCATCCGGTCGTGGTGGGTTTTTCCGAGTTTTTTCATGCTTCTGTGCCCGCTGAGCGTCCGCTGTCCCGCATCAACATGGCTTCTCATCCTGAGCGATGCTTCGCTCAATAATCCCCCCCCGTCAACAGAGGAAGGGAGAAATACGATCAAGGGACCACCCCAAACATTACGATCCCCCGGACTGCGTGGCTGATCGGGTGAATTTGTAGAAGCGGCATCTTGCCACTTGCCGGAAAGCCCCAGGCGGCAGGATGCCGCTTCTAGTTTTTCATCGTAATGATTGGGGAGGGACCCAGGGGCCGGATATTTTTCGTTTGCGGCATCGGGAAATTGGGCGGATAGTATTCCATCGTAATATTCAGCGCATGATATCCAACCGATTCCCAGGCCTCGTTCTGGCCGGCCTTTTGGCAGGCGTGGCCGGTTTGTGTGGCGCCAATTCCCCCGAATTTGAGAATTATGCGATGCTTTTGCGTCAGAACGAGATTCTGAAAGTCGAGCCCCAGGTTGTTGCCCCCACGAATTTCCGGTCCGGCTTCAACCGTTACCCTTGGAAGCAGAGGATTGTTACGACCATCTTCTGGGTTGGGGAACGTCCGACCGCCCGCAATCCGGTCCCGAATTACAAGAGTTCGTGGGATGCCCGCTGGGCGGCGAGCTACGGTGGCTACGACAACCCGGACCCCGGTGCCCGCAGGAATTTTGTCCCGAAGGGGTTCATTCCCCGCCAGAATCCCTTCTACGTCGCACTTCCCTACAACGACGTGACCCATGGGACCACGAAGCCCGAGTCGCGCAAGGCGATCCCCTGGTTCAAGCAGGCGTTCGAGCGTCCGGGGAAATCCGTCTGCAAAGGCCGCTGGCTCGCGATCCGCTACCGAGGCCGGATTGCCTACGCCCAGTGGGAGGACTGCGGGCCGTTTCGCACCGACCACTGGCAGTATGTCTTCGACAAGGCGCTCCCGTTGCCCAACCTCAACAAGGGCGCGGGGCTGGACATTTCTCCCGCCGTCCGCGACTACCTCGGCATGGGCGGAACGGACGTGACCGACTGGAAATTTGTTGATGCCCGAGACGTGCCGCCGGGCCCATGGACGAAATTCGGCGACAACAACACGTTTGTCCTCCAGCGGCGCGGAGCCGACCTCTTCGTCGCCGACCGCAACAACGCCTACGGCGCGCGGAAATAGCGGGGCCTCATCATGGCGATCCGGCCCGTGCGAAAACCCAGAACTGGTCCGTGGCGGGGAATCCTCCGGCACTGTCTATGTGGCTGTTTGCCAAAAACAGACTCAAAAAATCAGGTGAGGGCGCTTCGTCAAAACCTCAGGGCTGGCCGCCCATCTGCAGGCCTTGATCGCCTCGGCCGGGTGGACGAGCATGATGACGTTGAGGCCGTGCTGCAGTTTGCTCCCGGCGCTCAAAAAGCTCCGGCCCGACATCCGCTACACCGGCATCGATCCGAGCCCGTATGCCGTCCGCCGGTTTGGAAAGTGGCGCAATATCCTCTGGGGTTCCTTCGGGGAGTTGCCACGCCTGGCAACCTCCTACGATCTCATCATCTGCAGTGACACTCTCTACTGCGTGCCGGATGACGAGCTGATCATCGGCCTGGAAATTCTCGTCCAACGAGAATTCCGTCATGCGCCGGGATGCGCCCCATAGAAAACAAATACGTTACAAACCGTTTTGTATAAGAAACATTTCAAGGCATGTCGGAAGCCGCAAAATCCATCGTTTCGGAGTGGCTGGAGGAATTTGATCTTCCGGATCTGGTGGAGCGTGAGGCGGCGCATCCCCCGATGGCGGGCCTCCGGGATATTCTGGCCATCGTGGGGCCGAGGCGGGCGGGGAAGACATTTTATTTTTTCCAGTTGATCCGGGAGTTGATGGCGTCTGGGGTGAAGAAGGAGGACATCCTTTTTGTGGATTTCGAGGACTACCGGCTACCGGATCTGGGGCGCGATCCGGTGGATGCGCTGCTGACGGCGCACCACCAGCTCGTCGGCCGGGCGCCCCAATTTCTGTTTTTCGACGAGGTCCAGCAACTGCCCGGATGGAGTCGGGTCATGCATCGCTTCATTTCAAGGAGCTTGGTGGCCGTGAAAACAAGTTCTCTGTGAGGGTTGGCATTCATTCCCATTGGGTCTGATACCCCGAAGCCTGCGCGGCTTTTCATCGTGTCGTGAAATTATATTCTTAAATGCCTCGGGGGCATCGGGGCTTGCCCCGAGGTTCTTACTTGAGTCAATTCGGGACGTTGGCAGAAGAAAAATGAAGAAGAAAAATGAGCCCTTGCCAGCGCCATTCCTTGCTGACACCCTTGTGGAGAGTCTGGCCCGTGGAGAGGACGGATATATCCATGATCTCTGGGGCACGGCGGCCGTCCCTCCCGTGCCCTTGTCTTAACGCCATTCCAGTCTGGACCCGAGAATGAATCCATCACGAGTGATAGCGGATTTGAAGCAGTTGCGCGCGCTCACGGGCGATGAAAACGGAGCCCAGAGGGTCGCGTTCACCCGGGGCTGGGTTCAGGCCAGGGACTTCCTCAAGGAAAAATTGTCGGGCCTCCCGGTCGAAACCCACGAGGACGCCGCGGGAAATCTCTGGACGACACTGGCCGGACAATCAAAAAAATCTCTCCTCATCGGCGGGCACATGGATTCGGTGCCGGATGGCGGATGGCTCGACGGATGTTTGAACACGCTCGCGGGGGTGGAAATTCTGCGCCGGATTTCGGGACAATACGAGGGATGCCCGCCGGCCACCGTGCGGCTTGTGGACTGGGCGGATGAAGAGGGCGCCCGATTCGGCAGGAGTCTGTTCGGCTCATCCGCCTGCGCCGGATGGCTGGACCTCGGCGAGACGCGCGGGCTGCGCGACCGGGATGGAGTGAGCCTGCCCGATGCGCTGCGGGTGGTCGGCCTGGATTTTGAAAACATTCTGGATTCCCGCCGCGAACTCGCGCATGCCGCCGCCTATATCGAGCTCCACATCGAGCAGGGACCGGTGCTTTTGGACGCCGGGCACGCCCTCGGAAGCGTGCTCGGGACATTCGGGGTCGAACGCCATGCGGTCTCGTTCACCGGGCAGGCGGCGCATTCCGGAAGCACGCCCATGAACCGGCGGCACGACGCCTTCCTGGCCGCCGCAAAAATGGCTCCCGAAATCTACCGGATCGCCGAGCGTCACGGCGGAGTCTGTACGATCGGCTCCTGCACGACCGAGCCCGGGATCGCCACCAGCGTGGTGGCCGGATGCCGGATCGCGCTCGACCAGCGGCACATCGAGGCCTCCGCTCTCGCCGCCATGCTTGCGGACGCACGCGCGGCGGCGGACCGGTTTGCGGCGGAAGGCGGGGTCGCCGCGGCATGGCAACCCCTTTGCCGGATTGATCCCCTCCTGTTCGACGAGGACCTTGTCAGCCTCTGCGATGAAGCGATCCTCGAGATCTGCGGCGCGACCCTCCGCATGCCGTCCGGCCCGCTGCACGATGCCTCCGCCATCGCGCGGGCCGGGGTTCCCGCCGCCATGATGTTTGTCCAGAGCCTTCACGGCATCAGCCATAACCGCATCGAAGACACAAAGGAGGAACACCTCGATGCCGCCATCCGCGCCTTCGACCGCCTCGCGTCGAAAGCCCTCGCCCGGCTCTCCTGAAGCTCCCGCCGGATCAACCAGGCTCTCCGCATTTGTCAAATGCAACGCCTTCTGCGATGCTCAACCCATGAAATGGTTCTTCCCCGCCCTCTTCATTTTTGTCGCGGTCGCAAACGCCGTCCCGCCGATCATCCGCGAGTCCGGCGCGATTTATCTCTCGGATTTCGCCATCAAGCCGCTGAATCTCAAAGTCCTCGATGCCGCAAACGCGTATTTTGATACCGCGCAATCCCGTTATGCCGGCACGCTTCGGTTTCCGCAGACCGTGCAGGTCGAAGGCATCGACGCCAACGGACTTCTCCGTATCCGCGGAAACGCGCGGCAGGGCGGGATCGTTGCCTGGGTCTCTCCGAAAGCCCTCGAACCGCTTCCGGAAAAATTCGTGGAGAACCTCCGGAAAAGCGAGGAACGGCGCATCGCCGTCGAAGCCCTCGTCGCCAGGAATGAAGCGGCCATCGGAATGACATCCGACGAAGTCGCCCGCAGCCTCGGAAAACCGCAGAAAAAAACCAGCCGCGCCGACAAATCCGGATCCCAGCAGATCTGGGAATACGTGAAATACCAACTCGTCCCGCAAACGACCTATGCCCCGGTCAACAACCAGACCGTCGTCACCTACCGTCCCACAACGAATTCCCCCGGGGGCACACTCATCCAGAATTCCCCCGGATACGCCGCGAACACAATCTACATCAAAGTCCCGGTCGGCACCCTCACCGTCACGTTCAGGGACAACATCGTCGAAGCCCTCGACCAATCCGAAGGCACCACCACCGGCGGGCAAGTATCAGTTGTCATCCCGCCGCTGAATGTGTATTGGTAGTCGCCTGTAGACGGCGGGGTAGCCAAGTGGTAAGGCACGGCTCTGCAAAAGCTGTATGCGTCGGTTCGATTCCGACCCTCGCCTCTCTTTTTTCAGCAACACAACCTGCGATAATTTTTCAAACCTCCACCACTTGAAACCATGACACCCATTCCCGACAATGTCGAAGGCGCGTTTCTCATCAGCATCATCGACTTCGTTCTGAGCTTCGTGATCATATCGGGCATTGGGGTGGTTCTCGCCCTGCTTCCGCTTGTGAACCGATACTGGGCGATCGATGACAACGACCTGAAAGGCGGGCACTGAGACTGCGCGGAGGGAAATCGCATTCGCACCGGAATAGAAAATGTTGGATCAATTGCTTTCGTTATTTGACTCGCTCCTGAAGCAAACCGGACTCGCCCACCTGTATTGGGGAAATATTGTGATGATCGCCGTGGGTGCCATCATGGTTTATCTGGCCGTGGCGAAGAAATGCGAACCCTTCCTGCTGATCGGGATCGGCTTTGCCTGCATCGTGGTGAACATCCCGGGCTCCGACCTCGCGCTTCCGGGCGGGCTTTTCGATTATGCCTACAAAGGGGTTTCGCTGCTGATCGTTCCGCCGCTGATCTTCCTCGGTGTGGGGGCCATCACCGACTTCGGACCGATGATTGCCAATCCCAAGCTCGTTCTTCTGGGCGCGGGCGCCCACTTGGGGATCTTTGTCGCACTGATTCTGGCGAAGGTATTGGGGTTCAGCCTTTCAGAGGCGGGAGCCATCGGAATCATCGGCGGAGCGGACGGCCCGATGGCGATTTTTGTCACCATGAAGCTCGCACCGCACCTGCTTTCCCCCATTTCCGTGGCCGCGTATTCCTACATGGCGCTGATGCCGATCATCCAGCCGCCCATCATGAGATTGCTGACCACCAAGGCCGAGCGGAATATCCAGATGGCCCAATTGCGCAAGGTCAGCCGCCTAGAAAAGATCATCTTCCCCGTGATCATCGCCGTCATCGTCAACCTGTTCTTCCCGCCCGTGGCGCCCCTGGTGACGATGCTGATGCTCGGGAATCTGTTCCGGGAAGTCCTCATCGTCGGCCGCCTCGCGGATACCGCGGGAGGCACCTTGCTCAACCTTGTTACGATCGTGTTGACCGTGGCGATCGGCTCCACCATGAGCGCAAAAACCTTCCTCAGCGTGCAGACGGTGGAAATCGTCGGCCTGGGTCTCATCGCCTTCGTTTTCGGAACCGCCTCCGGAGTCGTCACCGCGAAAATCATGAATCTTTTCCTGAAGACCAAGATCAACCCCCTCATCGGTTCCGCGGGCATCGCATCCGTGCCCATCGCCGCGCGCGTCTCGCACATCGTCGCGAACAAGGAGAATCCCAGGTTGTATCTCATTTACCACGCCATGGGGCCGAACCTGGCCGGCGTCTTTGGAACGGCGATTTCCGGCGGCATCCTGCTTGCGCTTCTGGGTGTGAAATGATTGCCCCATGTTCCCCGCTTTGTTCCGGCCAACCTGATTATCAAATTCAACAAATATGAAACGATCCCCTGATTCCGACGATACTTGCAGCTGCGTCATGGCGACGCAATATTCCGTGCTGACGGCCGGGATGACCCTCGCCGAATGTCTGCGGGCTCTTGTGAAAAACCAGGTGCTGGCCATGCCGGTGGTCGATGACAACGGCAGATACATTGGACAGTTCAGAAAAAACCTGCTCATCGCGGCGATTCTTCCACAAGTCGCGGTGCATGATCCCCGCTTCGACCGGATCGCGAGAATGATCGATGGCGGAATGTTGACGGAAACCATGGAGGACGTGCGCGAGCGATTTTCTGTCATTGCCGACAAACCGGTGCGCCGCTATCTGGACACCGACACTCCGGTGTTGCGACCTGATCAACCGCTCGTCACCGCCATGTTCTACCTTTTCCACGGCAGGAATTTTCTTCCGGTCGTCGAGCCCAACAGCGGTCTTCTGGTCGGCGTGATCTCGGCATGGGACATCCTGAAAAGCATCGTCAAAAAGGACTGAAAGAGCCCGGGTTCTTCACCTGATCGGGAGGGAAACTTCCGAGCCGCCGGCAAACCCGCCGAGAAGAATCTTGCCGGGAAAAATCCTCATCTTCACCGCCCCGGTGACATCCTGGCGAAGCAGCCGGATCCCCTTTGCCGCGATCATGGCAACCCAGTCCGGATCGGGAGCTTCACTCTCCGGATAATTGGCGGCGGAGGTCACCAGGAGCGCCGGATGCACGGCATCCAGAAACTCCGTGGAAACCGGGATCCCGGAACGGTGGTGCCCCGAGACGAGAACGTCCGATTTGAGCTGATCCCGCGCATGTTCGATCAACCAGCTCTGCGCGGCCGGACCCGCGTCGGATAAAAAGAGAACCCGCGAAGCTCCCGCATCGAGCCGCACGACCAACACCTTGTCATCCGCCACATTTTTTGCGAGCCCGGAGGGAGGGAACAAGATGTGCAGCGAAACGTCCCGGCTGATGGGGAGCCGGTCACCCGCCCGGCACAGCGATTTGGGAAGGCCCAGCTCTTCCAATCTGCGGTGAAGCTTTCCCCGGACGGGAGAACGGTCGTCCAGCACGGAATCCACGATCAGGGGAGGGTGACGGAGTTCGAGCAGGCCGGCCGAACCTCCGATGTGGCGCGCATCTCCGTGGCTGATCACAAGCCCGTCGGGGGATTCCTTTCCCCGGCTGCGCAGCCATGGCACGACGACCCCGCCAAGCGCCCAAGCGGGCCCGCAATCGAGCAGCCAGATTTTCCCGCCGCTTTCGACCGCCGCCGCGCCGCCGGCTTCAAAATCAAAAACCGTGACAGCGACGGGGGCGGGTTCCGGCAGGCCAACGTAGAAGCATGATCCCGGAAGCGACGAGCCGATCTGCACGATGGCGAGAAGAGCCTTTGTGAAAACCCAGTTCGCATTGTTGAAGATCGCCGCCAGCGAGGTGGAGAAGATTCCGGCGGCAAGCGCGAGGCAGGCCGTCACCATGTTCAGGAAGGCGAGGGGAATGATCGCGAGGTTTGCCGGGAGCGCGCTCAGCGAGACGAGATGGAAATAAAGGATGGTCAGGGGAAGAGATCCGATCCACGCCGCGAGCGAGACGGACACCGACGCGCCGAGATATTCGGCGGATCCCGCGCACAGCTTCTGCCACCCGGACCAGAGCTGCCGGGGAACGAAGGGATCCGGGTGAACGTGCTGCCGGATCACACCATGCAGCGGGATCGCCAACAACAGGATCGCCGCCACGACAAGAAACGAAAGCTGGAATCCGGGGTTGAACAATTCGCCGGTCCACTGCACAAGGACAAAAAAGCCCGCGGCACAAAGCGAGTTGAACGGCACCGGCTGGCGCGAAGACGTCACCCCGATCAGAAAGATGGACGACATCACGACCGAGCGCAGGCTGGCGGCCTTCCACCCGGTGATCAGGGCATAAAAGAAGAGCGCGGGAATAATGACCGCGATGGCCCGGCGCCGGCGGACCCCCGCCATTTTCAAAGCCTGCCAGAGGATGAGCCCGATCATTCCCACATGGAGCCCGCTGACGGAGAAAAGGTGGAAGGTTCCCGTGTTGCGGAAATCCTGCTGCAAATCATCCGGAATCGAGGAAGTCACGCCGAGCACCATGCCGGCCAGCAGGTCGCAAACCACCGGGTCTCCGCCGATCCCCACCCTCAGCGTCTTCTCCATCCACGCGCAACAACGCGACGCGACGGAGGGCAGCGAATACCATGGAGCCCTCTGCAAAATCACCACATCGGCGGGAGAGGCGGCCTCGATTTCGCATGTGATCCCGTTCCTGCGCATCCATGCCCGGGCATCGAACGCGGCGGGATTCCGGGGCGGAGGGACCACCGCGATGCCGCCTGTCACGCGGATCCTGTCGCCGCGCGCGGGGGCGGGAGACTTCATCCTCACGGCGGCATCGGCCGCGCAGGGAAACTCTTCTCCCCCGAGTGCAAGCTTTTCCATCCGCAGAGTCACCCGCTCGCGTTCCTTCCCGAAGGGAACGGGATCCGAAACGACCGTGCCGGATGCGGTGCAAAGAACACGGGCGCCGCCAATCCTCTCCGCAAGCCGCCAGGCCGGCGACTCGCGGGTTTGCCAGGCCTGCGCGCAGGCAAACGCGCACCCCACCGCCAGATAGCACGAAAGACTCCGGCGGAAAAACAACCAAACAACCAGGCTGGCAGCGGCTCCAGCGAGAAAAGCGGACGACGGCCATCCCGAAAAATCCGATGTGATGATCCCCGCCATGGCGGCCAGCAGGAGCCCCATGAAGGGGAGCCTCTGACGGAAAATCGTTGGGCGGAAGCTCACGGCTGTCCGCAGAATTTGAAAAGGAGAAGCAGGGTTCCGCTCTCGAAATAGAATTTCAGCGCGCCGTCGCTTCCGGAAATGTCCTCGGGCACGGCGCAGCTTGCCCGTCGCGAATGGACCTGGTGGATCCCCTGCCGGAGGCTTGAATAGGGGGCTCCCCAGACCTCCAGCATCCGCGCCTTCGCGCAACAATCCAGCAGAAGAGCTTCCAGCTTCCCACGTTCATAGTGCTCGAAAAACACATTGGTCGCCGCCTCGATATCCGCGTAGTCCATCCGGAGGCAGACCTCCGCACCCGGCGCGGGCAGCGCCGTCCCTGTTCCCCTGACGATGCCGACGCGGACGCGCGGGTCAAAGCCGGCCAGCCGGTTCCTGATCGAGAGCGTGTTGACCGCCACCCGAATTTCCCCGCCGATATCCATCCGGATCCAGACGTGGTCCACCTCGTCCGGGTTGTCGTATTTTTCGACCTCGGCTCCGAGGATTCTGCCAACGGCACGCACGAGCGGCGCATCCGGAAGGAGCTGCGGAAAATGATGCGGTCGGCGGCTCACGCCCGTTGGCCGCGGCTAGTTGTTGAAGGAAAACGGGCTGTAGAGCGATTCCTCGTAGCCGGAGTCATACCAGTCGTCAATGATCGGCTGGTTGTAGGCGAACGGGGCCTGATCCTGATAATGAGGGCTGTTGTAGTATTCGCCTTTCTGCATCTTCGCCGTCCGCGCCTTCTGCATCGGCGAGTTGTTTCCATAAAAGCCCTGCGTCTCGGTCAGGTAGTTCAGAAGCTGCGCGCTCGCGCCGGCGGACTTCAGGGCGGCCAACTGCGCATAGGGCAAATCATAAACTTTCCGCGTGCTGTTCAAATACCCGACAATCGTATTTGTAGGCACCCCTTTGCTCACGAGGTTGCTGATGTCCTGGTAATCCAGCACCCGTCCATTGCTCATTTTCATAACCGTCCCCGGATCGACTCCGCGCGATGAGGCGGCGGATGTCACCGCCGGGTCCACCTGCGGGGCGGAAGCGCATCCCATGATTAAAAAAACGGCCAGAGCCGGAACGAAGAGACGGAATAGATTCATGATAATGGCCTTTTTGAAACCGCCGGACTGCCGCCGGATGCACGATCCATACCTGCGCCCGCCGCGCATTGCAAAACGAAAATCAATCATTACCGGCGCGGCGGGGGAGCGAGGACGGGGAATTTGCATGGGGAGATTTCGAACCGGCAGGGGAGGACGTCGGCGAGTTCTCCGTCGAGTTCGACCGGCACCCGGGCTTTGCTGTGGACGGTCATCGAGCGGGTTTGGAAATACTCGACGTCCGGGAGTTCGGCGTGGCTGCCGAACGCGATGGCCTGAAAATACCGGACGACATCCCAGTGGCTTTGGTTTTTGAAAACGAGGACATCGAGGAGCCCGTCGTCGGGCCGCGCATTTTTGAAGAGGACGAACGGGCCTCCGTAGAGCCGTCCGTTGCCGACGAGGACGAAGCTTCCCTCGCGGACGGCGGAATCATCGGGCTCGATGATGACGGATGGCGGAGTGACCGCCGCAACCTGCGCCAACGTCAGGAGGTAGCTCACCGGGCCGAGGGATTTTTTTGATTCCGGAGTCGTTTGCCGGACGACCTCGGCATCGAGTCCGATTCCCGCGAGCTGGACGAAAAACGACCGGTTTGCCAGCGGGAGATCCAGCGCGCGGAGGTGCCCGCACTTGATGACTTCCCAGGCGGCACGGAGGTTGTTCTGCGGGATGCCCAGTTCGGTGGAAAAAACATTCATCGTCCCGATGGGGAGGATCCCGAAGCTCACCTCCGAGCCGGCGACTCCGTTGGCGACTTCATTGACCGTGCCGTCGCCGCCCGCCGCGACGATCGCACGGAACCCTTCCCCAACCGCCTCGCGGGCCATCGCCCGCGCGTCGCCGGGAGCCGAGGTCAGGCGCACGACAACCTGAAGCGAAAGGGACTGGATTTTTTCCCGCATGGCACCCGCGCGATCACCCCGCGCGGCCGGATTGAGAATCACGAGAACTTTCTTCACATTCCAAAAGAGTCATAATAGCTTCCCCTCGTGCCGAAGTTTGCCAAGCCAATTCTGGTTGCCGCGGGAATTCTCCTGCTTGCTTACGCATTTGCCGTGCTCGGGCTGAACATTTACCTGCAGTCGCAGGGGCTTCAATTCCGCATCCGGGAAGCGGCCTTCAGCGCCGTCGGGACGCCGGTCACGATCCAGGGAGCGCATTACGCCCCGTGGTCCGGGTTCACGGTCAGCGGCATCACGGTCCCGCAGACGCAGGGCATGCCGCCCTTTTTCGAAGCCGCATCGGTGAACTTCCGCTTCGCTTTTTTACCGCTCCTGCAGGGAAGGCTGGCGGTCAAAGAAGTGACCGTCAACTCCCCTGTGCTGATCTCGAAAAACCCGCCCGCCCGCAAGCCGGCCCCGCCCGCGGAAACCCCCGTGGCGACCCCTGTCACGGAGACGCCCGCCGCCGTCGAAAAACTCGCGGGGGCCGTTGAGATCACTGTCCCGGAGCAGCCCGAGGCATCCCGTGCGCCAGCCATCGAAGTCCGTCGCGTCAACGTGAGGGACGGACGAGCCCAGATCTATGACTCGAAAGGGGGCCTCATTCTCGCGGCCGAGGGAGTCAGGATCACAGCGGAGGTGCGGCCCGGCGGGCGGATCGCCGGAAAATTTGATATCGAGGAGGCGAGTGCCGGCAGTTCCGTGCATCCGCGCCGGATCACCGGAACCTTCACCTGGAAGGCCGGCCGGCTCGTGGTTCCGGATATCCGCGGCAAATTGTCGGGGGGGGAGCTCACAGGGTCATTCGAACTCGATCCCGCAACCGGGTTTTCCGCGACAGCCGCAGTGGATGGCACGCTCTTGAAAACACTTGCCGAGGATGCGGGAATCAGCGCGGACGGAGCCAAAGGGCGGCTTTTTGCGAAGGGTTCGATGCGGGGCACTCCGGGAGATCCCGAGAGCATCACGGGCTTGGCGGAGATCGCCCTCCAGGAGGCGCGATTCCAACCGTTGGACATCATCCGGCAGATCGGCGACCTGATGAACATACGGGAGCTCCAAATGCTGGAACTCAAAACCGCCGAGGCACGGCTCGCGATCCGCAATCAGCAGGCGATCATGGAAAACCTCGTCCTCGAATCGGAAAATCTGGTCATGGACGCCACAGGGCCGGTGGGATTCGACGGCAAGATGAAGCTCCGCGCCAGGCTGCATCTGAATGAAAAACTTCGCAAAGACCTGAGCGGGCTCCTCGGGGACAATTTCCAGGATTCCGAACGCGCCGGCTTCCGGCAGGTCCCGTTCTCGGTCACCGGGACCATCAGCCGTCCGAAAACCGACCTCCTCGACAAGCTTGCCGGATTCCGGATCGGACAGGATCTCGGCGGACTCCTCAAAAATCTTTTTCGGGTTCCAGCCAAAGAAAAAAAGGATCAGGAGCCCGCGAAGGAGGCGAACTGATGCGCGTGATCGCCGGGGAAGCCGGCGGACGCCCGTTGAAAGCCCCGCCGGAGGGAGTTCGTCCGACGATGGACCTTGTGAAGGGGGCCGTTTTTTCCAGCATGGGAGATCGCGTTCCCGGCGCGCGGGTTCTGGATCTCTTCGCGGGATCCGGAGGAATGGGGATCGAGGCGCTGAGCCGGGGCGCTGCCAGCGCGACTTTCGTGGAGTCCCACGAGGGCTGCATCCGCTGCGTGAAAGAAAACCTGCGTCGCGCGGGTGTCACCGGAAACGTCCAGACAATGGATGTTTTCCGGTTTCTGGACCTCTACGCCGGCGAGGAAAGTTTCGACATCATCTTCGCGGACCCGCCCTATGCCAAACGGCCCGGCGACCCGGACCACGCGGCCTCGCTCGCGGGCTCTGAGAAACTCGCTGCCGCGCTGAGCCCCGGCGGTCTGTTCGTTCTCGAGCGCCAGGCGGGAGGAAAACCGCTTGCAGGCCCGCTCGCGGCCGGACGCTCGAAGTCTTACGGAGGCAGCGAAATCCTCTACTTTTTCAAGGAATGATCCCGCTCATCCGGCTGGTTTATAATCTGGTCTTCCCGCTTGTCCTCGTGTTGATGCTCCCCGGCTTCCTGGTCCGCATGGTGAAGCGGGGGAAATACCGCCACAAATTCTGGCAGCGGTTCGGGATCTACTCGCCGCGGGTCCTGGAAAAAATCCGCGGCGGCGGGAGGACGTGGGTCCATGCCGTCAGCGTGGGCGAGGTCCTGATCGCCCTCAAACTCATCCAGGTGCTCCGGCAGGCTGATCCCGGACGCGCGTTCGTGCTCTCGACCACCACCTCGACGGGATTCCAACTCGCCGCACGCGCAAAATCCCAGTGGCTGGAGCCGGTTTACAACCCGCTGGATTTCTATTTTTCCGCCCGGCGCGCGGTGCGGACGATCCGTCCGGAGATGCTCATTCTGATTGAGGCGGAAGTGTGGCCGAACATCGTCTGCGAGGCGCGTGCGGCGGGTGCAAAAGTCGCGCTGGTCAACGCGCGCCTCTCGCTGCGCTCGGAGAAACGCTTCCGCGCGGCGCGCTGGATCACGGCGCCCGTCTTCAACCGGCTCGATCTCCTCTGCCTGCAAGAGCCGGATGACATCGCCCGCTGGACGGCTCTGGGTGTGGACCGGCACCGCCTGACGGTTACGGGCAGCATTAAATTTGACGACGACGCAGTCCGGTCTCCGAGGGATTTCCGCCCGGTGCTCCGCGCGCTGGGGGTCCCTGACGGCGCGCCGGTTCTGCTTGGCGGCAGCACGTTTGAAGGCGAGGAGGCGGTGCTGGCGTCGGTCTTCTCCGCGCTTCGGAAATCCCGGCCGGATCTCTTTCTCATCCTGGTCCCCCGGCACTTCGAACGCGCGGCCAACGTGGCTTCGCAACTGGAAAAATCCGGCCTGCGGGTCGCCCGGCGCACGCAGCCCGCGCCGGAGAGCCGTCCCGATCTCCTGCTCGTGGATACCACCGGCGAGCTCCGCGACTGGTATGCCTGCGCCACGGTCGTTTTCGTCGGCAAGAGCCTGTGCGCGAAAGGCGGACAAAACCCCGCCGAGCCGGTCGCCGCGGGGGTCCCGGTCGTCTTCGGTCCGAACATGCAAAACTTCGCAACGCTCGCGGGCCAATTTCTCCGGCACGGCGGAGCGGTCGGGGTCCGCGACGAACCGTCTCTCCGGGCCGCCATCGGCCGCCTCCTCGACGACCCGCGGCTCCGCGCCAAGATGACCGGTCAGGCCGCCCGGTGCCTGGCTGTCCACCGCGGCGCCACGGCAAGAACCGTCGCCGCTCTTTCGAAAACACTCGGATCATTACGATCAACCTGAAAACCGTGCTGATAGCTTATTAATTCCGCATGTCTCTGCATCCTCAATTTCCAGCATCTCCCTATGCACCGCTTATCCCCGCACAACGCTGGTTTCCGGCCGATGAAGCCCTGCGCAGCACCGCCTACGAAAAACTTCTTCCGCCGCTCGTGGCGAAGGTGCGGGAGGAAATCTTCGCCTGGCGCAACAACGGCTACGCTGGCGCATCGGCAACTTCGGCGGCCTTGCTCCGGCATTGGTTTGAGACCGAACACCTGACCGAGAATGCCGACGGTTCGCTCTCGACGTTCCGGTATTACTTTGCCCAGCGCGAGGCGGTTGAGACGGTCATCTGGCTTTACGAGGTTCGCAGCGCCCGCGACAAATACGACCTGCTCCGGTTCGATGCCTCCGGCGCGGTGTCCAGCGGCATGTTTCCCGAGGATTGGCCGCGCTACGTCCTGAAAATGGCAACCGGCGCGGGGAAAACAAAAGTCCTTTCACTTCTGATCGCCTGGAGTTTTTTCCACAAGCTCTACGAGGCCGAATCCGCCCTCTCTCGCAACTTTCTCGTCATCGCGCCCAACATCATTGTGCTGGACCGCCTGCGGGCCGATTTCGACGGGCTCAAGATTTTCTTCAACGACCCCATCCTGCCGCACAACGGTCATGATGGACGAAACTGGCGCGACGACTTCCAACTCACTCTGCATATCCAAGATGACGTTCGGATCGTCCGCGAAACGGGAAACCTGTTTCTCACGAACATCCACCGGGTTTTTCTCGGGGAGATCCGCGATCCGTCGCTGGAGGACGAGGATTTGCGCGACTATTTCCTCTCCGATGCCTTCGGCAAAAAACCCGCCGGAAAAACCACCGACAGCAAGACCGATCTCGGCGAAATCGTCCGCGAGATTGAGGAACTGGCCATCTTCAACGACGAGGCGCACCACATCCACGACGCACGAATGGCCTGGTTCAAATCCATTCAGGACATCCACCACAAGATGCTCCAGAAAGACCGTCGGCTGGCATTGCAGGTGGACGTGACCGCGACCCCGCGCCACGACAACGGCGCGATCTTTGTCCAAACGGTATGCGACTACCCGCTGGTCGAGGCCATTTATCAAAACGTCGTCAAGCACCCGGTCCTGCCCGACGCCGCCAGCCGGGCGAAGCTTAACGACAAAAAGAGCGCCATCTTTACCGAAAAATACGACGACTACCTCAAGCTCGGCATCGAGGAATGGAAGAAGAGCGAGGCCGAACACAAGCCGCTTGGCAAGAAAGCCGTGCTGTTCGTCATGGTGGACGACACCCGCAACTGCGACGAGGTGGGCGCGTATCTGGAAAAGATTTGTCCCGAGTTGAAGGACGCGGTGCTGGTGATTCACACCAAGAACAACGGCGAAATCTCGGAGGCGGCCACCGGCAAGAACAAGGAGGAACTCGAAAAGCTGCGCAAGGAAGCCAATGAAATTGACACGCTGAAGTCGCCCCACAAGGCCATCGTCTCGGTCCTCATGCTCAAGGAAGGATGGGATGTGCGCAACGTCACCACCATCGTCGGCCTGCGGGCCTACGTCGCGCAGAGCGATATTCTCCCGGAGCAAACCCTGGGGCGCGGTCTGCGCCGGATGTATTTCGGCACGGATACGAAAGAAACCGTTTCTGTCATGGGCACGCCCGCTTTCATGGAATTTGTCGAATCCATCCAGAGCGAGGGCGTGACATTTGATCGCGTGCCGATGGGCGGAGGCTCGACCCGCCACGAGTCGCTCGTCGTTGAGGTGGATTCCGAGAACGAGGAGAAAAACATCGACGACCTCGACATCCCGCTCCCCAGGCTCACGCGCCGGTATCAGCGCGAGTTCAAAAATCTTGAGGCGCTCGACCCGTCCAAGTTTGGCAATCAGCTCCTGCCGTTGAAAGCCTTCACGCCCGAAGAAACCCGAGAGATCGTTTTCAAAACGATGCTCGACGCGGAGATCCACCACACCATCCAGCTCGACGGCACCGGCCCGGCGGATTACCGCTCGGTGGTCGCCTTCTTCGCCCGGCAGCTTCTCAAAGATCTGCGCCTCGTCGGCGGTTATGAGGTGCTCTACCCCAGGGTGAAAGCCTTCATGCGGGAATACCTTTTCACCCCATCGCCGGTGGATCTGGAGGACCCGGTCGTGCTTCGCAATCTCTCCGAGCCGGACGCGGGGAAAATCCTTTACGACGCCTTCAAGTGCTCGATCAACGCGCTCACGGTTGAGGAATCCGGCACGACCCGGATCGAGGACCGGATTCGCCTGAAGGAAATGCGGCCGTTCCGCACCGATTACCGGGCGCACCTGGCCGCCACGAAAAGCCTTTTCAACAAGATCGTGGGCGAGCCCAACTCCGGCGGGTTTGAGCTTCGGTTTGCCGCTTTCCTGGAGGAGGCGACGGATGTGCAGGCGTTCGCCAAGAACTACCTCGCCATCGGTTTCAAACTCGACTACGTCAGGGCGGACGGCGACCTCTCGAACTACACGCCGGATTTTATCGTCCGCACAGGCGACGGAAAAATCTGGATCGTGGAGACCAAGGGCCGCGTGGAACTCGACCTCCCTCAAAAAATGGCCCGACTCAAACAATGGTGTGCCGACGCCACAGCCGCTGAGGCTGCCGATGGTGGCTCCCAGGAATACGACTTCGTTTTTGTGGACCAGACTGGTTTCGAGAAGCATGCTCCGAAGAACTTCGCTGCGCTGGCATCCAGCTTTACCGACTACAAATCCTGAGCCCCGCCCATGCTTCTCTTTATTGACGAAAGCGGTCACGACCACGTTGCCACACCTTACGAGGTGCTGGCAGGGGTTGCTGTCGCGGAGCCCGAGCTGTGGAACCTGATCGAGGCGATACGAGCCGAGGAAATGCGAATCTTCGGCATGAACCTCCGGGCGGCTGGAGCCGAAATCAAAGGGGTGAAGTCCCTGAAGAAAAAAACATTCCGCCTGGCTTCGGAAGGGGATGTCATCCCGGACAGCGAACGACGCGACATGGTGCGGGCACTTTTGCTTGAGGGCATCGCCGCCATTGCGGAGCAGAGACCGGCGCGGGTGACTTCCAGTCAACTCGTGGCTTATGGCCAGGCAAAACTCGACTTCATCCGGTCGCTATTTCGTCTCATGGGCAGGTTTCGTGTTCGGGTTTTTGCGGCCATCGTGGAAAATGGCGCTCCACGTCCCACCGGTTCGGCTTACCTCCGCCGGGATTATTCGTTCCTGCTTGAGCGGTTCTTTTACTACCTGGAAGATCGCAGCCCGACAGAAATGGGGTTGGTTGTATTTGATGAGCTCGACAAGGCGCGTTGCCGCATCCTGATCGACCAGCTCGGCGCTTACTGCCGCGACACCCACACCGGCTATCTTCGCAGCAGCAGGATCGTGCCGGAACCGTTCTTTGTGCACAGCGACCTCACCACTGTCGTCCAACTTGCGGATCTCGTCGCCTATTCGCTGAACTGGGGAACCCGCCTGAACCGGATGACCAAGCCCACGCGCCCGGAATTGAAGGAGTTTGCTGACGCCGCTTTCGATCTCCGCTATGTCGGGCGACGTCCCGATTCCCAGACGGGGGAAGATCGGGCCGTTTATGGCGTCTTTTACCTCGACGACCTCCGCCCTCGCCATGAACGCGAATAAAAAAACAAAGGCAATGCCCAGCGAACCGGACAAAGCCTCCGAACCAGTCATCGCATATTCGCCGTTTGCTGCAAGTCATTTTTTCTTCCATTTCACTTCTATTTGACCATGCCCCGTCCGCAAGCCGAACACTACGACCTCACCGACGCCGAGAAGCGCGACCTCATCAAGCTCATCGAGTTGGGCAGGCCGCTCCCGGAAAAATACCGCTTCCTCCTCTTCGCCGACAAGCGCGAGGTCGAGCTCGTTTGGAATGGCAAGTCCCGCGAAGTCTGCACTGCCATCCTCCCCTTCCAAACGCTCGAACACATTGACGAACCCAGGAGGGAAAAACGCGACGAAGAGGAACTCGGCCTCGACACCGGCGGGCGGCAGGTCAAGGGCTGGACCAACAAACTCATCTGGGGCGACAACAAGCTCATCCTCGCCTCCCTCAAGAGCGGCGCGCTCCGCCGCCAGATCGAGGACGCCGGCGGCCTCAAGCTCATCTACATTGACCCGCCCTTCGACGTGGGCGCGGACTTCAGCATGGACATCGAGATTGGCGGCGAGACCTTCCACAAAGAGCCGAACCTCCTCGAACAAATCGCCTACCGCGACACCTGGGGGCGCGGCGCGGATTCCTTCATCGCCATGATTTACGAACGCCTCATCCTCATGCGCGATTTGATGCACAGCGACGGCAGCATCTACGTGCATTGCGACTGGCGGGTGAATGCCTTCATCCGTGGTGCGCTTGATGAAGTCTTTGGCCGCAACTGTCTAATCAACGAAGTAATCTGGAAACGCGCTACCACGGTCCAAGGGAACACGGGACAGGGTAGCAAATTTTACGACGCAAACTGTGATTCGATTTTCGCGTATTCCAAGACCGAGAATTACGTGTTCAATGCGCAGTATCGACCATACACGCAGGATTACATCGACGGTTTCTACAAGCATGTAGAACCAGAAACAGGACGACGGTATCAGTTGATAAGCATGACAGCACCCGGTGGTGCGACAAAGGGAAACCCGAGTTACCCAGTGCTCGGCGTTACACGTCATTGGCGATACACGAGAGAGAAAATGGACGAGTTGATCGCGAGTGGCCTCGTCGTGCAAACAAGCCCGGGCGCAGTTCCCAGAAAAAAGCTATTCCTTGATCAAGGTGCAGGCGTTCCCATTCAGTCTTTGTGGGACGATTTCGGTGGCTTGGCTTCGCAGGCTTCGGAGAGGCTTGGTTATCCAACGCAGAAACCCGAAGCGTTGTTGGAGCGGATTCTCAAAGCCAGCAGCAACGAAGGCGATTTGGTGGCGGACTTTTTCTGCGGCAGCGGCACGACCGCCGCCGTGGCCGAAAAGCTCGGGCGCAAATGGATCGCCACCGACCTCGGCAAGTTCGGCATCCACACCACGCGCAAGCGCCTCATCCGGGTGCAACGCGAGTTGAAGTCGGCGGGCAAATCGTTCCGAGCCTTCGAGGTGCTCAACCTCGGCCGCTACGAGCGCCAAGCGTATCTCAACGTCGCCGGGCGGCTCACCGGCAAGGCGAAGGAGCAGGCGCTCGCCCGCAAGGAACAGGAGTTCCGCGATCTAATTCTGAAAGCCTACCGTGCCGAGCCGTTGCCCGACGCCTCCTTCTTCCACGGCAAGAATGGCGGACGGCTCGTGGTTGTCGGCCCGATCAACCTGCCCGTGGGGCGGCTGTTCGTGGAGGAAGTCATCACCGAGTGCCGCAAGCGCGGGGCGTCGCGGGTGGATGTGCTGGCGTTCGAGTTCGAGATGGGCCTTTTTCCCGCCGTGCTCGACGAGGCGAAGGGGAAGGGCATTGACCTCGCTCCGAAAACGATCCCGCCCGAAGTCTTCGACAAGCGCGCCGTGGAGAAAGGCCAGGTGCGTTTCCACGACGTGGCCTACATCGAAGTCACTCCGCGTTTTGGCTTGGGGAGCGCGGGCGTCCCGCCTGCCGTTTCTGGCGTCCCGCCGGAAACCTCGTCCACCAATAAAAGGAATGACGCTGCGCGTGAGGAGAACGAGTCGTCCGCGAGGACGCGAACGACAGCACGCGAGACGCGTGCGCTCCCCAGCGACAAGGACAAGCTCACCGTGGCGGTCGAACTGACGGATTTTTCCGTCTATTATTCGCAGGGCGTGGTGGACGCGATCACCGCTGATTTGAAAGCCGGGAAGAGCGAGGTCGTCTGCGAAGCTGGCAAGTTGGTGAAGGTCAGCAAGAACAAGGACGGCGTGATCACCCGCGACATCCTCACGAAGAAATGGACCGACTGGGTGGATTACTGGGCCGTGGATTTCGATTACGAGAGCCGCAAAGAAATCATCAAAGTGCCGCGCGGGCTCGGAACCGAGGTGCAGGGAGCGCTCGGCGGGATGGAAGACGCGCAACGCGAGATGCTGCTGACCACCGAGGATTACGAAGAGCGATGGACCGGTGCCTACATCTTCGAAAACGAATGGCAGAGCTTCCGCACCCGCCAGAGCCGGGACTTGGAAATGACGTCAGCAAGCCACGCCTACGCCAAGCCCGGCCGCTACACCATCGCCGTGAAAGTCATCGACATCTTCGGCAACGACACGATGACCCTCGTCCCGGTGACAGTGGGCTGAACCGTGTGTGGCAATCCCAATCAAAACCGTAGAAGCGGCATCTTGCCGCTTGCCGGAAAGTCCCAAGCGGCAAGATGCGCTTCTAGTGTGAGATCGCAATGATTGGAGCAATCAAAACACCCGGCATTCATTCATGAAGTTTCGGATTTCTTTTTTTTCCGGCAGCGGCTTTGCTCTGGCGCGATGAAACTTGATATTCCCTCATTGGAGTTGGCGGCGCGTGATGCGCGCGGGTTGGCGATGGATGCGATTGCCAAGTGCAAGTCCGGACATCTCGGTCTGCCATTGGGGGCGGCCGAGGTCGGGGCCGTTCTTTACGGTCACGCGCTGAGCCAGAACCCGGACGAGCCCCGCTGGCTGAACCGCGACCGGTTTGTTTTGTCCGCCGGTCACGGGAGCATGTTCCTCTACAGTTGGCTGCATCTTTCCGGCTACGATCTCCCGCTCGAAGAGTTGAAAAACTTCCGGCAGCTTCACAGCAAAACGCCCGGACATCCCGAATTTCACGAGACGCCGGGGGTCGAGGCGACGACCGGCCCGCTTGGCCAGGGGGTTTCGAACGCGGTCGGGTATGCGGTTTCGGCGAAGATGTGCGGGGCGCGGTTTAACACCGCCGAGCACGCGATCTTCGACCACCATGTCCTCGTGCTCGCCGGCGACGGATGCCTGCAGGAAGGCGTTTCGCAGGAGGCCTCCGCGCTCGCGGCGCACCTCGGCCTCGACAACCTGATCCTGATTTATGATGCGAACAACGTGACGCTGGATGCCATGGCGCCGGTGACGCAGAGCGAGGACACGGCCGGCCGCTACCGGGCCTACGGCTGGGAGGTGCGGGAGATTGACGGGCACAGCGTGAGGGAGATCGCGGACGCGGTGGAGAAGGCCAAGGCCGCGACCAGCGGAAAGCCCCAGCTCATCATCGCGCGCACGCTCATCGGAAAGGGCATCCCCGAGGTCTCGGGAACCAACAAGGCCCACGGCGAGGCCGGCGTGAAATTTGTCGCGGCGTCGCGCGCCGCACTCGGCCTGCCGGACGATACGTTTTTCGTCGCTCCGGAGACGCGCGCGTTTTTCGCCCGCCACAAGGCCGGTCAGAAAACCGCCTATGCCGAGTGGCAGAAAAAATATGTGAGCTGGCGTGCCGGGAACGAGGATCTCGCCAGGGAACTCGACGACGCGCTGGCGGGGAAAGTTCCCGATCTTCTCAAGGTGATCCCGCCGTTTGATCCGACCTCGAACATCGCCACCCGCAAGGCCGGAAGCGACGTCCTCCAGCCGGTGGCCAAGGCGATGCCGCTTCTGATCAGCGGGAGCGCCGACCTCCACGGCTCGACGCTGAACTACATCAAGGACGGCGGCGACTTCAACCGGGAGAATCGCGGAGGCCGCAACCTGCATTTTGGAATCCGCGAGCACGCGATGTGCGGGATGATGAACGGGCTCGCCTACGACGGGATCTTCCGCCCGAGCGGCGCCACCTTTCTCGTCTTCAGCGACTACGGCCGTCCGTCCATCCGCATTGCGGCGCTCTCGAAGCTGCCGGTGGTTTATATTTTCACGCATGACTCGATCGGGGTCGGCGAGGACGGACCCACGCATGAGCCGGTCGAGACGGTTGCCGCGCTGCGCACGATCCCGGGTCTCGATGTCATCCGGCCGGCCGACCCGGAGGAGACAGCCGGTGCGTTCGCGGCCGCGTTTGAAAAGACCGACGGCCCGACGATGCTCGTGCTGTCCCGCCAGAACCTGCCGACGCTGAACGACATTCCGTTGGCCATTCGCCGGCAGGGAGTGTTCCTCGGCGGCTACATCGCGAAAAAGGAATCGGCTCCGCTGGGTCTGATCCTGCTCGCATCGGGCAGCGAGCTCCAGCATGCGCTGAAGGCCGCGGGCGATCTCGGCCCCGGGACCCGGGTTGTCTCGATGCCGTGCTTCGAGCGTTTTGAGCGACAGAGCCCGGAATACAGGGAGTCGGTTCTTCCGGCCTCGTGCCGGAAGCGTGTCTCCATCGAGGCCGGCGTATCCGATCCGTGGTTCCGGTATGTCGGGCTCGACGGCCGCACGGTGGCGGTGGACAGGTTCGGACTCAGCGCGCCGGGGCCATCCGTGATGGAGCAGCTCGGCATCACGGCCGCGCACCTCGTGGAAGTGGCCAAGAGCCTCTGAGCCGCCTAACCCTCCGCCGCACGCGGGTGGGCGGTCTCGTAGGCGCGTTTCAGGCGTTCGACGGTGACGTGGGTGTAGATCTGGGTTGTCGAGAGGCTCGCGTGTCCGAGCAGGGTCTGCACGCTGCGAAGGTCGGCGCCATTGTCGAGGAGGTGCGTGGCAAAAGTGTGTCGCAGCTTGTGGGGAGAGAGGTTTGCCGGGAGGCCGGCCTGGATCAGTCGCACACGGAGCCCCGCCCAGATGTTTCGCGTCGAGAGTCTGCGCCGGGATTTGTTGAGAAAGAGCGGCCCGCCATGGACGCGTGCGGACCGGCGGTATCGTGAAATCGCTTCGAGGGCGGGACCGCCGACCGGGCAGATTCTTTCGCGTCCGCCCTTGCCGGTCACCCGCACGGTCTCGCCAATCACATCCACGTCTCCGACATCAAGGCCCGCAAGTTCGGAGAGCCGCATCCCGGTCGAGTAAAAAAGCTCGATGATCGCCGTGTCGCGCGCCGCCATCCAGACCGGCGCCTGCCTGGATTTCTCGATTTTTTCCGGCGTGCCGATCAACGTTTCGACCTGCGGCGGTGTCAGGAATCGCGGCAGTTGCTTCCCGGCTTTCGGCAACAGAACCTCCCGCAGCACGTTTTTTTTGATCTCGTTTCGCATGAGGAGAAACGCATGGAACGCCCGGAGCGCCGAGAGGCGGAGCCTCACGCTCGCCCGCGCCATCTCTCTTTTCATCATGTCCAGCATCCATGCCCGGTAATCGTCGGGCCGCATCCCGGCCCATGAGCCGGAGGGACGGAATCTGCGGAACGCCTCGATTGCCGTGCGATACGTGACGATCGTTCTCGGCGACGCGTTCCTCTCGGCATCAAGATACGCGAGGAATTCCCGCACCCTCCTGTCGGGCGCGGAACCGCGCGCGGGCCCCGTGATTTTCCTTTTCAGACTTGAGCGCCCATCGGAGCGGCGAGCGGAGGCTGGGCGGTGTGTCCGACGTCGCCGGTGCGCGATGTCGCCCGCGCGAGCTTCAGGGTTGCCGAGCGGGTCTCAACACCGTCGGGCGAGGTCGCAACAATGGGGATTTCGTGGTTTCCGTCCGGGAAGACAAAGTGAAAGCGGAACGTCCCGTCCGGGGCGAGGGCGACCGGTTTGCCGTCGATCGTGACTTTCGCCTGCGGGTGAGTGCCCCCGTAGAAGATGACCTCGGCATTGACGTGCAGGAAGAACTCCCCCCGGGCGAACCCGAAGGAGCCGAGGTTTTCCGAACCTCCCCAACTGCTTGTCTCGGCGTGGCTCCAGCTCGACATGACGGCCTGGGACCAACTGCTCATCGCGGCCAGATTTCCGCTGGACATCGCCGCCGCGCCCGCCCACGAGGACGCCGCAGCCTGCAGCCAACTCGAGAGAGCGGCGGCTCCCCACCAGGATTGCGTCGGGAAAGCCAGGCCCGACTGTGACCACGATGGTCGCGCTGTCCAGCTCGTCAATGCGGCAGCCATCCAACTGGAAAGCGTCTCCGACGACCACGAGGAAGATCCCGCGAGAGCACTCAACGCGCTGAAAAGGCTGCTTTCCGCAGGTCCCAACGGAACTTTCGACAGGAGTTCACTGGCTCCCTCCGAGTGCAGGCGCTCGCCGAGACGCTGCTGGATCCGCGAACTCAACTCCTCGGAAGTCAGCGAACTCCCCGAGATCGCATCGAGAAATTCTTTGCCCAGCAACGCTTCGAAAACCATCCGATCCTCCGGGCTGAGCCCGCCTTTCGCCTCCGGATCGTGAAGGCTGCCGTCGCGCTGCAGCCGGCCGAGTGCCTGGATGAGCGTCTCCCCGACCCGCATCGTCGCCTGGATATTTTCCATGAGCTTCTGGAAACTCAGGTGCATCGGAATGGTGGCGTAATGGAACTCCCCGGACTCGGACATCTTGTCCTGCGGGGTCCGGATGGTGACCGAGCGGGCGATCGCCTTCCATTGCGCGCCTCGATAATACCCGATTTCGACGGTATATTCCGAAGCCGCGTCCTTCACCGGGATATACCAGTTCCGGGTTTCAAAGGGGACTTCGATTTCGCTCTCGACCGCCTCCCCCGTCCCGAAAACTTTCAGAAACGTCTTGCCGCCCGGGTGCAGGGAAATGTCAATATCCCAGTAGGTGAAAAGCCAGTGCGGATCCTGCGCGACGAGAAAAATGGTGTCGGTCCCGTAGGACCGCGGAAGCTCGCCAAGATTGTCCAAAGCCGCAGGTGCCGGACCGGATTTCCCAGTGGATTTTTTGACGGCCCGGCCCGGTTTTTTGGCCTGCTTGGACATGATTTTAGTCGCCGACTTCGAGCCCCATTTGGCGGGCTGTGCCGCAAAGCGTGCGGAACGCGGCCTCTTCGTCGCGCGCGTTCATGTCCTTCATCTTGATTTTGACGATGTCCATGACCTGCTTTTTGGTCAGCTTGCCGACTTTCGTCTTGTTCGGCTCTTTCGAGCCCGATGCCAGACCGGCCGCCTTTTTCAAAAGGATCGCCGCAGGCGGGGACTTCGTGATGAAGGAGAAGCTCTTGTCCTTGTAAACGGTGATGACCACCGGAAGGATGTCCCCCGACTGTTTCTGTGTCGCCGCATTGAATTCTTTGCAGAACGCCATGATGTTCACGCCCTGCTGACCGAGGGCCGGGCCCACCGGAGGAGCCGGATTCGCCTGCCCCGCAGGAATCTGCAACTTGATCTTTCCAACAATTTCTTTCGCCATAGTAAAGGTATCCGCCGACAGGGCGGAAAGGGAGGAAAGCAGACCACCCGGAACGGATTCTGGCAAGCAGATTTTCCGGATTTGTCGGCGACGCCACGGTAAAACAGCAGAAAGCGATCGCTCTCGGTGACCGCGAGCAGGCAACGTTTCGGTCCGGAACGCGCGGTGCCGCAGGAATATCGCGGGTCAGACGTTGAACCGGAATTCGACGACATCGCCGTCCTGGACGACGTACTCTTTGCCTTCGAGCCGGAGCTTGCCGGCTTCGCGGGCTTTGGCTTCCGAGCCGTGGGCCATGAGATCACTGAATGCGATCGTCTGGGCGGCGATGAAACCGCGTTCGAAATCGCTGTGGATCACCCCCGCGGCCGCCGGGGCCTTGTCGCCGGCATGGATCGTCCACGCGCGGGTTTCCTTCGGTCCGGTGGTCAGGTAGGTGCGCAGCCCGAGCAGGTGGTAGGCGGCGCGGATCAGGAGGCTCACCCCGCTGTCCGAGACCCCGAGCCCGGAAAGGAATTCCTTCGCCTCCTCCGGCGGGAGGTCGGCCAGCTCGCTTTCGATCTGCGCGCTGATCACGACCGCCTCGCTGCCGAGATGGGCGGCCGCATATTCGCGGACGGCCCGCACATGTTTCGAGGCCGCCGATTCGCCCTCGAGCGACCCGAGGTCGTTCTCGCCGACGTTGCAGGCAAAAAGCGTGGGCTTCGACGAGAGGAGGAAGAATCCCTTCAGAAGCGCTTTCTCCTCCGGGCCGAGTTCGAGCGTGAGCGCGGGGCGTCCGTCATCGAGGTGCGGCAGCAGCTTTTCTGTCAGGGCCAGCTCGGCCTTGGCCTCCTTGTCCCCGCTCCGCGCGCCTTTCTGCGAGCGCTCGGCACGCTTTTTCACCGAGGCCATGTCCGCGAGGATCAGCTCGGTGTTGACGACCTCGATGTCCCGGATCGGATCCACCGAACCGGTGACGTGGTGGATGTCGTCGCTCTCAAAGCAGCGCACGACCTGGATGATCGCATCCACCTCGCGGATGTGGCTCAGGAACTGGTTCCCAAGCCCCTCGCCCTCGCTCGCGCCCGCCACGAGACCCGCGATGTCCACAAACTCGATCGCCGCAGGAAGGATTTTTTCCGACTTGGAAATCGCGGCGAGCTTGTCCAGCCGCTCGTCGGGCACGCTGACGATCCCGACATTCGGCTCGATCGTGCAAAACGGAAAGTTGGCCGCCTGCGCCTTGCGCGTGCGGGTGAGGGCATTGAAGAGAGTGGACTTTCCCACATTCGGGAGTCCGACGATTCCGGCTCTAAGCATAGGCAGCGGACCCTACAGCGGCTGCTCGCACGGAGGAAAGAACGAAAAACCCGGTCGGAAAAGAAATCCTTCAAATCCTCGCGGGGTTCGGATGCAATGCCGGGATGCATTTGAACGAGGCGGTCGGATATCTGAACGAGTTGCTGGGGATTCCCGGTTTTGGCGATTACCCGAACGCGTTGAACGGGCTGCAGCTCGAGAACTCGGGCGGGCTCTCGCGGATCGGGGCGGCGGTGGACGCCTGCGAGGCGGTCATTCAGGATGCGGCGGCAGCCGGGGTGGATCTTCTTCTGGTGCATCACGGGCTTTACTGGGGCGGGCTGGCCCCCCTGACCGGGGCGGCCTACCGCAAGACCCGACTCGCCATCGAAGCGGACATGGCCATCTACAGCGCGCATCTTCCGCTCGATGCGCACCCGCGCCTCGGCAACAACGCCCTGCTGGCCGGCCATCTGGGACTCGACGGAGCCGAGCCGTTCTTTTTCACGGACGGCCAGGCGATCGGATGGAAGTTCGTGGCGGAGATCAACCGGGAAGTTCTGCGGGATCTGCTGGAAAAGGCCGTGGGCGGCCGCGTGCATCTGGCTCCGGGCGGGCCGGTTGTCGCCCGAAAAATCGGCGTGGTCACCGGGGGTGCCGGAGGGGCCGTCGCGCGGGCGGCGGCCGAGGGAGTGGACACGCTGATCACCGGCGAGGGGCCGCACTGGTCGTTCACCGCCGCGGAGGAACTGGGAGTCAACCTCTTCTACGCCGGGCATTACGCGACCGAGACCTTCGGAGTGAAGGCCCTCGCCGCCGACCTCTCCGAACGGTTCGCCATCCCCTGGCAGTTCCTTGACCACCCGACCGGGCTTTGAGCCCGCGGCCATCCGGTTTGCCCCGCCGAATTTGGCGCGCACCGGGTTGAAAAAATGCGGGACAAATTTTTGTTGAACGGAGAGGGTTGATCTTTATGCGGAAAAAATCCATTGGCTGGGGCATCGTGGGACCGGGGGGGATTGCGCGAAAGTTTGCACGGGATCTTCGTCTCGCGGAGGGCGGACACCTGCGGGCGGTGGCGGGGAGGGATCTCTCTCGCGCCCAAGCCTTCGCCTCCGAGTTCGGAGCCGGCCTTGCGTTCGATGACATAGGGGCTCTCGCGGCGGATCCGTCGGTGGACATCGCCTATATCGCAACCCCGCACAACGCGCACTTCGCCGCCGCGAAGATTCTTCTCCAGCATGGCAAGCCCGTGCTCATCGAAAAGCCCATGACGGTCAACGCGGCGCAGGCGCGCGAGCTCATTGAGATCGCCCGCTCGAACCGCGTTTTCCTGATGGAGGCGATGTGGACGCGGTTTCTGCCGGTTTACGGCCGGGTGCGAAAATGGATCGATGAAGGTCGGATCGGGGAATGCCGGTGGATCACATCCAGCTTTTGTGTGCGGGTCGGGCAGGATCCGTCGAAGCGATGGCTGAACCCCGATCTGGCGGGGGGCGGGCTTCTGGATCTCGGGGTTTACAACCTCGCGATGACACAATTCGTTTTCGGAAGGAGGCCCGACAAGATCCGTGCGTCCGCCAAATTTTCTGAGACAGGAGTGGACGAGATGATTTCGGTTTCCCTGTGTTATCCGGATGCGTTCGCCCAATTTGCGTGTGGTTTTGCCGCGCAGGCCGACAACGCGTTGATGATAGCCGGCGAGGCCGGGTGGATCCGCATTCCCTCGACGTTCATCTCGGCGCAGGAGGCGATGGTGACGGTGGGAAGCGATTTGGAAACGATCCGCGAGCCTTTCCGGGGAGAGGGCTTCGAATACGAAATCGAGGAGGCGATGCGCTGCCTGCAATCCGGAGAAATCGAAAGCCCGCTCATGCCGCTTGCCGACACGCTCGCAACGGTGGAGAGCATGGACGAGATTCGTTCGCAAATCGGATTGCATTACCCGTTCGAGTGATTTTTCCGGGACGGGATAACCGGGCTGGAAGTTTTGACGGGGAGCAGGTATCGGTTTCCGCGTGACTGTGCAAATTGTCATTTTTTTGGTCGCGTCGGTTTTTGCGATCGCGGTATTTCGCCGTGCCCTGCCGACGGCTCTCGCGAATCCGTGCGGGTTTCCCTCCGCCCGCTGGGGTTGGCCGGAGGGGATGTTGTCGGGCGGGCTTGTCGCCTTGTTTCTGGCGATGGGGGCGGGCTCCTCGGGGCGTTCCGTCAGCAGGCTGGGCCTCGAAGATGTGGTGAAAAGCGGAGCGCTTTATGCGGGGCTCGTCTTTTTTGTTCTCGGGTTTCTGGTGGCCCGGGGATTCGATATCGTGCGGTCGTTCGGCCTCCGCACAGGGGGGTGGAACCCGTGGATCGCGCTCGGCTGGCTGGTGATGTTTCTGCCTCCGATCTTTCTGGTCCAGGCCCTGATCTACGCATGGGCCGGGCCGGAGCAAAGCCTGCAGCCGATTGTGGAATTCCTTTTGCAAAGCCCGGGATGGCGGGAGCGGACGGCCGTCATCGCGATCGCTGTCATCGCGGCCCCGGTGGCCGAGGAACTGATTTTTCGCGGCTGCCTCTACGGCGTGGCGAGAACCTATCTGGGAAGACCTGCGGCGATTTTCGGGACAGCCGTTCTTTTTGCGCTCATCCACTGGCACGCTCCGGCCCTGCCCGGCCTGACCCTCCTGGGTTTGGGGCTGGTTCTTGTCTATGAACGCTGCGGCTCGCTTTGGGCACCGATTGCGATGCACTCGGCCTTCAATGCCCTCAATATCATCGCGGCCCTCCTGTGGCCGGATTTCGCAAAATGACGGGCGAGGACATGCTGCTCAAAAAAATCCTCCGCGGGCTGGAGACCCGCGGGGATCTGGTTGTGGGACCGGGGGACGATTGCGCGGTCGTGCGCTCGGGTCGGCGGCTTCTCCTTTTGAAAACCGACTGCGTGGTCGAGGACGTGCATTTCCTCCGCGGTCACGACCCCGCACGGGTCGGATGGAAGGCGCTCTGCCGCCCGCTGAGCGACATCGCCGCGATGGGTGGCATCCCGGAATTCGCGCTCATCACGATCTTTTCCCCGCCGGATATTGATCCCGAGTATTGGGAAAACTTTTATCGCGGAATCCGGCGTGCGGCGTCGAGGTTCGGGGTGACGGTTGCGGGCGGCGAGATCTCCCGGCAGACCCGCGGAATCGCCGTCTCCGTGGCTCTGACCGGCACGATGGACGGCGTGCGTCCGGTGTTGCGCGGCGGGGGCCGTCCGGGCGACCGGCTTCTGGTCACGGGAAAACTGGGCGGCTCGCTCGCCGGGCATCATCTGGATTTTGTTCCGCGACTGGCCGAGGGGCGCTGGCTCGCCCGCCATGTGCGCCCGCATGCGATGATGGACCTGAGCGACGGGCTGGGGAGCGATCTGCCGCGTCTGGCCAGGGCATCGGGCTGCGGGTTTCATGTGGATCTCGCCAGCCTTCCGGTGCGCCGTGGCGCGGGCTCCGCGCTCACCGACGGGGAGGATTACGAGTTGCTCCTGGCCGTGCCCGAGCGCCGGGCCCGGCGCCTGCTGAAGGAATGGCCGTTCCCCCGCACCCTGCTCACCCAAATCGGGGAGCTTGATGCCCCGGGACAATGCCCCGACGGATGGCCAGCGGGCTGGGACCATTTTCCCGTTGTCATAAATCCGCCGCCACGCCAGCGTGCAGGAGTTCCGCCGGGCAACAGGCGGCGGAAAAGACCTCTATGATCCGGATCAACTACAAACCGGCCGGCACGCCGCCCGGCACGCTTCTGCCGCGCGAGGGAGCGAAGGCGCATGCCGAGATCAGCCTGATCCAGTATGACGCGGAGACGATTCTCGAGGCCGATTTCAAAACGTTCGAGGAGCTGGCCGCGCGCCTGGACCCGGCGAAGGTGAACTGGATCAACATTGACGGCCTCGGGGACGTCGAGCTGCTCAAAAAGCTCGCGGACCATTTTCAGATCCATCCGCTCGCGATCGAGGACGTGCTCAACACCGCCCAGCGGCCGAAGCTCGAGCATTACACGAACCACTTTTTCATCGTCACCGAGATGATCTATTTCGACGAGACCGAGCAGCTCGCTTTCGAGCAGATCAGCCTGTTTCTCGGAGAGTATTTCGTGATCACGCTTCAAGAGGAGCGGGGGCATGATGTTTTCGAGGCGGTCCGCGCCCGCCTCCGGGCCGGACGCGGCTACTCGCGCAAGAGGAAGGCCGACTACCTCGCCTACGCGCTCCTCGACGCGACGGTGGACCGGATATTTCCCGTCCTCGAGTCGGTCGGCGATTCGATCGAGGCCGTCGAGGAGGAGCTTCTCGACAAGCCGTCGCGCGCCACGATCAAAAAACTTTACGAGGCGAAGCGCCTGCTCCTCTTCCTCCGCCGCGCCGCCTGGCCGCAGCGCGAGATTTTCAATTCGCTCCTCCGCGACGATACCGGGCTGATCGGGCGTGAAACGCAGATTTTTCTGCGCGACTGCTACGACCACACGACCCAGATCATTGACATCATCGAGAGCTGCCGCGACCTGACCGCCGGGCTCATGGATCTTTACCTGTCGAGCCTCGGGTTCCGCACAAACGAGATCATGCGCGTGCTCACGATCGTGTCGGTCGTGTTCATTCCCCTGACATTTCTCGCGGGGGTTTACGGGATGAATTTCAACACGGAGCAAAAATGGAACATGCCCGAGCTGAACTGGCCGTTCGGCTACCTGGCGTTCTGGGCGCTCTGCCTGAGCATCGTCACCGGGATGCTCCTCTTTTTCAAACGCAAGAAGTGGCTGTGAAATCAGGGCCTCCCCGCGGATTTCCGGGAAGCCTTCCCCCTCGGCGGCCTTTCAATGGGATTTCATGAAAAGCACCGGAGCCAATTGGCTGCTCGAACGAGCGGAGGCCGATGCCGGGATCCGGCGGATGCTGGAGTGCCGGCCCGGCGACATGCTGGGCGGGATTGCCGGGCCGGCCCAGCCGTTCGTGGCCGCGCTCCTCCTGCGGAGGCTTCCCGGGCGGGTGTGGGTGGTTTGTCCGGACGTGCGGCGGCAGGAAGATTTTGCCCCGGAGCTTGCGGCGTGGAGCCCGCGCGTGCGCCTGTTTCCGGAATTGGAGATTCCCTCCGGGGATGCTTTGCCGGACCCCGAGACCGCGTCCGAGCGGCTCGAGTTGCTGCGCGCGCTGGCAAGGGTCGGCGGGGACGAGGTGATCGTGATCCACGCCGCCCAGTGGGAGGCGCAGGTTCCCGCGCCGGAGACTTTTCTCCGGGGAGCATTCACGCTTCGCAAAGGACAGAATATCCCGATGGAGGAAGTGACGGAACGCCTCGCCCAGGCCGGATATGAGCGCTCGCCGCAGGTGACCGCGCGCGGTCAGTTCGCGAAACGCGGCGGAATCCTCGATGTCTTTTCCTGGCAGGCCTCGCGTCCGCACCGCGCCGAGTGGTTCGATCGGGAAATCGATTCCCTGCGCGAGTTCGATCTCGACAGCCAGGGGTCCGTGGCAATCGTCGAGTCCGTCGAGATCCTTGTCACGCCGGGCACCGGGGCGACCCTGCGGGCGTTCTTCCAACAAGCCGATGCCGTGATCGAGGTGGATCCGGAGGCACCCGGAGAAGGGATTCATCTCGGGAGCGGATTCCCGGTTGAGCCTTTCGGAGAGGAGGGGGCGCCGGCTTTCTATCCTCCGCCCTTCGCGGAGCTTGGCGCGGGCGACCTCGTTCTTGATGCGGTGAAGCGCGAACGGTTCTTCGTGCAGCTGCGGGAATGGGATGCGGCGGGTTGGACGGTGGCGTTTGCCTGCAACAACGAGGGCGAAGGCGAGAGGTTCCGCGAGCTTGCGGACGGCTTCGATTTCGACGCCTCGCGGATGCGGTTTCTTCCGGTCCCGGCCACGCGGGGGTTTGTCTGCCCGCATGCGAAGCTCGCCCTGCTGGCGGATGCCGAGGTGCTCGGACGCTCGGCCAGCCAGCGCTCGCACCGGGCGGCCCTCCGCCGCGAACGCCTCCGCTCGGGCCGGGCGACCATGGATTTTTCGGAGTTTGAGGAAGACGATCTGGTTGTCCACCTCGACCAGGGGATCGGGCGCTTCCTCGGCTTGCAGCAGGCGCCCGACGGGGGCGGAGAGGTGCTGGCGCTGGAGTTCGCGCGCGGATCGAGGCTCTATGTTCCGCTTGACCAGGCATGGCAGGTCTCGCGCTATGTCGGCCTCGGCAGGCGGCATCCGGATCTCTCCGAGCTGGGAGACGGACGGTGGCAGAAGGCAAAAGAGAAAGCCTCGCGCGGGATTTTCGAGTATGCGACGACGATGCTGCGCGTGCAGGCCGAACGCGAGAACGGGACCGGGCATGCGTTCCCGCCGGACTCGCACTGGCAGCAGGAATTCGAGCGGTCGTTTCTCTTCACCGAGACCCCGGACCAATTGCGCGCGATTGCGGACACGAAAGCCGACATGGAATCCGTGCGCCCGATGGACCGGCTCATCTGCGGTGATGTCGGGTTTGGAAAAACCGAGGTCGCGATCCGCGCGGCGTTCAAAACCGTGGCCGGCGGCAGACAGGCGGCGGTCATCGCGCCCACCACCGTGCTGGCCCAGCAGCATTTCCAGACGTTCCGCGAGCGGATGAGCGAATACCCGGTGACGATCGAACTCCTGAGCCGGTATCGCTCGCCAGCCGAGCAGAAGCACGTCCTCCAGTCGCTTGCCGATGGCAGCGTGGATATCGTCATCGGGACCCATCGCGTGATTTCCCCCGATGTCTCCTTCAAAAATCTCGGCCTTGTCGTGGTGGACGAGGAGCAAAGGTTCGGGGTCAGGCACAAGGACGCGCTCAAGGAGAAGTTCCGCCTGGTGGACGTGCTCACGCTCTCGGCCACGCCGATCCCGCGCACGCTCTACCTTTCGCTCATGGGCGCGCGGGACATGTCGCTCATCGAGACGCCCCCGCCGAACCGCCAGCCGGTCGAGACGGTTGTCTGCGGGTATGACGAGCGGATCATCCGCGACGCGATCGCCCGCGAGATCGCCCGCGGCGGACAGGTCTTTTTTTTGCACAACCGGGTCATGAGCATCGAGCGCACGGCGATGAGGATCCGCGAGCTGTGCGGCGGCGCGCGCGTGGTTGTCGGGCACGGGCAGATGGAGGAGAGGGAGCTCGAAGCGGTCATGCGGGCGTTTGTGGCCGGAAACGCGGACGTGCTGGTCTCGACCACGATCATCGAGAGCGGGCTCGATATCCCGAACGCGAACACGATCATCATTGACCGGGCCGACCGGTTCGGGCTTGCCGACCTCTACCAGCTTCGCGGGCGGGTCGGGCGGTCGAGCCACAAGGCTTATGCGTTTCTCATGCTCCCCCGCGAGCTGATGAGCGTCGGTGCGGCGCGGAAGCGGGTTTCGGCGATCAAGCAATATTCGGATCTCGGCTCGGGTTTCAAAATCGCGATGCGCGACCTCGAGATCCGCGGGGCCGGCAACCTCCTTGGCACGGCGCAGAGCGGGCACATCATCGCCGTCGGGTTCGACCTGTATTGCAAGCTCCTCAAGCGCGCGGTCGAATCCCTCAAAGGCAACCGCACCGGCGGCGGCACGGCCACCCTGCGGTTCGACTTCCTGAAAACCGACGAGGCGGAATTTCTCGGTGCCGACAACGTCGCCGGGGCTTTCATCCCTGCGGCCTACATCTCGGAAAGCCGTCTCCGGATCGAGGCCTGTCGGCGGGTGGCCGAGGCCTCCTCGCGGGAAGAAATCCATGCCCTCCTCGCCGTCTGGAAGGATCGCTTCGGAAAAGTTCCCCCGGTCGCGGAAAACGCCCTCCTTCTCGCGGCCATCCGTCTGGAGGCCTCGCGGAGGAGGATTCCTGTCGTCGAAGTGCGCGGCGAAAAGCTGATGCTCACGCGCGGCGGCAGCTACATCCTGATCGGCGGACGGTTTCCCCGCTTGACGGCATCCGACCCCGATTCTAGGCTGCGCGAGATCCTGACACTCTTGGAAAGGATGCCCAGCCGATGAGATTTTTGTTTTTACTTTTTCCCTTCGCCTTTTTTTCTGTCCTCCTTCCTCTGGCGGCGCAGAAGGCGGAGGTCATTGACGGGGTGGCCGCCATCGTCAACAACGAGGTGATCACGATCTCGCAGGTTCGCGAGCTGATCGGCTCGCGGGAGCGGGAGATTCGCAAGGCCTACTCCGGGCCCGACCTCGCGGCCCGGGTCAACGAGATGCGGCTTGCCGCCCTGAAGGATCTCGTGGACCGGCAGCTCATCATCCAGGAATTCCGGAAGTTGCAGGAAAAGGGGGCGAACATTCCCGACTACGTTGTGGACGACCGCGTGCAATCGATCATCCGCGAAGAATTCGGCGGCGATCGTTCGGCGTTCGTGAGAACCCTCCAGGCACAGGGCTACACGATCACCCGCTTCAAAGACGTCGAAAAGGAAAAGATCGTCGTCCAGGCGATGCGGCAGTCGAAAGTCAACGAGAACTTCGTGATTTCTCCGAATCAAATCCAGGCGTTTTACAACAAAAACAAAGGTTCCTACGCGATCCCGGAGCAGGTCAAGCTGCGGATGATCGTCCTTCGCGAGGGTGTGGCGGGGGATGTTCCCAGCACCGAGAACAAGGCGCAGACGGCCGAAGAAATCCGCCAGAAGCTTGTCGCCGGGGCCGAGTTCAACCGGATGGCCGAGATGTATTCCGAGGACGAGGGAACCCGCGACACCGGGGGCGACTGGGGCTGGATCGAGCGCGGCACGCTCAACGAGCAGCTCTCGAAGGTCGCCTTCGCGCTCAGCCCCGGCCAGGTCAGCCAGGTCGTCAAGCTCGGCGAATCCTACTATATCCTGTTTGTGGAGGCGAAAAAGAACGCCGCCATCAAGCCGATCCCCGAGGTCCGCGACGAGATCGAGCGCAACCTCATCCAGCAGGAGCGCATGAAAGTCCAGCAGCACTGGATCGAGGGCCTCCGCGCGAAGGCCTACATCAAAATTCTTTCGTAGCCTCGCGGTAGAGGGATTCGATGTCCGCGATCCGGCGATCCGCCGAGAATTGTTCTCGGACGGATTCCGACCCGGCTTGCGCGATCCTCCGGTAGAGCGCGGGTTCGCGGGCCAGGCGGAGAAGCGCCGACGCCACCGCGGCGTGATCGCGCTCCGGGCAGAGCAGTCCCGTCGCCCCGTCGGCAATGACCTCGGGGATCCCTCCGTGGCACGTCGCCACCGCCGGAAGTCCGGAGGCCATCGCCTCCAGAAGGGAATTCGGAATCCCCTCGACATCCCCCGCGACGGTTTCGCTCGGATGGAGGAAAAGGTGCGCCGAGGAAAAAACTTTTTGGAGCGGCTGCTGCGGGAGAAATCCGGCGAAAGAAACCGAACCGGCAACTCCCAGCGAGGCGGCGAGGGCGCGCAATTCGGCTTCGAGCGGTCCCTCGCCGGCAATGGTGAAACGGGATTCCGGAAAGGATTTTTTGAACAGGGAAAATGCGCGCAGCGAGGTGGCGAGGCCCTTTTTCGGCACAAGCCGGGCGGCTTGGACGATCTGCCATGCGCCATCCGGCGGGGCCGCGCGCGTAACGAAAGCGATCTCCGGCAAAACCGTCTTCATGATCCGGAGCTTTGCGGGCGCGCATCCGAGCTCCGCAACCTTCCCGGCAAGCTGGGCGGACCGGCAGAGGACCAGGCGCGAACGTCCGAACATCTCGCGCCGCGAGTCCCCGAACGCCGGAGTCGCGATCGCCCCGGTGACATCCGAACCGTGAAACGAGATGACAACCGGGACGTTGACGCGCCGGATCAGTGGCAGAAGGCGGATCGCCGCATTGCCGAAAAAAATGTGAAGGAGAGCGGATTCCGAAGCGAGGGACCCGATGCGCGCCGCCTCACATGCGCCGATCTGCCACGGCCGGCCGGTCAGGCGTTCGATCCCGCGCGCCAAAAACCGAAGCGGCGACCGGGGGACGACGCGGATCCGTTCCGTCGGCCAGTTGCCCTCGCGTTTCTGCGTGATGACGAGCGGAGAAAAGTTTCTCAACCCGGCGATCTGCCGGTGGATGTGGAGCATCTCCGGTCGGAGATATGTCGCGCAGAAGAGCGCGACCGAAGGGAGTTCACCATTCAACGCCGACGACGGTGAGGGTTTCCGAGTGGTGGGGAGTGGCGGGGCCGAAATCCCGCGAAACGAATTTTTCGCCGGTGCCATGGGTCATCGGAGCAAGCGGGTTGACCGCCTGCCAGGGCTTCCTGGTGAAAATTTCCTTCACGATCCCCTCGATCGTCGGCTTTGTCTCCTTGACCTCAGGAATGATCTCGCGATGCCGCCCGGCAGGGGCAACGAATTCCTGCGCCGCAGCCGAAGCCATGCCAAGCAGGAGAGCCAGAAGAAAAGGTTTCATGATGGGAACCCTACCACCCCCGCCGGCTTGCGGCAACCAGACATTCTTCTCTGCCCGGCGTGCGGGCGATCGGCTTGCAAGGTCTGTCGTCTCCGCCGGACTCGTGCGCGTGGGATTTCCCCGCGTTTCAGGCCGCGTTTTTTTCCTGCTTTTTGCGGATGAGGGGGGCGCGTTTGCCCTCGACGACCGCGCGGGTGATCGTGACTTCGGCGATGTCCTCGCGCCCGGGCGAGTCGTACATGATGTCGAGCATGATGCGTTCGAGCAACGACCGGAGAGCGCGCGCGCCGGTGCCTTTTTTGACGGCCTCGGAGGCGAGAGCCTTCAGGGCGTCCTTCGTCAGGTTGAGGACGACGCCGTCCATGCCGAGGAGCTTGGTGAATTGTTTGACCATCGCGTTCTTCGGCTCGGTGAGGATGGTGACGAGCTGATCCTCGGTGAGTTCGTCGAGGGCGGCGACGACCGGGAGGCGTCCGATAAATTCCGGGATGAGCCCGAAGCCGAGCAGGTCTTCCGGCTCGACGCTTTTGAGAGCCTCGCGCTCGAGGAAATCGGCCGGCAGCAACTCGTGCGTGTGGAATCCCATCGCGCGTCCGCCGATCCGGCGCTGGATGATTTTGTCGAGACCGACGAAAGCTCCCCCGCAGATGAAAAGGATTTTTTCCGTGTTCACCTGGATGTATTCTTGGTGCGGGTGTTTGCGTCCGCCCTGCGGAGGGACATTGCAGACCGTGCCTTCGAGGATTTTGAGAAGCGCCTGCTGGACGCCCTCGCCGGAGACATCGCGGGTGATGCTGACGTTGTCGGTCTTGCGTCCGATCTTGTCAATTTCGTCAATATAGACGATGCCCGTCTCGCAGCGCTTCACGTCGTAGTCGGCGTTTTGGAGGAGGCGGAGGACGATATTTTCGACATCCTCGCCGACATAACCCGCCTCGGTGATCGAGGTGGCATCGGCGATGCAGAACGGAACGTCCAGGATTTTTGCAAGCGTGCGGGCGAGCAGGGTTTTCCCGGATCCGGTCGGCCCGATGAGGAGGATGTTGCTCTTTTCGATTTCGACATCGGCGAGCGGGTCGAGCGAGGAGGGGGATTCCTGGAGGAGGCGCTTGTAGTGGTTGTGGACGGCCACCGCGAGAACCTTCTTCGCCAGTTCCTGCCCGATCACATGCTGGTCGAGCCGGCTTTTGATGTCCGAGGGCTTGGGAACGCGCAGGACGGTTTTTGACTTCCGGCTCTCCTCTTTGAATTCCTTGTCGAGGATTCCCTTGCAGATGGTGATGCAACTGTCGCAGATGCAAACCCCCGGCCCGTCGATGAGCTTGCGCACTTCCGCGCGGGTCTTTCCGCAGAACGAGCACATCGCGAGGGGATTCGGGCGGGACATGGCTTATCCGGACGCTTTGGTTACGTCCTTGATCTCCTTGATCTCCTTGCGGGAGGAGACGACCTCGTCCACAAGGCCGTAGGCTTTGGCTTCCAGGGCAGTCATGTAATAGTCGCGGTCCGCGTCGGCAGCGACCTGCTCGACCGGTTTCCCGGAGTGGAGGGAGAGGATGCCTGTGAGTCGCTTCTTGAGTTTGAACATGAACTCGACCTGTCGCTCGACGTCGCTTGCCTGGCCCTGGGCCCCGCCCGAGACCTGGTGGATCATGATGTCGGAATTCGGCAGGGCGTAGCGCTTGCCTTTCGTGCCGGCGGCGAGGAGGACGGCTCCCATGCTGGCGGCGATACCGATGCAGTAGGTGTTCACGTCGCAGGTGACGAACTGCATCGTGTCGTAGATCGCCAGACCGGAAGTCACCGAACCGCCCGGCGAGTTGATGTAGATGCTGATGTCTTTTTTTCCGTCGTCCATCTGGAGGAAGAGAAGCTGCGCGATGACGAGATTGGCGACATGGTCATCAATCGGCGTGCCGATGAAGATGATGCGGTCCTTGAGGAGCCGCGAGTAAATGTCGTAACTGCGCTCTCCGCGCCCGGTCTGTTCAACAACGATGGGAACCAACA
>JBAXTX010000199.1:0-3178 GCA_037129975.1 Verrucomicrobiia bacterium | reverse complement strand
CATGTGATGGCGCGGGGGAATCGTCGCGAGGCGATCGTGCGGGATGACCAGGACCGCGTGACGTTTTTGCGGACATTGGCAGAGGCATGCGAACGAACGGGATTCCGTGTTCATGCCTACGTGCTTATGACAAATCATTACCACCTGCTGCTGGAAACTCCGCAGGCCAACCTCGCGCGGGGGATGGGATGGCTGCAAAACGCATACACGCGGCGGATCAACACGAGGCATCGGCTCTGGGGGCATGTTTTTGGAGGGCGTTACAAGTCGATTTTGGTGGAGCCGGGCAACTGTTTTTGGGCGCTGATGGATTACATTCACCTCAATCCTGTTCGAGCCGGAATGGTCAAAGAGGCTGATGGCTTGGAAAGTTATCCTTGGAGCAGCGTGAAGAATTATGTCTCAGCCGCGCGGTCGCGTCCAGAGTGGATGGAGACGGAAACGGGATTTGAGGTGTGCGGGTGCGAGGATTCGGCCAGCGGACGGCGAGAGTATTTGGAAGTGTTGGAGCGGCGGGTGGATTGGAAGCATCCCACGAAGGCAGGATCGGCATATTCGGAGGGCGAGGGGAAGCCGGAGTTGGCCGTTCATTCGGCCATGCGGCGGGGATGGTTTTTTGGTTCGCAGAAGTTCCGTGAGAAGCTGCTGAAACTGGCATCAGGGAAATTGAGGGAGCGGGCAGGGAAAAAGTCCGATGGCTACAATGGGAAGGATGTACGCGACCACGGGGAGCAACGTGCCCGGGAGCTTTTGCAGGCGGGGCTGGAATATTTCCAGACAACGCAATCCGAACTGTGCGATGCGAGAAAGAGCGATTGGAAGAAATGCCTCCTTGCCGAACTGATCCAGGCGGAAACCACGATGAGACTGGACTGGGTCAGCGGGGAGTTGGGAATGGGAACCAGGAGTTGGTGCTGCTATCAGATTTGCAAAACACGCATCAGGCTCGGGAAGGACCGGAATCTGCGTAAAAGACGGAATGCAATTAAAAATGCAATAAAAAATGACTGACCCCTGACCCACCAACTCCCGCGCGTCGTGCTTGTCGGTCTTCACTCGCCGCCCCCGTTCATCCCAGCGTTGCGGTGCCACCACATAGTTGGTCACGCCAAGTGCCGTCAACTGCCGGTGCAGGCCGTATCCGCATGGCCCGGCTTCGTAGCAACTGTAAACCTTCGCCCCGCTCGCCACCTGTTCCTGGATCCATCCAAGACATCGCTCCCAGCTCATCTTCTGGGCCGGTTGTGCCAGCAACCCCTCCTGCTGCCGGCACACCGTGATCTGCCCGGCATGCACGTCGAGCCCAAGTTTCGTTGTCTGTTCTTCCTTGGCTTTCGCCTCGGACCTCGCTTTGATTCCGCCGTTAGTATTCATTGAAGCCGACAGGGTGGCAATCTTCGTGCCTCCTGTCGGCTACATGTCATCTTTGACTTTGACCGAATCTTCACTTTGATCCGCAGCGCACTCTGGCGGCGATGGGATTTAACCAGTCTCCTGCAATCCTATGGGACAGCATCGGGCAGCTTTCGCTTCATACCCACCCCGCGCAACCCTTTTTCAAAGGGTTTTGAACATTCCTGTGGGACAGCCACATTTCTGATTGTGTCAGAGAGCATCCCAAAATCCTAAATCTCGATTCTCACTCCGCTATGCTCCAGCCCTGTAAATCAGAGGCTCGACACCTCGCGTTCGCGTGTTATGGGATGGTTGTGAAAACAAAAACAAACCCATGAAACCCATACATTTTACAATCATATCTGTGCTGGCATGCTTGGTTCTTTCCACGGGCTGCGCCAGTCTTCGGTCCTCTTCGAGTTTTGCGCCGGGCAGAACACGCGAAGAAACTTCCAGAACCACGATGTTGATCACCCCGGGTGATGTGACCGGATCATACACGGAACTGGGCGTGATAAAAGCTTCCGTGAAGAAGCTGACCGTGTTCAATGAGAATCCGACAACAGACGATGTGAACGTCAAACTGGAACAGGTGGCCAAGAAGGTCGGAGCTGATGCTGTTGTCAGAGTCAAGTATACAGGTGGCGCAACGTGGGATTCGTGGGGTGCCATGAATGCGGAAGGGGTCGCCATCAAGTTCAAAGAGGTTCACTAAAAATATGGAATCCTCGTGGCCTGGACACACCGCATGTCGCTCATGGAGGTGGTGCCAGCGGCGCGCCTTCGGGCACGGGCAGGCCGAGGCGCTGGAGTTCCTGCGGGCAGGACAGAAAGCATCGGGCGCAGGCGACGCAGCGGGACTGGTCGGCTTCGTAGTCGTGGCGTTTCCGGCGGATGGCCAGCGCGATCAGTTTGCCGCCGACCACGAGCGCGATCCACACGCCGCACAGACGTCCGGCCAACACGAAGCGGTCGCGCACCGTCCGGGCGTCGGCATACAAGCTCTCGACCGGTGCGCCGGTCGCGCGGAAAACGGCCGACGTGTCGGTCGTGCCGGACGCCCTGCCGGATTCCTCGAGGCAGACGCGCTCGGCCAGGTTCACGGTCCGGTGGTTGCGTGCCAGATTTTTCCCCGTTAATCCGCCGAGCCAGCCGCCAAGACCGAGCAGCAGCGGCAGCAGCAGGATCATCGCGGCCAGCCGCCGTTTGTCCGCCGTCACGGTGCGCGACGGGGTCTCGACGGTGGATTTGTTGATCGCGTTGAACGGGCACGCCTGCTCGCACAGGCGGCATTGGGTGCAGGTGTCCGGCGTGATCCGGACCCGCCACTTCGAGACGTTCGACGCCAACCCGAGCAGCACGCCGTACGGGCAAAGGAACCGGCAGTACGGTCGCCCGACAAATATGCCGAGCACGAGCAGGCCGATGCCGCACGAGACCATCAGCGCGGTGCCGCTCAGGCGGAAAATGGTCACGAACGGATCGTATTGGCAGATGATATAACCGCCGCCGGTTGCCGCAAAAATCATCGCGAGTCCGAGATACGTATAGGGGATCAGCCGCATCCCGTGCTCCAGCCACACCGGCACGGTGACCGGCTTGAGCAGCATCAGATCCTGCAGCGCGCCGTGCGGGCAGACCGAAGAACAAAACACGCGCCCGAACAGAAGCGCGAACGCCAGCGGCAGCAGCCCGAACGCCAGCACCGTGACCGGCACGCCGAACGACGAATCCGCGAGCCCCTGCGCGATGTTCTGGATGCTGCCGATCGAGCAGATGCAGC
>JBAXTX010000198.1:0-3180 GCA_037129975.1 Verrucomicrobiia bacterium | reverse complement strand
GGATGGCGATTTGCGCGGTCTCGATATCGCGGGTTTCTCCGACGAGGATCCGGTCGGGATCCTGGCGGAGAAACGCCCGCAGGACGCGCGCGAAATTCAGGCCGATCCCCTCGTTGATCGGGACCTGGATGATCCCGTCAATTTCATATTCGACCGGATCCTCGGCCGTCAGGAGTTTGGAATCGATCGTGTTGATTTTTCGCAGGCAGGAATAAAGCGTGGTCGTTTTTCCGGAGCCGGTGGGACCGGTGACGATGAAGATCCCGTTCGGCTTCTCGATGACGTGCAGGATATAGTTGTAGATGCCCTCCGGCATGCCGAGGGTTTCGAGATCGAGATTCACGCTGGAGCGGTCGAGAACGCGCAGCACGACGCTCTCGCCGAACGTCGTGGGCAGCGTCGAGACGCGCAGGTCCACCTGTCGGCCGCCGATCGTCCGCTGGATGCGGCCGTCCTGCGGCAGGCGGCGCTCGGCGATATTGAGGTTCGACATCACCTTCACACGCGAGATCACCGGGAGGGCGAGGTGCAGCGGCGGCGGATCCATCTCGTAGAGGGCGCCGTCCACGCGGTAGCGGATTTTGAATTCGGTTTCGAACGGCTCGAAATGGATGTCGCTCGCCCGCGCGGCGATCGCCTTGTCGAGGATCAGGTCCACGTATTTGATGATCGGCCCGGTATTCGCCTCGGCCGCGACCGCCTGCAGATTGAAAGTGTCCCCGGCGCCACCGGTGACCAGCAGGTCCGAACCGGCTCCCAGCTGCGCGATGATGTCGTCGAAGTTCGTGACCTCCGACCCGTAGTGCCGGGTGATCAGGGCCTTGACCTTGGAAGGGAAAGCCACCATGACCTGGATTTCCCGGCCGAGCGCGAAACGCAGGTCTTCGATGGTCTGCGGATTGAGCGGATCGGTCAGCGTCACGATGATCGTGTTCCCCGAACCCATGATCGGCATGGCCCCGTGCAGCCTGGCGAGGCCGGAGGGAATCAGCCCGAGCACGGTCGTGTCGGGCGCGAACTCGTTCAGGTTGTAGGCCTCCGCCCCGATCGAATCCGCGATCACCTGAATGAACCCGTCCTCCTCCACCACCGAGTGTTCCACAAGGATCCGCTCGATCGGTTTCTCGGACGCCGCGGCCTCCTGAATGAACGCGGCGGCCTGCTCCTGGGTGATCAGCCCGCGCTCCGTGAAAATTTCCGTGACTTGTTTTGCGTCCATGCGGTTAGTCCAGATCTCCCATCGTGGTGGTGAGCACTTCCTCGGCGGTCGTCATGCCGGCGAGGACCTTGCGGATGCCGTCTTCGCGGAGCGTGCGCATGCCGAGTTCCTTGGCGCGCTGGCGGAGCGTGATGGTGGAGGCGTTGTTGTTGATCATGTTGCGGACCTCGTCGTCCACGATGAAAATCTCGAAAATGCCCATGCGTCCCTTGTATCCCTTCCCCCGGCAGAGCTCGCATCCGACCGGGCGCATGATATGCGAGTCGGTCAACTGGCCGCTGTCCAGATGGAGCATGTGCATTTCATATTCCGTGAGTTCGGCGGGCACCTTGCACTTCGGGCAAAGCCGCCTGACGAGCCGCTGGGCGACGATCGCACGCACCGAGGTCGAGACGAGAAACGGTTTGATCCCGATGTCCACGAGGCGGGCGATCGCGCTGGGCGCGTCGTTCGTGTGGAGCGTCGAAAGCACGAGGTGGCCGGTGAGCGACGCGTTCGTCGCGATGCTCGCGGTTTCCATGTCCCGGATCTCGCCGATCATGATGATGTTCGGCGCCTGGCGAAGGATCGAGCGGAGGGCGGCCGGGAACGTCATCCCGATGCTCGCGTTGACCGGCACCTGGTTGATCCCGCTCATCTGGTATTCCACCGGATCCTCCACCGTGATCAGCTTGCGGTCCGGCTTGTTCATGTAGTTCAGGCAGCCGTAAAGCGTGGTCGTCTTGCCCGAGCCGGTCGGCCCCGTGACAAGAATGATCCCGTCGGGCAGGTTGATCTGGCGTTCGAATATCTCCTGGTCGTCGGACAAAAACCCGAGGTCGGGAAGCCCCAGCATGAGCGACGTCTTGTCGAGAATCCGCATGACCACGCTCTCGCCGTGAACGGTGGGAATCGTCGAGACCCGCAGGTCGATCGCTTTATCCCCGATTTTGATCTGGATGCGCCCATCCTGCGGCAGGCGCTTCTCCGCGATGCTCATGGATCCGCTCATGATCTTGATGCGGCTCACCATCGCGGACTGGAGCTTTTTCGGCGGGCTCGGCATTTCCTGCAGGACGCCGTCAATGCGGAAGCGCACGCGGAATTTTGCCTCGAGCGGTTCGAGGTGGATGTCGCTGGCGCGGTTCTGGTGCGCTTCCACCAGGAGGAGCGAAACCATCTTGATGATCGGCGCGTCATCTGCCCCGGCCTCCTCGGAGCCGCCGTCTCCCGTCTCCCCGCCGAATGTTGGCGCGGCCTCCCCGCCATAATACTGGATCAGGCTGTTGCGGATGGAGTCCGGCGTCGCGCACACAAACTCGACTTCGCGCTGCAGTTTGAACGCGAGGTCGTCCATCGTCTGCATGTCCATCGGGTCGCCGATCGCGATGAGCAGCGCCCCCTCGCGCTCGCCCACCGGAACCGCTCTCCAGCGCCGCGCATCCTCGACGGGCAGGAGGTCAATGATGTTCGGCGGGACCACGATCTGCGCGAGGTCCATGAATTCCATGCCGTTCTGCGCGGCCAGCGTTCGTGCAATATCCTCCTGCGTGATGAATCCCTCCAGGATCAATGCGTCCACGACGCTGTGTCCCTTCATTTGCACACGCGAGTATTCGACCTGGGTCCGGGTGACCAGGCCGACATCCATCAGGATTTCCACTATGTAATCTTCGTTCTGGGCCACGTTTCGGGAGAATGTTTTGCCATGTGGTTAAGTGAGCCGCACGGCAAAGTCAACGTCTCTCCCGTCAGGGAACCTGTCTGCGGGAGCCGCCATAAACGCCGCGGGCACCGTATTTGCCATGGACGCGGCCCGAGTAGGCGTAGTTGGCAAGGCCCTCGTTGAGCATATTGAGGAAGATGCCCGTCGGCGGGTGATCCTGATCGTCGAGGAGCCGGATGGCATGGTTGACCGACTTTCTGCGGGTGGCCTGGGCGCGGATGACGAGGCAGGTGACATCGGCGAGCCGGACGAGGTG
>JBAXTX010000197.1:0-3243 GCA_037129975.1 Verrucomicrobiia bacterium | reverse complement strand
TTCATAAGCTTTCTTGAACAAGTTCCAACGGAGTCACGAGTTCAGGGGTAGCAAGACACAGGATTCCATTAATCCTTCGAATGTGTCCGAATTTGTTGGCATTGGCGAGGTGTTTGCAGTTCCAAGTGAGAAGGTAATCGCATTTGTGGAATGATGCGAGCGCGAGATGGAGAGCATCGCCGGAGTCGTCTTTTGGCATGAGCCGATGCTCGTGATACACGGCAACCACATCCGCGACAGCTTCGTTGATTTCAAGAAATGGAAGAGCCCGGATGAGTTCAATTTTCTCATTCATCAAGGGGTGATCCCCAGTTTCAAGTTCGTCCACCACGGCATCACTGGTGAAAACCTGATAATTGTCGCGTTCTTCATGCCACCACGAACGAGTCCAGTTTCGCATGGCCACCATTTCGGGTTCCAACCGAGTCGAATGGTAGAACGACGGGATCGTGGTCTCGATGTAGACGGTCGGCTTCATAAGGATTTTTGAATCTGCTGTCTTCCAACTTCGATCTTCCCCATTATGGAGAAGTTTTCAGCGTTCAGTTTTCAGTGATTCAGTCGGCAGGTTGCGCGCTTCGCGCGAATGGAAAATGCGAAATGAGGAATGCGAAATGGAAGACAGGAGAAGGGGGCGGGTCGTCAGGCCTGCGGGAATACCCTGCAGGGAATTTCTCAGGGTTGTTTTTAACCGCTTCGTTGATTCGCTTGGTATCGACGCCGTAGATGTCCTACTGCCTTCCCTTCCATGCCTCGACGATCTGGCGGATGGTTTCTTCGAGGGAGATGGAGATGTTCCAATTCGGGAAGTGGGCGCGCATTTTGGAGAGGTTGCTGTAGTAGCAGATGTGGTCGCCGATGCGGTTTTCTTCGACGTAGGAATGGCGCTGGGTTTTGCCGCTGAAGTTTTCGGCGATTTGGAAGGCCTCCCAAACCGAGCAGCTGTTCTGTTTGCCGCCGCCGAGGTTATAGACTTCGCCGGCGCGCGGGGCGGCGAGGAATTCCACGATAAAGCGGGCGACGTCGTGCGAGTGGATATTGTCGCGGACCTGCTTGCCCTTGTATCCGAAGACGCGGTATTCGCGGTCTTCGAGGTTGCACTTCACGAGATACGAGAGGAATCCATGGAGCTCCACGCCCGAGTGGTTGGGGCCGGTGAGGCAGCCTCCGCGCAGGCAGCAGGTGGGCATGTTGAAATACCGTCCGTATTCCTGAACCATCACATCGGCCGCGACCTTGGAGGCGCCGAAGAGCGAGTGTTTCGACTGGTCAATGGCGAAGCCTTCGTCAATCCCGCCCGCGAAGGCCGGGTCGGCGTAGTCCCAGCGCGTCTCGAGTTCGACCATCGGGATGGAGTTCGGGCGGTCGCCATAGACTTTGTTCGTGGACATGTGAACGAACGGGGATTCCGGGCAGGCCCGGCGGGCGGCTTCGAGGAGGTTGAGGGTGCCGACCGCATTGGTGTCGAAGTCGTCGAAGGGGATCGCGGCGGCGCGGTCATGCGAGGGTTGGGCGGCGGTGCGCACGAGAGCGTCGGGCTTCACTTCGTCCAGCAGAGACAGCACGCCCGCCCGATCGCGGATGTCGAGCTCGTGGTGGCGGAATGCCGGGCCGAGGTCCTCGATCAGGCGGGACTGGTTCCAACGGGTGTCGCCCTGCGAGCCAAAAAATACCGCCCGCTGGTTGTTGTCCGCTCCGTGAATGCGCCATCCGAGCCCGGCAAAATGTCGGCACACCTCGGAGCCGATCAGCCCGGACGAACCGGTAACAAGAAGGGTTTTCATGGATTGTTTGATGGCAGTCGGGCCCGGCGGAGAGCCGGCCTGCGCGGAGATTTTCCAAAGGCAGGCTACCGCCTTTGGTAAAACCTTAAGATTTTACCGAAGGTTGGTGATTATGAAGCTGTCGCTGCCGGTTGGCCGCCACATATTTTGTAGAGAAAACCGCCCCATTTTTCAATGATTTTTTGCTCGAAATTGACATTGCGGAGAAAAAGTCAATCTTCGCACGGTGGACGAAAAATGGTCATGGGCTTGTCGCTGCTGAGACGATTGGGAGGACTGGTGGTGGTTCTCTTCTGTGTGATCTCGATCACGTTTCTTTTGATCCGGCTTTCTCCCGGCGGGCCGTTTGACGGCGAGCGGAAAATTCCCGAGGCGATCGAGAAGCAACTTCTTGCGAAATACCGGCTCGACGGGAGCCTCTGGGAGCAATACTCCGGCTACGTCGCGGATTTGGTGCACGGCGATTTGAGGCTCTCGACGAAATACCGGAACCGCTCGGTCAACGAGATTCTGGCGCAGACGCTGCCGGTGACGCTGTGTCTGGGCGGGGTTGCGTTTGTTCTGGCGGCGTTCGGAGGGGTCTGGCTGGGGACGTTTGCCGCCATGCACCGGCATACCTGGCGGGACGCGGGGGCGATGTTCCTGGCACTGGCCGCGATTTCGCTGCCCTCGTATATTATCGGTCCGGTTCTCATTCTGATTTTCGGGCTCGACCTGCGGTGGCTGCCGGTTGGCGGGTGGGGGGATTGGGAGCATCTGGTTCTTCCGTCCGTGACGCTGGCCGCCCCCGCGATGGCGGCGATTGCGAGGCTGATGCGCGGCAGCATGGTCGAGACTTTGCAGCAGGACTTCGTCCGCACGGCCAGGGCGAAAGGCCTCCGGGAGACGGCCGTCGTTTATCGCCACGCCCTGCGGGTCGCCGTGCTTCCGGTCGTTTCGTATCTCGGTCCGCTGGCCGCGCACCTCCTCACCGGCTCGATCGTCGTCGAGACGATCTTTCATATCCCCGGCGCCGGGGGGTTCTTTGTCCATTCGATCTTGAATCGCGACGGATTTTTGCTCGGGGGAATGGTGATCGTGTATTGCGTGTTGCTCGTGCTCTTCAATCTGGCCGTTGACCTCGGCTACGGGCTGTTGGACCGGAGGATCCGTGGCTGATCCGCGCGCGATCCGCAGGCTGCGGCGGAACCCGGCGGCGTGGGTTTCGGGGGCCATCCTGCTCGCGGTCGTTCTGGCTTGCGTGGCGTGGCCGATCTTCCTTCCGGCCCCGCTGGGAGAGCCCGGCGCTAACCAATATGCGCCGCCATCCCGGGAGCATCCGTTCGGGACCGACCTCAACGGGCGCGACCAACTCTACCGCGTGCTGACCGGTGGGCGGATTTCTCTCCTCGTGGGCTTCTGCGGGGCGGCGGTGAGCCTGGTCATCGGGGCGGCGTGGGGACTCGTGGCGGGGTATGCG
>JBAXTX010000196.1:0-3262 GCA_037129975.1 Verrucomicrobiia bacterium | reverse complement strand
GGAAAAAAAGGGCGGCGGCGGCGGCGGAAAGCACGAGGCAGGCGATGGAAAAAAGTTCGCCGTTTTGCGCGTAGAATGTGTGCCGGGGCGAAACCGGCGCGGCCACTTTCCCGAAGAGCACCCCCTCGATGAAAGTCTCTCCGCCTTCTGTCTGCAAAGTCTCGCGCACCGCGCCGAAGCGGTCCACCATGCAGGTGACCCCGGTATTGGCCGAGCGGAGCATCGGGATTTTGTTCTCCGCGCAACGGAATACCGCATGTGCGAGATGCTGGCGCGGCCCCGCGCTGTCGAGGAACCACCCGTCGTTCGTCACGACGGCGAATGCCTGCGCGCCCCGGAGAACGAACTGCCGCGCGAGATCGCCCAGCACGTCCTCGAAGCAGATCAGCGGCCCGATTTTCACCGGCTTGGCGGACATTTCAAAAACCACGGGGGCCGGGCCGGGATCGAAATCTCCGGGCACGAGGTCGCCGATGATCCATGCGAAGAGCGGGAACGCGTTCCGCAGCGGGATGTATTCGCCGAACGGCACGAGGTGGTTCTTGTGATACATCTGGGCCGCTCGGCCGCGCTCGCTCAACAGCGCGACGGAATTGTAATCCCCCTGGTCGCTGAAGTGCACGGTCCCGATCAAAAAGTCCCCGTCGTGCTTCTCGGCGAGCGCGCGCACGGCATCCCACGTCGCCTGGTCGTTGAAAAGCGGGCGGGGAGTCGCGGACTCCGGCCACAGGATGAGGTCCGGCCGCATCGCGAGGGCGGTTTCCGTGTGGCGGGCGTAACTCGCGAGGACCCTGGCTTCCTGAGCCGGGTCGTTCCGCACATTCTGCGGAATGTTCGCCTGAACCGAAGCGAACGTGAAATTCGTCACGGCGGGCGAGGGCGCGGACAACTCCCGGATCCCGTATCCCCATGCCAGCGCCACAAGCGCCACCGTCAGCGCAAAATCGTAATGCGGACGCCGGGCGCCGAGTTTTTTTTCCAACGCCAACCGCTTCACCGTCGCCACGGCCATGAGGTTCGCCATCACGACGAGAAACGAAATCCCGCCGACGCCGGTGATGTCGGCGATTTGGATCAGCGGAATATTTTTTCCGAGCGCGATGCCGGCGGAGTTCCAGGGAAACTGCGGGAAGAGGACCCCGCGCAGCCATTCGAGCGCAACCCACGCCGTCGCGCCGAGAACGCAGACCCGCAGGTTGTTCACCGAACCCAGCCAGACCGGACGGCTGTCCTCCCCGCGCGGCTTAGCAACCGTGCCGAGAAAAACCGTCCAGACCGCCGGATACACAGCAAGGTAAAGCGAGAGCGCCGCCCATCCCGGCACCGTCAGCGTCGTCAGCCAGAACAGGCTCCCTCCGAAATACACCGCGCCAAACGCATACCCGAGCCCGGCCAGCCGCAGTCCGTCGCGCTTCGCCAACGGCCGCGAAAACCAGACCGCACAGACCAGTGGCACGAGAGCCACCCAACAGAGGTTCCCCCACCCCGCCGGGGCATAGCAGAGCGCCATCATCGCCCCGGCCGCCAGTGAAAAAATTCCCGGCCAAATTCCGCGCGGAAGCGCGACCGGCGGTCGCTTCTGTGAACACGCTTCTTTATTGAATGTTTCCATGAACTGCGGCGGATGCCGGAGAGAGGCGATGCGGGACCCGCACTCTACAAAGGCGCGGAAGCCAGGCGGAATTCCATGATGTTGATGGGAGGAAGGTTGAGCGCGCAAAACGATTTTTCCGCCAGCTCGAACAGGTGGTCTTCCTCGCAGAGCCGCGTCGAAAGCTGGTAGGCGATGAACCGTCCGTCGTCATCCATGGCTCCCGCGATGCGCTCCAAGATCCGCGCGCGCTCGGATTTTTCTATGACCGAGAACGGGAGCCCGGAGACGACGTAGTCGCAGTGCGAATGGCCGAGCTCCCGCAGGGCTTCGCGGATATGCAGCGCGTCGGTTTGCAGGACGGTCACGCGCTTGTCTTTGCGGAACTGTTTTTTCAGATGGGTGACAAATTTCGTGTCGAGTTCGAAGAGGATCAGGCGCGAGTCCGCGTCCATCCGCTTGACAATCTGCCGGGTGTGGCAGCCCTCGCCCGGGCCGAGCTCGACGATCACACGGGGACGTGAAAAATCCAGGCGCGAGGCGGTCTGGCGGGTCAGAAATGGCGAGCTTGGCACGAGGTAGCCGACCCGCATCGGGTTGGCCAGAACACGGCTGAAAAACAAAAAACTCATTCAGGGGATTCTTGCAAGGATCTCCTTCGCGGCGGCCGTTTCGTAGGCGTCGGCGATTCCGAGCAGGCGGGTTTCGTCGAGCGGCTTGCCGAGAAACTGCAGGCCGACCGGAAGGGGTTTGCCCGCCTCCTCGACGAGGCCGCACGGGACGCTGATCCCGCAGATGCCCGCGAGGTTGGCGGCAATGGTGAAGATGTCCGCAAGATACATGCGGAGCGGGTCGTTGACGCGCTCGCCAATTTTGAACGCGAGATCCGGCGAGGTCGGGCACACAAGCGCGTCCACGTGTTCGAAAGCGTTGGTGAAATCCCGGCGGATCAGCGTGCGGACTTTCTGGGCGCGGAGGTAGTAGGCGTCGTAGTATCCGCTGGAGAGAACGTAAGTGCCGAGGATGATCCGGCGTTTCACCTCGCTGCCAAACCCTTCCTCGCGCGTGCGGCGGTAGTGGTCCATGAGGTCGGTGGGATTCTTCGCGCGGTGCCCGTAGCGGACGCCGTCGAAGCGGGCCAGATTCGCCGAGGCCTCGGCCGTCGCGATGATATAATAAACCCCGATCGCGTATTCGGTGTGCGGAAGCGACACCTCGACGAGTTCGGCCCCCAGGCTCTCGCATTGCTTGATCGCGACCTCCACCTTCTCCCTCACCCGCGCGTCCATGCCGTCCACAAAATACTCTTTCGGGATTCCCAGCCGCACGCCCTTGAGGTCGCGGCCGAGGCCGGCCGTGAAATCCTCGCGCGGCAGATCGAGCGACGTGGAGTCGCGGGGATCCTTCCCCGCGATCACGTTCAAAATTGCCGCGCAATCGCGCGTGCTGCGGGCGAACGGCCCGATCTGGTCGAGCGAGCTGGCGAAGGCAACCAGCCCGTAGCGCGAGACCCGTCCGTAGCTCGGCTTGAGCCCGACCACTCCGCAGAGCGCGGCCGGCTGCCGGATCGAGCCTCCCGTGTCGCTGCCGAGCGTGGCGAACGCCTCCCGCGCGGCCACGGCCGCCGCGGACCCGCCGCTCGATCCGCCGGGAACCCGCGTCGTGTCCCAC
>JBAXTX010000195.1:0-3306 GCA_037129975.1 Verrucomicrobiia bacterium | reverse complement strand
ACCTCACCCTGCCCTCGATCCGGAACAGCCTCAAATACGCCGGCCTCGCCACCCTCCTGGATCTCGTCCTCGGTATCGGGATCGCCTACGTGGTCGTCCGCACGAAGCTCGTCGGACGCCAGATCCTCGATGCCATCGCGATGCTCCCGCTCGCCGTGCCGGGACTCGTCCTCGCGTTCGGCTACCTCGCCATGACCCAGGACGGAAAATTTTTCTCCTTTCTGAACCCGGCGGTTGATCCGCTCGTCATCCTGGTGATCGCGTATGCCGTCCGCCGCCTGCCGTATGTCGTCCGCTCGGCTGCCGCGGGATTCGAGCAGACGAGCGTCACGCTCGAGGAGGCGGCGCAGAACCTCGGGTGCCCGCCGCTGCGGGCACTCCGGAAAATCACCCTTCCGCTCATCGCGGCGAACCTGATGGCCGGCGGGCTCCTGGCGTTTTCCTTTGCGATGCTCGAGGTCAGCGACTCGCTCATCCTCGCACAAAAACAGCAGGACTTCCCGATCACAAAAGCCATCTACGAGCTCTACCAGCTCCTCGGCGAGGGTCGTTTCGTCGCCAGCGCGCTCGGCGTCTGGGCGATGGCCTTCCTCGCGGCGACCATCGCCGGCGCCACCCTCCTCCTCGGCAAAAAACTTGGAGCCCTTTTTCGCGTGTGACCCGGTGCCCGCGGCGCCCCAATCATTACGATGAAAAACCGTGGAAGCGGCATCCTGCCGCTTGGATGCTTCTACAACGCCCCCCCTCTTTGCTGGGTCTTCCGTCTGATCGTAATGATGATTGGGGCTGTCGGGGAATTTCTCTTGTCAGCACCGGGGCGCGGAAACAGAATTACTTTTTTGCCCATTCCATTATGTCCAACACGATACTGACCGGTGCCCAGTGGGGCGACGAAGGAAAAGGAAAGATCATTGATTTTCTCACCGACGAGGCGGACATCGTCGTGCGCAGCCAGGGAGGAAACAACGCAGGACACACGATCGTGATCGGGGGAGAAAAGTACGTCCTTCACCTGATCCCCTCGGGCATTCTCCGCAAATCGAAAATCTGTGTCATCGGCAACGGGGTCGTCATTGACCCGGTCTCCCTGGTCGCCGAAATCGAAGGCCTGCGCGGACGCGGCGTCACCGTCGGAAAAAATCTTCTCATCAGCGACGCGGCCCATATCGTCATGCCCTACCACCGGGTGATCGACGGCCTGCGCGAAGCCAGCAAGGGGAAAAACAAAATTGGCACGACCAAGCGCGGCATCGGTCCTGCGTATTGCGACAAGGCGGCGCGCACCGGGCTCCGCATGTGCGATCTGATCCACCCCGCGATCTTCACAAAAAAGCTTGCCGGACGGATGCGGGAAAACAACGCCCTTTTGAAGAGCCTTGGGGAGGCGCCCTTGAACGGAAAAGCCGTCTTGAAGGACTACTTGGCGGCGGCCGACGTTCTCCGCCCGTTCGTCACAAACACCGTGGTTTACCTCCACAGGGCGCTCCAGGGCGGGAAGCGGCTTCTTTTCGAGGGAGCCCAGGGCACCTTCCTCGATATTGACCATGGCACCTATCCGTTTGTCACCAGTTCGAATACCACGGCCGGCGGCGCCTGCACCGGCAGCGGCGTCCCGCCCCATCGGGTGGATCGCGTGCTGGGAGTGATGAAGGCCTACACGACCCGCGTGGGAGAGGGGCCTCTGCCAACAGAGGATGCGGGCCTCTCGGGAGCCCTTCACGCCATGGGACGCGAGTTCGGCGCGACAACCGGGCGGGCGCGACGCTGCGGCTGGTTCGATGCCGTCGCCACACGCTACGCCGCGATGGTCAACGGGATCGACGACATTGCGATCACCAACCTCGACGGCCTCGATGCCGTCTCCACGATCCGAGTCTGCACGGCCTACAAGCTCGATGGAAAAAAACTCGATTTTCCGCCCGCCGACGCGGACGACCTGGCGCGTTGCGAGCCGGTTTATGCCGAGTTCCCCGGCTGGAACAAGCCGACCGAGAAGGCGCGGAAGTTCTCCGACCTCCCGCCCCGCGCCCGCGATTATGTCAAAAAACTGGCCGGTCTCACCGGGGCGAAACTTTCGCTTGTGAGCATCGGCCCCGGCCGGGCGCAGACGATCCGCCTCTGACCCCGTGAAGAACATCCCACGCCATGTGGCCGTCATTATGGATGGCAACGGACGCTGGGCTCAACAGCACGGGCTTCCCCGGCTCGCGGGCCACGAGCAGGGTTCGAAATCCATCCGCCAGTGCGTCGAAGCCTGCATGGAAACCGGCATCGAGTTCCTCACCCTTTACGCGTTCTCCTCGGAAAACTGGAAGCGTCCGGCGCTCGAGGTCAACGGCCTCATGCTCCTGCTGGAGCGGTTCCTCAATGAAAAAAAGGAGGAGATGCTCCGCGAAGGCGTCCGGCTGCGCGCGATCGGACGGCTCGACGACCTGCCGAATGCCTGCCGAAAAAAGCTGGACGAAGTCGTCGGGGCGACCGCGCACAACTCCCGCCTGCACGTCATCCTCGCCCTGAGCTACAGCGGACGGGTGGAAATCCTGGACGCCATCCGCTCGATTGCCCGCGACGCATCCGCCGGCTCGCTCGCTCCCGACGACATCACTCCCGAGCTCGTCTCCTCCCGCCTCTACACGGCCGACATCCCCGACCCCGACCTCCTGATCCGCACTTCCGGGGAAATGCGCCTCTCGAACTTCCTCCTCTGGCAGCTCAGCTACACCGAAATCCACGTCACCAAAAAACTTTGGCCGGATTTCAAAAAGGCCGACTTCCTCGAAGCCGTGAGCGAATTTTCCAACCGGGAGCGCCGGTTCGGCGGAGTCCTGCCGCCGTGAGGAGCCGGAATCCCGGTCAATCGCGAAGGATTTCTTTGGGGAGTTCGTTCGGGTGATCCGGATCTGCCGGGAAATGTTGCGCCAGAAGGCCGCCGATTTTTTGGACGGCACGAACCAGCGCTTCCGTCGAGGGGAGCCCGCGGAGGTTTTCTCCCAACTCTCCGGAGGTCTCCGTCCAGAACGATTCACCACATTTTTCATGAACGCCCGCGTCGCCCACAATCGCGAAGGAACGGGTGCGCGGGACGATGTAGATCAGCACCGCGTTGCGGTGTTTGGTGTTCCGCATGCCCAGCTTGTCAAAACGGATTTGCGCGGCGACCAGCGCGTCTTTTCTCCGCCGGTGTGAAATGAAAACGCGGATTTCGCCGCTGGTTGCGTGCTCGGCCTTTGCAATCGCGGCCACGAGCCGCGCATCGTCGAGCTGCTGAAGAAAATCGCCGGGTTTCATAGGTTACCAGCTCCCGCT
>JBAXTX010000194.1:0-3318 GCA_037129975.1 Verrucomicrobiia bacterium | reverse complement strand
TTATGAGACACGCCGGGACACCTGTCCTCTCCGGGGTTTATGAAATGGTGGACCGCCACGGCTATGCTCCGTGCACTGCCGGGTGCAAACCGGCTGATTTACTGACTAATCTAGCGGCCCATTGAAAGTGATGGGGAGACCGACGGGGTTCGCACCCGCTCCGGCAGGTTCACAGCCTGCAATGCTAACTGATACACTACGGCCTCCATCTTAGGAAAATGGCGCGGAGTCCCGGTGCTGCCCCGGACAGGCTGGGTTTTGGAGACCCGGCTGCACAAGCTGGTGCCCTCCGCGTAGTTGAAATTGGTTGCGGGACGTGGGATCGAACCACGGGAGCCAGGCTTATGAGACCCGACAGGATGCCAATCCTTCCCGCAATGGAAAAAGGGCGTGCCGCAGGAACAAGGACCCACGGCACGAATTGAGCGCGTTTGGAACGGGCTAATAAGCCCGCACCGTGCCGGAAGGATGCCGTCCCTAAGACAGCATCCTCCCGGCGAACGCATAAAGAACACACACCTCCGCAACCCAATAAAGGACTGCACCCGCTGGATTTCACGGCGGACGTTTGGGGCGCTTCCGGCGCGCCTTGGAGCCTCTCGGTGAGCGAGAGGCGGCTTGACAGGGTGTCAGGTTGCGGTAAGTTGACCGCTGGCACCAGGACCCTGCAAGGTCCGCCTCGGGGCCGGAATCAGCTCTAACTGGTTCCGGTCCTTTTTCGTTCTATGTCTTTAGGAAATTTGTCGTTTGGTAATAGGAAATAAAAAACCCGGGCTCTTTTGAGGCCGGGTTCGTCGAATGTTTCTGTGAAAATATTCTACGAGGTCCTGGCCTCCGTCGTTAGTGTGGCTTCGTTCATACCGAATGAAAACCACCCGGACGCGAGAGCGCGACTCCGACGGATGTCGGCAATCGATATTAGTTGATGATATGCTCTCGGTTTCATTGAAGATGTGATGAATTTAGACAGTGTCCGGAGAGAGTCAAGTGGAAAATTAGGATTTTTTCAAGTATTTTTAGCATGGGTTTTTAATCCTCCGGGCGCTCTCCGCTCGGGCACATTTTGACGAGTTTCGGGTCGAAGCGTGCCAGCACCGCTACCAGATCCGTTTGTGCAGCCATCACCGTCTCGATGTCCTTGTAGGCAAACGGCACTTCATCGAGTCCGGCAGAGATGAGTGTGACTCCTCGCTCCCGCAGCAGCGCGTTGGCGTCGTGCCAGGAAAGCGTCTGGTTGGCACGGGTGCGGCTCATCGCACGGCCCGGCTCCGTGCGAGGCCGAGTTGAGCGAGTCCACGTTTCCTTTGCCACTGACGAGGAAACCGGGAGTTGCCATCGAACCCGGGATGATTCCGAGGACGCCCTCACCCGCCGGGGTTGCCCCCTTGCGGTGAACGATGACCTCTTTTCCGAAATGGACTTCCTTCCATGCGAAATTGTGGTGGTTTTCGACATCGAGAAGGACCTCAACGCCGAGGTTTTCTGTGATGTGTCTGTGGATGAGGGCATGGTTGGCCGCAGCATACCGGCCCATCAGGTTCATGGCCGCCCAGTATTCCTGCCCGTCCGCGCTGTCGAGCGAGAGCCACGCCAGGCGCGACAGTTCCTTCGGCAGTTCGCGGTGCTGGGAAGTGGCGAGCTTGCTGTAGTGGTCGCAGACGGCAGCCCCGGTTCCCCGGCTTCCGCTGTGGGAGAGGAGCGCCACGTATTCGCCAGGTTCGAGCCCGCACGCGCTGCCAGACACGGTGAGGATGCCAAACTCCACGAAGTGGTTTCCGCTCCCGCTCGTTCCGAGCTGCGCCCACGCCCGTTCCTTGTTCTTTGCCGTGACGGGGCTCACCGACCAGTCCTCGTCGAGGACAGCGTGCGCCCGGCGGTCCTTGAATGTGGATCCGACCCCGAACCTGGCCTCCTTCTCGATGGCCTCGGCCAGCCGGTCTTTTCTGTCATTGAGCCAGGAAGTCGGCAGGTCGAGGACGCTCATCTTCATGCGACACGCGATATCCACGCCGACTGCATAGGGGATGACGGCATTTTCGGTGGCCAGCACGCCCCCGATCGGCAGCCCGTAGCCGACGTGGGCATCGGGCATCAGGGCAGCGGCTACGGAAATCGGCAGCAGGCTGGCGGCCTCGATCTGCTTGAGCGCCATGTCGTCGATGTCTGTCCCCCATTGATAAAATTTCATGCGACTTTGAGCAGGGTGTTTCGGAAGAACGCGTCGAGTTCGGCGACTGGCGGCGGACCGATTTTCTCGGGCGCGCTGCCGGCCAGCCTGGAGAGTTCGGTTTCGACAAACTCGCTGATCACCGGCACGCGCGGGGCGCGGTCCAATTCCTCCCCGTTGCGCTTGCGCACAACGAGATCGGCGATGGCGAAGCGCAGCATCACGTCGTCGATCGTCCTGTTCACGAGCTTGGAAAACTCCATCGGCACGGGGCCGAGCCCGCGCTCGATCCACCGGCAGGCGCAGATGGGCCGGAGCACGTAGAGGTATTTCTTCAGCCAGACAACATCCCCGCGCAGGTAATCGCGGAAATTTCCCTCGGCCATGTGCAGGTAGTGCAGGAAGCATTTCGCCGGGCTGTAGTATTTTTCTGCCAGGGCGCGGAAGCCTGCGGTGAAGGCCGCATCCTCCCGATACACGATGGCCGATCTCAGCCATTCGAGCAGGGGCGGGTTCGACTTCCGCAGAAGGCCGAGCGCCTTGCGCAGATCCCAGCCGCTGATGTCGAGGTCGCCACTGATCGGCTCCTCGATGACATCACGCTTCTGCTCGACGGAAAGATACCACTCCGGAGCTCGCAGGTAGATAAACCGCACGTCATAGTCGCTGTCGGTCGACGCGAATCCCCATGCGCGACTGCCGGATTCGACGGCATAAAGCACCCGTGCGCCGCGTTCGTTCTCGATGCGGATCAGTTCAGATTGGATTTTTTTATTCATGGTGGCGTTGATTTGGTGAAACGAAAAAACCCTGCTCGTCTTTCGGCGAGCAGGGTTGGAAATTCAAGAAATGGGTTCTGTATTCTACCTGCTCGCTTGCGGGCTTTCTGGGGTGTAGATGCCGCCGGACTGCCGGGCATCCGCGACGCAATAGGCCCCCAGCATGGATGTCTTTATCCATGATGAAAGGGGACTGTGATGGTGAAACGGCGTCATTGAACTTGAAGCTTGATTACTGCCGCGCTGAGTTGCTGTCAAGATGGTTCCCTGTCCCTCAATCCCTCTGCTTCAACTGCGGAAATTAGGTTGAAAGAGCATATCATTCAATCAGAATAAAACGTCTTAAACGGCTTTTTATCTTGATAAATGCGA
>JBAXTX010000193.1:0-3351 GCA_037129975.1 Verrucomicrobiia bacterium | reverse complement strand
AGCCCGCCGTCGCACAACCGACCCCGCGTCCCGCCGCCGCGCAACCCGCCGTCGCACAGCCGATCGCGGCCCCTCGCATGGCGATTGCCACGCCGACTGTTGCAGCGCATGCAGCCAAACCGGATGTAGTCAAACCCCCTCAAACCACATCGGCCAAGCCGGCCAGGTCCGCGATAAACGTGGAAATCGAACTTTCCCCCGATGACCTCGTGGGAAAGACGATCGGAAATTATCACATCGAAGCCCGTATCGGCAAAGGCCCGATGGGATCGATCTATCGGGCCAGGCAGACCAGCATCAACCGCCGTGTCCGGTTCTATGTCCTCGACCGCACGCTCGCGTCCGACCCGGCCGCCGTGGAGCGTTTCCTTTCGAACGCCAGCGCAAAGGCCAAGGCCGCCAATCCTCTGGTCATCGCGGTTTATGAGGCGGGCGAAGCCGGGGGGGTCTATTACTATTCCTGCGAATACCTCCCTTGCCGACCGGTGGGCCAGCTCCGGGAATCGGGTGGAAAACTCGACGAACCCACCGCGTACGCGGTGATCAAAGCGGCAGCCGAAGCGCTCGACTTCTTCGCTCGCGAGAAAATCCCGCACGACCTCCTCACCGAAAACGCCCTCTTGATCGGAACAGCGAACCTTGTGCGCTTCGCCAATATCGCCTGCCTCATGCCATCGCAGGAATTCGATCTGTCGGTCGAAATGCGGCGCGTCGGCGAAATCGTTCTCGGCGCGCTTCCGGACTCCGGCGCGGAGAACTCGCGCGCCCTGGCCGCCCGCCTCGTTGATCCCGCCTTGCAGCCGGCCTCGTGGGCGTCTTTTCTCCAGACAGTCGCCGCCTGCCAACCCAAGACCCTCATCGCCGACTCCTACAAACTCGACGCCCAGGACCGGGCGGCGATTCGTGTCGTGGAAGAATCCAAAAAACGCCAGAAGCGCGGCATGCTCATCAGCACGGCCGTCTCGCTCTCCCTCCTCACGGTTGCCCTCCTGGCCATCAAGTTCAGCTTCTTCCGCCAGACAAGCGCGACCGTCCGCGACTTGGATCAAACGGTCGAAATCCCGGCCGGCGAGTTCATTTACCAGGACGGGAAAAAGATCACCCTGCCGCGGTTTTATATTGGCGTTCACGAAGTCACGATCGGACAATACGCGCAATTCCTCGAGTTCCTCCAAAAACACCCGGACCAGGCGGCGAAGTTCGACAGCCCGAACCAACCGAAGGGAAAATCGCACGTCCCGGTCGGCTGGGCGGACATGAAGGAAATCAACCCGCCGATGCCCGGCTACTATGCCTTTGCGAAGGGTTGGGGGAGATACAAAAAAGCCGCGCTCGATGTGAACTCGCCGGTCTTCGGCGTGGATTGGTTCGATGCCTTCGCCTATGCCAAATGGAAGGGCCGCCGACTCCCGACCGAACAGGAATGGGAAAAGGCCGCCCGCGGCACGGATGGACGGAAATTTTCCTGGGGCAGCAACGAGGCTCCTTCGCGTGCGAACACCGGACAGGATCTCGATCCCAATCCGGAAAAAGGAGGGGACTTGGACGGTTTCAAACGCTGGAATCCCGTGGATGCCAAGAAGGGTGACAAGAGCCCGTTCGGCATGGTCGGCGCATCGGGAAATGTCTCCGAATGGACGGCCACGTTCGTGGACAGCCCCGAGGGGGGAGGGAAGGTGCCGGTCATCCGCGGCGGCAATTGGAAAAATCCCGACCCCTCGGTCACCCGCCGCGTGCTCAAGCTCATGGACCTCCAGGCGGACGATGCGCTCGGGTTCCGCACCGCCTCCGATTCCCCGCCGCCACCGAAATGAGCCCCTCCCCGCGCAACACGGGCAAGATGTCGGCGCCACGGTTTTTTGCACGACGATTGTGCCTCCTCTTTCTCGCGTTCTCCCTCGCCGCCCAGGCGCAGGTGCAGGTCGATATTTCGCTCAAACGCAATCTCTACATCCGCTATGAGCCGGTTCTCGCCACCGTGACGATTACCAACATGACCGGCGGCGAACTCTCGCTGGCCGATAGCGGACTCCACAAATGGTTCGGATTGCAGGTCGAAACGCTCGACGGGCGGCCCATTCCGCCGACAGGGGGAGATTACATCAACCCGCCGGTCGCACTCGGCTCACAACAAAAAATCAGCCGCACCGTCAACCTCACGCCGATTTTTCCGGTCAATGAGTTTGGCGGATATCGCGTGCGGGCGACCGTCTTTGCCGGCCAAACCAACCGGTTCTTCACATCGCCCACACTGAATTTCGATATCACCGAAGGCCGTGTGATCTGGCAGAAGACGGTCGGCGTTCCGGACGGATCCCCCGGAGCCGGAACCAGCCGTACGATCACGGTCCTCTCCCATCGCCTCCCCCAGAGCACCTATCTCTACCTCCGCATCGAGGATGCCCGTGCGGGCACGGTCTTCTGCACCCACCAGCTCGGCAGGTTCCTCACCTTCGCCAGCCCGAGCGTCATGCTCGATCAGCAGAACAAGGTCCACATCCTCCAGAACGACGCGCCCAAGACCTACACCTATTCAAAAATCGGACTCAACGGCGAAGTCCTCGACCGGAAGTCCTACAACGAATTTTCCTCGCGCCCGGCTCTCCGCCGGGGCAGCGATGGCAGCGTCGTCGTCGTCGGTGGCCGGCCCTACGACCCGTCCGCCCCGCCGCCGGAACAGTCGCTCCCGTCGCTCAACGACCGCCCGGTCAAGCTCCCCGGCCCGCCCGTCAAGCCCAAACCGGAAGATAAACGACCGGACAACCTTCTCTCAAGGTAAGGATTCCATTCACCCGCGCGGGTCGAACGCATCCCGCAGCGCGTCGCCCAGAAAGTTCAGGGCGAGCAGCGAGGCCGACATCCACGCCGCAGGGAAAACCAGCAGCCACCAAAAACTCCGCAGCGGGTTGATCGCCCCCGCGCCATCGGCAAGCAACGATCCCCAGCTCGCCTGCGGCGCCTGGATTCCCAAGCCAAGAAAACTCAGGAACGACTCGTCAATGATCACGGCCGGAATTGTCAGCGTCAGATAAATCAGGATCACCCCGCTCAGATTCGGGAGAAGATGGCGGAGCAGGATGCCCACATGCGACTGCCCGAGCCCCTTCGCCGCCGCAATGAACTGCCGGGATTTCAGCGCGAGGACCTGGCCGCGCACGATCCGCGCCATCGTCAGCCACTCGATCACCCCGAGCGTCAGGATCAGGATCGCAATCCGTGACGATTGGACCAACCACTCCCAACCCATCCCGTTCGCAAATTCCTGGAGCCGGGCATTGAAGGCATTGATCGCGATCAGGATAAAAATCAGCCGGGGCACGGAGTAGAGAACGTCCACAACACGCATCATCC
>JBAXTX010000192.1:0-3356 GCA_037129975.1 Verrucomicrobiia bacterium | reverse complement strand
CGGGGCGCGTCCCGCATCACGAAATGGCGGGTCCGGCGGGTGGGTGGGCCGAAAATGGGAGCCGCCAGAGCGCACCTTGCCGCTGTCGGGGTTGTCAGTTTTCCGCGAACACCGGTTCGTTGTCGTAGTCGGGGAAGGGATCGAACCAGCAAACCTACGAGCGCTTCGAGACCGCACGACGGGCCGCCCGTGCTTGGCAAGGGGCCGCATCTGTGCGATGGTGCTGACATGAAATCGTCCATTGTTTCCATCGACCCCGAGATCATGGGCGGGACGCCCTGCTTTGTCGGCACGCGGGTTCCGATCCAGACGCTTCTCGATTACGTGGAGGCGGGGGATTCGATTGATGAATTTCTGGAGGATTTTCCCTCCGGCGGACATGCCAAGGTGATTGCCTTTCTTGAGGACTCGACGGCTCTGATCATTCAGGAAGCAGCTTATGCGGGTGCTGCTTGACGAGTGCGTGCCCAAACGCCTTGGGCGGCATCTGGCTCCGCATGAGTGCAAGATTCCGGCACACCTTGGGCTGGGATGGAATCAAGAACGGACGCTTGCTTGCTCTCGCGGAAAAGGAATTCGATGTGCTGGTCACGATGGACAGAAATCTTTCATTTCAACAATCCCTTCCGAAATTTGGGATCGCCCTCGTCGTTTTGCGCGCCCGCTCGAACCGGCTCGGCGATTTGCTGCCGCTCGTTCCGGATATCGTCGCCGCCATTTCCTCGGTCAAGTCCGGAATGGCATCCCTCGTGGGAGGGTGACAAGCATGGGTCGGCCTTCATTTTGCTTTGTTGATCGACGACTCCCGTCAGATTTCGATCCATGATTTTCAAGAAATATCCCATATGAAGCCACGACTTTCAGTTTCTCTCGTTGCCGTTTCCATTGCACTCGCCGGCTGCGCCCAATACGCGAGCGTTTCCGAGAGGCGTCCGCAATTTCACCCGGTGCGGTCTGTGGCGTCAGCGCTTGTGTCCGTGGAGCGGGGCATCGTCGCGGGCCTGCAAAAGGAGCGCCGTGAACCGCTGGTTGCGCTTGGGGATTACCTTGCTGCCGCGGAGGCTGCCGGGAGGGAACTCGTCCGAAACCCCGGCGACACGGCGACCCGGGCGGATTACAACTTCGCCGTCGCCCGCGCCATCGGAACGATCAAGCGGGCGAAGTTCGATGTTGTTTCGGGACCGCTGAGCGTGCCGTCGGCGGGAGGGGGATATGTGGTTTCGATCAAGCGGGATCCGCGTCCACAGTGGAACCCCGCGCTTTACACCTTCGTTCCGGCGGATCAGTTCGACGTGAAGGGAAAATACGTCACCGAACGCACGCTCAAGGATGGCCTTGGGGCGCCGCTCGTCGCCATCGGTCGCGAGAAGAACAATCATAGAGATGAGAACTTCGGCCTGGCGCGCACGTTCTACGGCGTCACCGCAGTGATCCGCTTCGCGGGTCGGCACGCCGTTATCGCCCTTGAGGATCCGCTTGCAACCGAGAAAATCGCGCTCAGCGGACGAAATTTTCCGCTCGCCGCCGATTTCACGGTGCCTCTGGCCGTGATGCTCGCGAGCACAAATGTGAAAATGGCCGAGCTTCCCCGCCTGCTGCGGCCGGAGAAATTCGCGGAGACGGCGCGCATCACCCGGCTCCAGCCATACGATCCGGACAAGACGGTCGTTCTCGTCGTTCACGGCCTCATGGATTCGCCCGCGACATGGACGCCGATGATCAATGCCCTGCGCGACAACGAACAGATCCGGCAGAACTTTCAATTCTGGATTTACAGCTATCCGAGCGGATATCCGTATCCGTATTCCGCATCGATCCTGCGGCGCGAGCTCGACGCCATCGAAAAGAAATTCCCGTTGAGGAAGCCGATGGTTGTCATCGGCCACAGCATGGGCGGTTGCATCGCCCGGCTGCTGATCACCGATACCGGCGACAAGGTTTGGATGAAGCTTTTCAATCGGCCGCCGGAGGAAACGCCTCTCCTGCCGGAAACCAAAAAACTTCTCGCCGGGGCGATCATTTTCCGGCACCGCCCGGAGGTCGGGCGGGTGATCTTCATCTCCGCGCCGCTGCGGGGCAGCGACATCGCAAAAAATCCGCTTGGCCGCATCGGCTCGATGTTTGTGAAAGCGCCGGAGACTCTCCTCAGCGCCGGAAAGGACGTCTTCAAAATCACCACCTTTCAAAGCGACGAACTGAAGCTCAAGCGCATGCCGAACAGCGTGGACACCCTTGCGCCGAACAACCGCTTCGTGAGGGCGATCAACACCGTGCCGATCACGTCCGGCATTCCGTATCATGTGATCTGCGGCGACCGCGGCCTTGGCGGCAACAAGGGCCGCACCAAGCCCGTGATGAGCGACGGAGTCGTCCCCTACTGGAGCAGCCACCTTCCGGGCGCGCAGAGCGAACTCGTCGTCCCATCCGACCACGGCGCACACCAGAACCCGCAGGCTATCGAAGAGGTCAAGCGCATCCTCAGACCAACTCTATAAAACAAATCGACTCAGAACATCGGCAAGATGCCGATGCTACGTAACATTGGCTTCCAGCCAATGATCCATTCCACTCGAAGAGATGGTAACAGACTCCATTCGGCGCAATGAAGCGCGCGCTCAGACCGCGCTTCGGACTTCCACGATCCGCATCTGCGCTTCGGTGCGGCCCTGCCAGGTATTCCAATCGAGCGTGTAGGCGACATCCCATGGCGGGCGGGGCAGATCTTCCGTGCTGGTGTTGAAAAAAACGGCGGGGAAGCGGCGGCGACCGGCCGCGAATTCGATCTTCAGATGTTTTTCCTTCATCGTTCGCGGCGGGCCGGACGGCGTGATCGCCCGCGTGTAGAGAACCGGCTGCGGGTTGGCGGCTCCGAACGGCTCGATGAGATCCTGCGCTTCGAGCAGCGAGAAATCGAGATCGTGGAGTTCGATTTCGGCATCGAGGTGGAGGCGCGGGGTGAGGACTTCGTCATTGGACATGGCGCGCGCGGCCAGCTCGAACGCCTCGCGGAACGCCGGAAACGCCCCCTCGTGCAGGCTCACCCCGGCCGCCATGTCGTGGCCCCCGAATTTTTCGAGATGCGGCGCGCACTGGCGCAGGAGGTCCACAAGCGGGAGCCCCTCGATGCTGCGTCCGCTCCCTTTTCCCGAGCCGGATTCATCAAACCCCACGATGAATGTCGGGCGGTGATGACGGCGCATCACGCGCGAGGCGACAACCCCGAGAACCCCGACATGCCAGTCCCGCTGCCCGGCCACGATCGTCGTGTCCCGGGTGCTCACAAAATTTTTTCCGACCCATTCTTCGGCCTCGCGCACGACCGAGCGTTCGACCCCCTGGCGTTCACGGTTGTGGGC
>JBAXTX010000191.1:0-3412 GCA_037129975.1 Verrucomicrobiia bacterium | reverse complement strand
TTTACCGAATGAGCACATCGAATCCCATCCTCGCCACCGGCCGCCGCAAAACCTCGGTCGCCAGCATCCGCATGCAAGCCGGCTCCGGCGCAATCAAAGTCAACGGACGCGACTTTTTGGACTACTTTTCCAGCCTCTCGCTCCAGAACCAGATCCTCCGTCCCTTGGAGATCGCCAACTCCGTTCATGCCTACGACGTGGTCGTCAAGACCAACGGCGGCGGGATCAACGGCCAGGCCGGCGCCCTTCGCCTCGCTCTGAGCCGGGCGCTCCTGCAGGTGAACGATGCCCTCCGCGTGTCGCTCAAGCAGGAGGGGCTCCTGACCCGCGACCCGCGGATGAAAGAGCGCAAAAAGCCCGGGCAGCCCGGCGCCCGCAAGCGCTTCCAGTTCTCCAAGCGCTGATTTTTCCAGCGGCCTCCGGCGACCGTGCTGCTCCCGGAAGCGGCCGGGAAAATGGGCGGAGCCGGCCGCCTGAACCCCGGACGATTCAAAAGATCGGAGCCGGTCGGCCGGGAGAGGGCGGATTTCTCAAACCATTTCGTTGCCCTTGGGGAGGAGGTTGGCATAGTCTGCCCGCCACGATATGCCGAAGGACACATCCATCAAAAAAATCCTGCTTATTGGTTCCGGTCCGATCGTGATCGGGCAGGGTTGCGAATTCGACTACTCGGGGGTCCAGGCCTGCAAGGCGCTGGCGGAAGAGGGCTACGAGGTCGTGCTCGTGAACTCGAACCCCGCGACGATCATGACAGACCCGGAGTTCGCGCGGCGGACGTATGTTGAGCCGATCACGCCGGAGGCGATCGAAAAGATTTTGGAGCGGGAGAAACCGGATGCGGTGCTGCCGACGCTTGGCGGGCAGACCGCGCTGAACGCGGCGATGGCGCTCGTGGAATCCGGGGCGCTCGAACGGCACGGGGCCCGGCTGATCGGGGCGAACGCCGAGGCGATCCGCCGCGGCGAGGACCGGCTGATTTTCAAGAACATCATGCTGGAGATCGGGCTCGACTGCGCGCGCTCCGGGGTGGCTCACACGCTGGACGAAGCGGCGGCGGTGGCTGTGGAGATCGGGTCGTTCCCGCTCATCATCCGTCCCGCTTTCACCCTGGGCGGCGCGGGCGGAGGGATCGCCTACAACCGGGAAGAGCTGGAAGAAATCGTGCGCCGCGGGCTCGACCTGTCGCCGGTGAGCGAGGTCCTCATCGAGGAATCCCTGCTGGGCTGGAAGGAATTCGAGATGGAGGTCATGCGTGACCGCGCCGACAACTGCGTCGTGATCTGCTCGATCGAAAACCTCGACCCGATGGGGATCCACACCGGGGACTCGATCACGGTCGCGCCGATCCAGACGCTGACCGACAAGGAATACCAGGCGATGCGCGACGCGAGCTTCGCTGTCATCCGCGCGATCGGGGTCGAAACCGGCGGCTCGAACATCCAGTTCGCGGTCAGCCCGGAGAACGGGCGCATGATCGTGATCGAGATGAACCCGCGCGTCTCGCGCAGCTCGGCGCTGGCCTCGAAGGCGACCGGGTTTCCGATCGCCAAGATCGCCGCGAAGCTCGCGGTCGGCTACACGCTCGACGAGCTGAAGAACGACATCACGCGCGAGACCCCGGCCTGCTTCGAGCCGGCGATTGACTACGTGGTGACGAAAATTCCGCGGTTCACATTTGAAAAATTTCCGCGGGCGGATCCGACGCTGACGACCCAGATGAAGAGCGTGGGCGAGGCGATGGCGATCGGGCGGACGTTCAAGGAATCGCTTCAGAAGGCGCTCCGCTCGCTCGAGATCGGGAGGTTCGGGCTCGGCGCGGACGGCAAGGACACATCCCCCGGCCTCGCGACGATCAAACAGAAGCTGCGCATCCCGTGCTGCGACCGGATTTTTTACATCCGTCACGCATTCCAGGCAGGACTCTCCGTGGGGGACATTCACGAGCTTTCGAAAATCGACGGGTGGTTCCTGGAACACATCCGGCTGATCGTCCAGGAAGAAAGGCGGATTGCGGATTGCGGATTGCGGATTGCGGAAGATTTCCGGCGCGCCAAAAAATTCGGGTTTTCCGACCGGCAGCTTGCGCACCTGACCGGATCCACCGAGCCGGCGATCCGTGTGGCGAGGAAGGCGGCGGGCGTGGTGCCGACCTACCGGCTGGTGGACACATGCGCCGCGGAGTTCGAGGCCTACACACCCTACTACTATTCAACCTATGGAGACGAGGACGAGACGCGGAAGAGCGACAAAAAGAAAGTCCTCATCCTCGGCGGCGGGCCGAACCGGATCGGGCAGGGGATCGAGTTCGACTACTGCTGCGTCCATGCCGCCTTCGCGCTGAAGGATCTCGGATGGGAGACGATCATGGTCAACTCGAACCCGGAGACGGTTTCGACCGATTACGACACGAGTGACAAACTGTATTTCGAGCCGCTGACGCTCGAGGATGTGCTGAACATTTACGAGCGCGAGCAGGCGGACGCCGTCATCGTGCAGTTCGGCGGCCAGACCCCTCTCAACCTCGCGGCGGGCCTCGCCGCGAACGGCTGCACCATCATCGGCACCCAGCCGCACAGCATCGAGATGGCCGAGGACCGCAAACACTTTTCCGCGATGCTCGACAAGCTCGGCCTCCGCCAGACCCAGGGCGGCACGGCCACCAACGAGGAGGAGGCGGTCGCCGTCGCCTCGCGGATCGGCTACCCGGTGCTCGTGCGCCCGTCGTTTGTCCTCGGCGGTCGTGCGATGGAAATCGTCCACGACGAGACGGATCTGCGCCGGTATATCCGGACCGCCGTCGAGGCGAGCCCGGAGCGCCCGGTGCTGGTGGACCGTTTCCTTGAGGATGCGACCGAGGTGGATGTGGATTGCATTGCCGACGGCGAGACATGTGTGATCGGCGGCATCATGGAACATATCGAGCAGGCCGGGATCCACTCGGGCGACAGCGCGTGTGTGATCCCCAGCTTTTCCCTCTCGCCCGAAACCCTTGCCACGATCAAGAGCGCGACCAAAGCGATGGCCAGGGAACTCGATGTCCGCGGGCTGATGAACGTCCAGTTCGCGATCAAGGACGGCGACGTTTACATCCTCGAGGTCAACCCGCGCGCCTCGCGCACCGTGCCGTTCGTCAGCAAGGCGATCGGGGTTCCGCTTGCCAAGGTCGCCGCGAAAATCATGGCCGGAAAAACCCTCCGCGAACTCGGCCTCACCAGGGAAATCATCCCGTCCCACTACTCGGTGAAAGAGGCGGTGTTCCCGTTCATCAAATTCCCGGGCCTGGATATCATTCTCGGCCCGGAAATGCGCTCGACCGGCGAGGTCATGGGGATTGATCCCGACCTCGGCATCGCCTATGCGAAGAGCCAGATGTCCGCCCAGCCGCCGCTGCCGACGAAGGGGAATGTCTTCA
>JBAXTX010000190.1:0-3506 GCA_037129975.1 Verrucomicrobiia bacterium | reverse complement strand
TCGGAAACGCTCTCCAAACGGAGGTTGAAACCTCCACAACCAACACGTAGAGTCCCAATCACACCCGCATTCCATAGCTTATTTTAAGCTCCTGCTGGTTCGAAAACGGGGTCCACCCCACGGAGGCGCAACGGGCATTGGCGGACGATGCGCTGCGCGAACGAGTGGTGACTCGAGCTCAGCCACCTGGCCGTCCGGGTCTGGCAACTCGGGATACGTCTTGGCGGCTTTCGCCGCTGGTGCCGTGGTTGCGATTCCCGCGAGGTTGATCCGCTTGAGCCCGGCTGCGGGAGCGACCGGGGCGGCTTGTTGCAGGCGATGCTTTGGTTGTCATATTTGATCAGAATGGATGAAAAGCCCGTTTTCGAGGGAGGCACTGCGATAAAAGTGGCAAGCAACTGGCAAACCAAAACCGCGCCCCAAGTTTATTATCTTCGTAACCCGTTGTGGTTAAAAGTGCAGCCGCCGCGACTCGAACGCGGAACCTTCTGATCCGTAGTCAGATGCTCTATCCAATTGAGCTACGGCTGCATGGTGACAAGTGTTTGATTTGACGTGAAGGCCATCGCGAAGTCAAACCAGAAAATCGCGACAACCAGAAAATCGCGACAACCAGAAAATCGCGACAACCAGAAAATCGCGGCAACACGGAAAAACCGGTTCAAATTTCAAGCGGAACCGGGCATGCGCTGGGGGAACGCGGTTTTCCGGATGATTGGACAACACGAGACAAAGCCGAAGCAAGGCTGGGCATCGGGCCGGAAAAAGAACCAGCAGGGGACACCCGTTCACTCGGGAGATTTTCGAAGAGCAAGCACCGCCTCCGCGAGAGCGATGTCGCGAGGATAGGTGACTTTAAAATTCCATCCATCATGGGCGACCGGCTGCGGGCGGAGGCCGGCACGGATCAAAGCGGAGATTTCATCGGTCGGCGCGTTCCCCGCGGCACTTTCGAATTCGTTGGCGGTGCGAAGGACGGAGTATCCGGCAACCTGCGGGGTTTGCATCGCCCAGAGGCGGTCACGGGAAACGGTCTCCGCGAGAAGACCGGTGTGCCCCGCGCGGTGAAGCGTATCGCTCACGGGCTCGGCGGCGACGGACGATCCGCAGTCCGACGCGGCGGCGACAACCGCCCAAATGAGCGCGGGAGTGACCAGAGGACGGGCGGCATCATGAACGGCCACGAGGCGGGGAGAAAAAGTTTCGAGGGCCGAAAGCCCGTTGAGGACCGACTCCGCGCGCGCGGTTCCTCCTGGAACAACCCAACGGAATTTTGCGAATGGCGCGGCGATGGCCTCAAACTCCTCCCGGCGCGACCCGGGACAGACGAGCACACTCGGACCGATCGCCTCACAGGCTTCGAAGGCCGCAAGCGACCAAGCCAGAACGGGACGTCCGGCAAGCCGAGCCGTGATTTTGTCGAACCCCATGCGGCGGCTTGCGCCGGCGGCGACAATCAATCCCGAAGCTCGTTCCATGGGCTTCTTCATAGCCGGACCCGCACGGAACTGCACGACGGAATTTCGGTTGGGAATCACCACGATCCCCAACCTTGCGAATGCTGCCACGAATGGGGCTGTGAATGGGGCTCGCCTTTTTGCGGGAAATTGAGAATATGAATTCTTCAAATGGATTCTCCGCATCAAGCGACCGGGTCGGATGGCACTCCTTCGCCAGCCAAAGGAGCCAAGGTTCGTATTGCGCCGCGCAAGGAGAACTCTCTCCCCGCAGGAAAAGACGCACAGCAGCCCGCTGCCTCCAGGCCACACGCGGGCATTCTGGAAAACAGGATCCGCCCGATCGAACCCAGAGTTCCGTTCGAGCATCCGCTGACGACTGTTCCCGCGGATGGATCGGGCGAGCTGCCAGGAAAGCACAAGAGGATCCACCGGTTCAAATATTTCTTTAAAAGCCGCCGCAGGGGCCATCACCGGGTCGTCACCTTCATCATCCTTCCTCTGGCCGTCCTGCTGACCATCGTCTTCATTTTCGTGATCCTAAAAAATCATTGATCCCACCTTTACAAAGTCACCCCGTCGGTTAATGTGACCGGTTTGTTGCCATGTTTATCTTACTGCCTTTCCTCATCACTCTGCACATCCTGATTTGCATCCTGATCGTTTTGGTTGTCCTGATGCAGCGTCCGCGAAGCGAGGGGCTGGGCGCGGCATTCGGCGGCGGGATGACGGAAAACATGTTTGGCGCGCAGACAACGAATGTGCTGGTGAAATTCACGTCCTGGCTGGCGGTGGTGTTTTTTGCGATCACGCTCCTGCTTTCGATCATTACCGCCAGGATCGCAGGGGGGAAGACGGCGATCCAGGAAAGCCTGCTCAACTCCCCCGTCCCGGCCGCCGCTCCGACGGCCTCTGGAACTCCTGCGGCTCCGCCCGCCGCTCCGGTGGCGACACCGGCTGCTTCTCCGGCCAACTGATCCCCTCCTTTTGAAAATTTCCCTGAGATGAAGGTCGCAAAATCGATTGCGTCCTTTCGAGTCTGGCGGAAAGGTCTGACCGAGCGGGTGGTTTTCGTGCCGACGATGGGAGCTCTCCACCACGGTCATGCGGAGCTCTTCCGCTCGGCACGCGCCCTGGCCGGACGCAAGGGCTCCGTCGTTGTTTCCCTGTTCGTCAACCCAACCCAGTTCGCTCCCGAGGAAGATTTCCTCTCCTATCCGAGGCCTTGGCGCAAGGACTTGTCCGTCTGTCAGGAGTCCGCCGCCGATGCGGTCTTCCTGCCCTCCGCGGAAGAAATGTATTTTCCCGACCGCTCGATAACCGTCGAGGAATCCCTGCTGTCCGCCTCGCTCTGCGGGCGCTCGCGTCCGGGCCATTTCCGCGGCGTCTGCACGGTCGTCTCCAAGCTGTTCCTTGTCGTTCAGCCGACCCATGCGGTCTTCGGCGAGAAAGACTGGCAGCAGCTCGCCATCATCCGACGGATGGTCCGCGACCTGAATTTTCCGATCGAGGTGCGCGGACATCCGACGGTTCGCGAGGCGGACGGCCTGGCTGTCAGCTCGCGAAATGCGTATCTGAGCGCCGAAGAGCGGGCGATGGCTCCGCTGATATATGCCGCCCTGCGGTCTGCCGCATTGGAAAACTCCCCTCGGGCCATCGTGGGGCGCGCGAAGAAACTCCTCGGGAAAATTTCTTCCGCGCGCGTGGATTACGTGGAGGCCGTGGAGGAAGCGTCTCTCCAGCCGCTGAAAAACCGGAGAAATTCCGGGCGTCTGGCGGCGGCGGTTTTCCTCGGTCGAACGCGACTCATTGACAACCTTCCCCTCCCCCGGCTGGCATGAGAGAATTTGATTTTGTCGTGATCGGCAGCGGCCTCGCGGGGCTCGGCTTCGCGTTGAAGGCCGCGGAAAAGGGCCGCGTTGCCGTGGTCACCAAACGCGGAAGCGCGGACTCGAACACGGCTTGGGCGCAGGGCGGAATTGCATGCGTCACGAGCGAGGAGGACTCGTTTGATCTCCACATCCGACACGCTCGCCGCCGGTGCCGGGC
>JBAXTX010000019.1:0-27561 GCA_037129975.1 Verrucomicrobiia bacterium | reverse complement strand
CCTTCGATGCCAACCCGGATATCCTCGTTGTCCTCAACGGAACGCTCGACTTTGCGGAGGGGCTTTTCCGAGAGCACAGGCCGGGGGATCGCGCAACCGTGCGCTCGCCGATCGCTTTCGACCCAGAGTCAGAATGTTCGAAATGGGAGGGTTTCCTTGCCCGGTTCTTCCCGGATGTCGAAACCCGCGTCTATCTCGCCCGGGCGGTTGGATACTCTCTCACCGGACGGGTTCATGCCGATGCCCTCTTTTTTGCCCATGGAAAGGGAGCCAATGGGAAGAGCACGTTCTTTGGAGTCTTGAAGATTCTCCTGGGGGAACTCATGACGACCGTTCCGATCGCCGCGCTCCTTGCGGCCAAGTCGGACAACAACTTCGATTACCACAAGGCATCCATGGAGGGGAAGCGGGTCGTTCTCACAGATGAGATCCCCGAAAGCCGATCGCTGGCTGATTCCCAAGTCAAGGCGATCACGGGCGGGGACCCGATCAATGCGCGCCGACCATTCGAACAGCCGTATTGCTTCATGCCCACGCACAAGCTCTGGCTCATGGGAAACCACAAGCCGGAGATTAAAGGCACGGATGAAGGGATCTGGCGCCGGGTCCACATGATCCCGTTCCTTGTCACCATCGCCGAGTCTGACCGCCGCCCACGCCATGAGATCCTTGCGGAATTTGGCCAAGAGGCGGGCGGCATCCTCAACTGGGCGATCCGTGGACTCCTCGAGAGTCGGGATATCGGGCTGCGCCCGCCTCCCCAAGTCGTTGAGGCGACGAAGGAATTCCGAGAGGAAAGCGATCAGTTTGGAGCGTTCCTCGTCGAGTGCACCGAAAAGGACATCATGGGCCGGGTCAAAATCTCATCCCTCTCCCAATGCTATGGGATCTGGTGCGACCAAAATAATGAAACCCCACGATACCGTGGAACCCGAAAACTCCGCTCCGCAATGGTTGAACGCGGGTATGCGATTGAGCCGGACAAAAACGATCATCCAACCGTGGTTTCTATTCGGCTAAAACTGGAGGAATCCCAGAATCAATTCAAACTTCATGAGAGCTAACCGGACAAGATGCTTTTCAAACCCCGCCTTTCTTGTGGCGGGAAAGGCGGGGTTGAAAACCAATCTTTGCGGATTGCCGATTAAAAAAACGTTCAAAAACATCATTTTGGCGGGATTGGCGGGATTAGCGGGGACTTTCCTATTAAATGTCAGGAAAGAATTTTCCTATATGCACGCTACAGAACAACTAGGTTAAACGACCCCTCAAACCCCGCCTTTCCCGCCTTCATTACTAAAAAACCGTAAATATGGCATTCACCCTCGATCAGCTCAAAATCCTTGGATTTTCCCCTCAACCTGATGGGTCATTCTCTGCCCCAACCGCACGCCTATATGCAAAACCAAAACCAATGGACCCGCAAACGAAAGCTCATCCTCATGGGCTACCTCACCCCAAGCCTCAACAAATTGCTGCACAAGCATTGGACGGTCGCCCACAAAGCCAAGCAGGAAGCCAAGGCGGCGCTGGCGCAGGCGTTGGCCCAAGATTCCGCCTCATCATAGCCCGCCACTCCTCGCGCCCGCTGGATGCCGACAACCTCGCAGGCGGGTGCAAGCCGCTCATTGATGCGATCCGCCGCGCCGGACTCATCCCCGACGATGACCCCAAGTCCGTTCACCTCGAGTTCGCACAGCATGGGTGCAAGCGAGGGGAGGAACGCACGGAAATTGAAGTGTACACCCTCGCGGGTCTTGACTGACTCCCCCCCTTCTGCTTATTCCTTTTGCCGATGTCGATTCTATCCAATCCCAAGCATGAAGCCTTTGCCCGCAAGGTCGCGGAGGGCAAGCGGTTTGGCACCGCTTACCGGTCGGTTTACGGAAAAAAGGGATTGGATTCTCACGCATCCCGGCTGGCAAGAAATGGTAAGGTTTCGGCTCGAATCAAGGAGTTGCAACAGAAATCCGAATCAAAAACCCTGCTGACAATCCAAGAGCGGAGGCAGTTCCTGGCCGATGTCGTGCGCGTGAAAGTGCGGGAAACCCCGTTAAGTTCACCGCTCATCCAATCCATCAAGACCGGGAAGGATGGAATCGAAATCCGTGTTCCGGACAAAATCAAAGCCTTGGAGCTTGATGCGAAGATGGCCGGGGAATTGGTTGAAAAACAGGAGACAACGCATGTGCTGCCCGGGTCGCTCGAAGAGGCTGTTATTGAATTGATCCATGGTAAAAAGCGCGATTGAAACCCTGCGGGATGCGTGGTGGCGAATCTCGACGCTCTACACGGTGCGGGATGAAGAGGCGAAACTGGTTCCGTTCATCCCACGGAAGGAACAGGCGGAATTTTACGCCAACAAGCACAATCGAAATTTCATCCTGAAGGCCCGGAAACTGGGGATGTCAACCCTGCTGGCGATTGACAACCTCGACGCCTGCATTTTTCAACCCGGGATGTATGCGGCGATCGTGGATCGCTCGGAGGCCGAAGCTTGCGGCAAGTTGGACATGGCAAGAACGGCGTGGGAGAACCTGGGGAAACATCCGGATCCCCGGGTTTCCGCGATCGGGAACCACATCAAGGCAAACCTGAAGCTTGTTGGAGATTCCGACAAGGAAATGAGTTGGAACAACGGCAGCAAATTCGAGGCCGGGGTTTCGTTGCGCGGTGGAACGCCCCAGCGGCTCCACGTCTCGGAACTGGGCTACATCGCCAGCCATGACCGCAACCGGGCACAGGAAATCAAAGCTGGCTCCATCAATGCCGTGCCGGCCACGGGGGAGGTCACGATTGAAACCACACAAGAGGGGGGCAAGGTGGGCATCTCCTACGAATTTGCGCGGCTCGCGATGGACTGCACCGCCCGGGGGATTTCGTCCCCGCTGGATTGGCGGTTCCATTTCTTCCCGTGGTTCCATCATCCATCCTACCGGCTCGACATGGAGCGGCCGCGGATTGAGCAAAACATCCTCGAGTATTTCCGCAAACTTCAAGAGGAACACGGGCTCAAGATCGGAGCGGATCGGATGGCATGGTATCAGGCCAAGCACGCGGAGCAACGGGAAGCGATGTTCCGCGAATTTCCGTCCACACCTGACGAAGCGTTCCGCGCGTTGGTGTCGGGCGCGATCTACCCGCATATGATGAACCTGCGGGCATCCGGGCGCATCAAGGCATTCGAGCATGATCCCAAGCCTCCGTTCATGTGTGCCTGGGACATCGGGGTTTCTGACTCAACATCCATCTGGCTCTTGCAAGTTGTCGGGCGCGAGTTGCTTTGGCTGGCATGGCATGAGGGAGAGGGGGACGGGGTCGGGCATTACGCGGAAGTTATCCGGGCATGGGAAGGGATTTTCGGCAAGCGGGTCGCCTGTCATTTCCTTCCCCACGATGCCAACCAGCGCGAACGTGCGACGGGGAAAACGTATGTGGATCATCTCCGCGAGGCTGGGGTTGCTCCGCACACGATCCGGGTTGTGCCACGGTGTCCGGACATCTGGCAGGGGGTCAACGATCTCCGTGACTTACTTCCCCGCTCATGGTTCCACGCGCGGTGTGATGAGGCGAGGGTTTCAAAGACTGGCACGGAAAAGCTCTCCGGCGTCGGGTGTCTGGAAGCCTACCACGTTCAATCTGTGGGCGCGTCGGGAATCGTGCGCGAATCTCCCTGCCATGATGAAAGCTCGCACTCTGCCGATGCGGCCCGGACGTTCGCGGAAGCGTGGTCGCGCGGAATGGTGGAAGTCGGCGGGATGGCAACAAACGATGAACGCCCGTCCGTGCGCGTCATCAGCGGGCTTTCCGACGAATGAAGATTGTGACCTTTGCCGTGGGGATGGACGGGCAACTTGGGTTCTTGGCGTTTCAAGAAAGCGCGCGGAGGTTTGGAATGGATTTGGACATCCTGACGCCTGCGGAGCCGATCAAGAATGCCGTGCGCGAACGATGGGGATGGCTTGCGCGCTATCTGCAAGGGTTGAATCCTTCTGACCCTGTGCTTCTCATTGATTCGCGGGATGTCGTGTTCCTTCGCGATCCGCGGCCCGATCTGGAATCCGTATTGGCGGGCTGCGACATTGTGTTTTTCAGCGAGGGGCAGGGAGGCGCGGGGCATCAATGGTGCCGGAACCAATATGAGCGGATGGAGCAACTCACCGGGAATCCATTCGTTGCGGATGTGGAGATCAACGGAGGGTGCATTTGCGGGCGGGCGGGCGCGTTGGCGAAGATGGCCGGACAACTGGCCTGCATGATGCGTGTTGCATCCAGGCGAAAATCTACAATCTCCGATCAGCCGATGATCAACCTTTGGGCGCGGAAGTTTTGTTCGTTCAAAACTCAAATCATCCTGCCTGACGCGAGAAACATTTATTGCCACGGCGAGCTTGTGCGCCACGGGCGATGGCCGCTTGAGCCGATGGGAAGCGCGATCTTCCACCAATGGGAGCGGACGGGGTTCAAAACGCAAATTCTCGAACTATTCCAATGAAGATCCAATTCGCTGTTCAAACTGGGTCGCGCTACCACTCGACCAGGCTGCAAACCGTGTTGTCCGGTTGGTGGCCGGTGGCTCGTCGGCGCGGGCACGAGTTGACAGTTTACACGGATTCCCTCTATGCGATTGCGGGGGCAACGGTCCGGAAGATTGACATTGCCGATTCCTACAACAGCGCGATTGACAAGACGATGGCGGCGGTTAATGACCCGTGCGATGCGGATTGGCTCATCATTGCCGATGATGATTCGTATTTTTTCGTTTCCCGGCTGGAAGCGTTCCTTGCCAAGCTGAATCCTCGCGCCCGGATCGCGGCGGGGTATAAAAAAACATTTTCCGTTGACCCGGCATCCCCGGCAATCCCGATCCTGCACGGCGGGCCGGGTATGATTTTGTCACGCCCCACGCTGCGGGCAATCCAAGGAAAACCCTGGGCGCGGCATGAAATCAACTCAGACGTCACGCTCTCGATGTTGCTCAATCAAGAAGGCGTGAGAGTCATCCATGCCGATGGGATGCTGCACACGCAACCGGCGGATCCCTCAACGTGCATCTCGTGCCACATGGTGCGCGATCAAAAGACTGCCGCGCGGTTGGGAGGGTTCCAATGAGCCCGATTGACAGAGTGCGGAGGCTTTACGGGCGGTTCCGGCAACCGCGCACGTTTGACGAGGATCTGGCGGCGCATTTGCAAAACGGGGTGGTCGCCTCCACGCCCACGCATTTCCTCATGGCGCGGGCGATTGTGCGGGGAGCGCCGGGCGCGGATGATCCGTGGGTGAGGTTCGACAACCCGGATACCTGGCTGATCTGGGCGGCTGCGGGACCATGCGCGGAGTCAGTCAAGACTTTTTGCTTGACGGTGCAGCCGTTTCCTCTTAGGTGGGTCGCATGGGCGCGGAGAAACGGCCCGCTGATTTACCACACGATCAACAATGAATCTACGTTCCGATCCTCTCACCAACCGGCTTCTTGATTCCGTGACCGCTTATTTTGGCGGGGGGACTCCCAAGGCCCCCAAGCAGGAACCAATCCAGTTGCCTCCCGCGCCAAACTACAGCTCGATTCCGGCAGTCCCGGCGATGCCCAAGCTGCCTGACCCCGTGGTGCCGGATCCGCCGGTGTCCATGAGTGCGGCGGAGATCCAACAGGCGAAGGACCAGCAAAAGATTGATGCTGGCAAGCGGCAGGGGATCCGAAAAACTCTCATTGCGGGGGAATCCAATCAACCCGCCGCATCGGTCGTGACAGGAAAAACGCTGCTCGGATAAGCATGGAACCCGAAAAGCTCGCGCAATGGATCTGTGACCGCCGCTCGAAGCTGGTGGGTGAGCGGGCCGCGTGGGATAGTCTTTGGCAGGACATCGGGAATTACGTGATGCCGCGCAAAGCGGAGATTACTTCCCAGCAAGGTTCGCCGGGGGTTGCCAAGCATTCGCGCCTGTTTGACGGGACGGCGATCCGGGCAAACCAGATCCTTGCCAACGGGCAGTTGTCTTGGATGACGCCGATGGAGAGCCGTTGGTTTTCTTTCGATCCCCCGCACGCGCTCAAGGGCAAGGACAAGGTGGAGCAATGGTATCGCCGATGCACGGAGATTGCTCAACTGGAACTGGCCCGCTCGAATTTCTACACGGAGATTCATGAGCTTTATCTCGACCGCGGCGCGTTCGGCACGGCGGCGATGACGGCGGAAGAGGGGGAAAAGTCGCTTCTCAATTTCCGGCTCCTCTCGTGCGGGAGCTACGCGATCGCGGAGGACTCGGAGGGGAATGTTGACACGATGTTCCGCGAGTTCACGATGACACTGCGGGCGGCGGCGCAAAAGTTCGGGGAAGAAAATTTGCATGTTTCCATGCGGGAGCTGCTCAAGGATCCCAAGCGGCTTGACCAGCCGGCCAACTTTGTCCATGCGATGTTTCCGCGCGCGGACTTCGATCCCGAGAAGCGCGACGGATCAAACATGCCGTGGGCGAGCGTGTATGTGGACACGGCCAACAAGAAGGTGCTGCGCGAATCGGGTTACGATGAACAGCCGTTCTTTGCCACGCGCTATCTGCTTTGGGGGAAGGCGGTCTATGGCTGGTCTCCCTCGTGGATGGCTCTGCCGGAGGCCCGCCAGCTCAATTTTCTGGAAAAGCAGATGGATGCGCTCGCGGAGATCGCGGCATTTCCTCGCATCCAGATTCCCGATGGCTACAAGGGGACGGTCAATCTCAAGGCCAATGGGATCACCTACTTTGACCCGAACGGTTCGGCCCCCAAGGAATGGCTGACCGGCGGGCGGTATGACATCGGCAAGGATCGGGCGGAGATCAAGCGCAAGGCGATCAATGAGGCGTTCCATGTGGACCTCTTCCAGATGTTTTCCCAGCTCGAAAAGCAGATGACCGCGCGCGAAGTCAGCGAGCGGGCGGGCGAGAAGATGATTCAATTTTCCCCGACATTTGCCCGGATGACCACGGAGCTTTTCAATCCGCTGCTGCAACGGGTGTTTGCAATCCTCCTGCGTGCGGGCAGGTTCCCCGAGATCCCGCGTGACGCGGTGCTGGTCGGGCCACAGGGGCCGGTGCTGGCGGAGCCGACAGTCACCTATTCCTCGCGCATCGCCTTGGCGGTGAAGTCGCACGAGAATTCCGCTTTTTACCAGACCATTGACGGGATCCTGCCAATCGTCCAGGTGCGCCCGGAGCTGATGGATAATTTTGACTGGGATGAGATCACGCGCGATCTCGCCCGCAACAACGGGCTCCCGTCGCGCTGGCTCCTGGAAGAGGAAGAGGTTGCCCAGCGGCGCAACGCACGCGCCCAGCAGGTGGCACAGGCCCAGCAGATGCAGCAGATGCAGATGGCTGCGGACTCGGCCGCCAAGGTGGGCGGCATTCCCAATGACTCGGCGGCGGTGCAGATGCTCAAGGACAAGGCGGCGGCATGAGTGAAATCACACTAGAGGACGTGGAGCGCGCAAGGGATCGCCAGCGCACGATCAATGCGTATCACCGGGTTTTCTCGGGCGAAGACGGACAGCGAGTGATGGCGGATCTCAAGTCGGCATTTGGATTTTCGGCCCCGGTCTTTGTTGCCCGCGAGGGCGGCGGGTTCGACACTCACCATGCGGCCGTGCGCGACGGCCAGCGGCAGGTTTTGCTTCACGTTGACGCGATCATGGAAGAAGAGGCGCGGGGGGATGCCAATGTCGAAGAACCACAGGTCACAGTCCAAACAGAATGAGCAAATACACACAGGAAAACGGAGCGATCTTATGCGACGGGCAGCCGGTCGCGACGCTCGACACGAAGCGCAATGCGATCATTTCCCCTGCCCCGCTGCATCACAAGATCAAGGCGGCGATTGCGAGGATTATCGAAGGGAAGCCGACTTTCCTTGTGGAACCCGTCTCGCCGATGTCGGACTTGGATGAACCCGCATTCCTTGCGGCTGATGAGCCCGCGATGGATCCGGGCCTGGGCGACAAGACGCCCGCCTACATCGAATGGTATCGCGACAACCACACGGCGGGCGAGTTCCAAGCGAAATACGGGCATCGGAAATTCACTTTATGAAAAAACACAGAATGCGCTTCTTTGAGGCGGATGATGGCGGCGGGTCCGGCGGCGGCGGCGGGCAACCCGGTGGTGACGGCACAGGAACATTGATCCCGGCTGGTGGCGGTGCGCCCGGCGGTGCGGCGGGCGATGGCTCCCCGGTTCCGTTCTTCGGAGCGGATGGGAATTTCGTTGAGGGCTGGGCGGACAAGCTCCCGGCGGACTTCATCCCGGCGGATGAGCTTCCGGCATTCAAGCTGCATGCGAGCAAGTACAAGAGCCCGCTCGATGCGGTCAAGAGCGACTTCCACAAGGAAAAGCTGATCGGCAAAAAGGGCGTGGTTGTTCCCACGGACAAGAGCACGCCGGAAGAGGTCTCCGCGTTCCGCAAGGCGCTCGGGGTTCCCGACAAGCCGGAGGGCTACCAGCTCAAGCCGGCCGAGTTGCCGGAGGGGCTGACATGGAGCGATGATCTTGCCAAGCCATTTGCCGACATTGCCCACAAGCACAACATCCCGCCCGGTGCGATGAATGAGATCATCGGCCAGTATGTGGCGATGCAAAAGCTCACCGCGGAGGAAACCGGCCGCATGTTCCAAGCGGAGCTGGACAAGGGGATGCAGACGCTCAAGGACACATGGAAAAACGAGACGGAAAAGAACCTCGGGCTTTCCGCTCGCGTCGCCAAGACAATCGGGCTGGATCCCACGTCGCCCGGCCTGCGGGATCCGAATGTCGTTATTGCCTTGCAGCGCGTCGGGAAGATGCTCGGCGAGGACAAGATGATCGCGGGCGACGTGTCGGCCACGATGCAGCCCGGCAAGGCGCGCGCGAACGACATCATGACCAACCCTGCCAACCCGCAGTTCAAGGACTACCAGGGGGAGAACGGGCCGGATCGCCAGCGCGAGGCCGCCGCGCTCGTCTCGGACCTGCTCGCCAACGGATAAACTTTCGCCCCGTGAATGGGGCGCGGATTGAAACGATTGAAACGATTGAAACAACGGATAAATTTTGCCGCCATTACTGGCGCGGGAAAAGGCCCGGCATGGAAGAAATTTCATGCCGGGTTTCTTTTTGTCTTGACTGACTCCGCCCGGATCGCGTAGGCACGAAGTCAGCGCACGGTGCAGACAACTCCTTTTTTGGGGCCTGCCCACGGCAAACCCAACGACCGGGGATCTCGATTACGAGGCAATCCCGGAAGGCCGAGGGCAGACGCAAACCAAAAAAAATCAACAAAAGGAGAAAAATGTTATGTCTGCAATGACTACAATCCCCGCTCACTATCCGGTGCAGTTCGCAACGAACTGGCGCCAGAAGGTGCAGCAAATCCAAAGCAAGCTCCGCGCGCTCGTGACACTCGATCTCGTGGAAGGAAAAGAGAAATCCTACAATTATCTCGATGAGGCCGTCATGCGCGAAATCACGTCGCGTGCCGGGGAAACCACCGCACAGGACCAGACCACCGAAAAACGCTGGAACCGCACGCGCGGCTTCGACGCGGTGAAACGGTTCGATGAGTTCGACGAGGCCCTCCTGGGCGCGATCGTTCTCCCGACGAGTGACGTGGTCGCTTCTCACGCCGCGGCTTACAACCGCAAGTGTGATGAGCTGATCTGCGCCGCCGCGGTCGGCACGGCCTACAAGGGCGAGGATGGCACGACTCCCGTTGTGCTGCCCGAGACTCAAAAGGTCGCGGTCAGCTACGTGGAAACCGGATCCGCTGCCAACAGCGGGCTCACGGTGGCGAAGCTTCGCCATGCCATGTTCATCCTCGATGACGCCGACGCCGACAGTGATGAAGAGCGGTTCTTTGTCGCTGGGCCGAAACAGAAGGAAGACCTTCTGCGCACAACGGAAATCACCAGCCGGGATTACAACGCCGTTCAAGCTCTCGTTGAGGGCAAGATTGACGTGTTCATGGGCTTCAAGTTCCGCTGGTCCAAGCGGGCGGTGCTCGACTCCACGACCGACATTCGCACCTGCTTCGGCTATGTGAAGAGCGGCATCGTGCTGAGCGACAGCGGCCACAAGGTCCACATGGACATCCTGCCCACGCAAAACCACTGCCTCCAAGTCCGCTCGGTCGCCCGTCTCGGCGCGGCCCGCAACGAAGAGAAAAAGGTGGTCTCCGTGGCGTGCGATCAATCGCCGTAGGACCCGACCTGAAACACTCAACAAAACTGAAAGGAATCCAATAATATGGCTACTATCAAATCCACCCTGGCGGATTACCAGGACAACGAACGCCTCGACCAGCGAGCCCCCGGCTCACTGCTCTTTGGCAAGGTCAGCTTCGCCCAGTGCAGCTTCACCACCACCGCCACGACGGCGGCGGCCGATGTGCTGCGCCTGTGCAAGCTTCCGGCTGGCGCAATCGTCATCCCGGGCCTGTCGTTCATCTCAACCGAAGACTGCGGAATGGACATTTCGCTGAAAATCGGTGACGACGACGCGACGCCCGATGATGACCGCTACTCGACGGCAGTGAGTCTCGCCACGGCGGGCCGCATTGCTTTCGCAAGTGGCGTCGCCGGAGCCAACCCATTCGCGCTGGTCCAGGAAAGCTGGATCCAAGCCGTTGTGGTTGACGCTGGCTCGATCAGCGTGACCGCCGGTCAGGACCTCACGGTCTGGATCGCGTTCCGTCACCCGTAAGGGAATCAAAAATCCCGCTGGCAGACCGGGGAAAAAACGTCTGCCCAATTTTTTAATCTCATGGACGAAGTGACAATCTGCAATTTGGCCCTCGCCCGGCTGGGCGATTCCAGGATTGTCACCCTCGCGGACTCGAAGCCGGAAGCGGAATACTGCACGCTTCTCTACGCACAGACTCGCGACGAGGTCTTGCGGGCGCACCCGTGGAACTTTGCCACGAAACGCGCGGCGTTGGCTCTCTCGTGGAAGGCGCTCGCCGGGGTTGCCCTCGCCAGCAATGGCACAGCGGGGCTGATCCGCGTGACGCACACGGCGCATGGGCTCGTCACCGGGGATCGCATCCACATGAAAGAAGTCTCCGGCGTGGTGGCCGATGGCTCGTGGAATGTCACCAAGATCACGGACAACACGTTTGATCTGATAGGATCGGTGTTCAGCGGCGCGCATTTGACCGGCACGGGGTCTTGGATCAAGGCTCCGCTCTTCGGCTGGGATTACATTTACACGCTGCCAGCGGGCTTCCTGCGGCTCCTGCAAGTCAATTCCTACGATGCGAGCGAGGCAACTTCTCTTTGGGAAGTGGAAGGCGGGGTGCTCCTGACCAACGAGGAGGAGGCGAATATCAAGTATGTCGGGCAGGTTGAGGATGAGGCGCTCTTTGATCCGCTCTTCATTGAAGCCCTGACGCTCAAGCTCGCCGCGAAGCTCGCCAAGCCGTTGACCGGCTCCGCGCCGCTGGGCGATGCGTTCCTGACCGAATACGCCCGGATCACGGCCCCGCTGGCTCGGCGCATTGACGGCAGCGAGGGGCAACCGATCAGCAAGCCCGCATGGGTGGACAGCTCGCTGGTGCAATCCCGATTTTAGCCAATGCCCCTCCACGATCTCATTGCCTCTTTCAACTGCGGGGAGGTTTCCCCGATGGTGGACGCGCGCACGAGCCTCGAGAAATACAAGAGCGCGTGCCGCACGCTGGAAAACTTCATCATCATGCCGTATGGCGGGGTGAACCGGCGGCCGGGCACGCAGTATATCGCGGGCGCGAAGTTCATGGACAAGACGGCGAGGCTCATCGGGTTCAACTACTCGACCACCACGCGGTTCGTGATCGAGTTCGGCGAGTATTACGGTCGGGTCTGGGGAACATCAAGCAACGTGCACCTGGCGGAATTTGTCTCGCCCTACTCGGCGGAGCAAGTGGCGGACTTCAAATTCGTTCAGGCAAATGACGTGATGTTCTTTGTCCATCCTTCGTTTCCTCCTTACAAGCTTTCGCGCCTGTCGGATACGAGTTGGACCATGGCGGAAATTGCCTGGGCGTGGCCCGCGCTCAAGGATGAGAATGTCGAGGGCACCACGATCACGCCAAGCGCGGTGACCGGGAATATCACGCTCACGGCATCGGCCAGTCTCTTCACGGCACTAGACGTCGGGAGTTACTGGCAGATTTCCCACAATCGCAAGGTTGCCAATGCCAATACGGGCGGGGTGGATTCCAGTTATCTCCTGATTGCCCTCACGGCAACGGGAACCTCCGGCACGATAAAGATTTTCGGAGACTGGGAGTTTTCCACTACCGGCACATGGGCGGCGCAACTCGTGATCGAAAAGGAAAACGCCTCGGGCGCGTGGGAGGCGATCCGCACCTATGAAGGGAAGGCGGACAAGAACTTCAACACGGCGGGCACGATGGCGGAGGAAACCAACATGCGGATTCGCGTCACGGGCTTTACCAGCGGCACAAATGGGGTGGCCCGCATTGATGCGGTCAACGGGCGGGTTTATGGGATTGTCAAGATCACGGGCTTTACCAGCGCAACTGTGGTGAGTGCCACGGTGACAAGGACGCTTTCCGCCGCCACGGCAACGCCTTACTGGGCGGAGGGGGCATGGGGGGCGAAGAATGGATATCCACAAGCAATCGCCCTGCACAATTCCCGGCTCTTTCTGGCGGGCACTTCCTCACAGGCGATGACGGTTTGGGGGAGCACGGTGGATGATTTTGAAAATCTCCGCGTCGGGGTGAATGAAAATGACGCCTTTGTCTTCACGATCTTTGCCAGCGAGCAAAACCGGATCAACTGGATGCTTCCGCAAGATTTGCTCATTGTTGGCACGAGTGGCGATGAGTGGACGGTTGGTGGGAGCGATCCGGCCAAGACGTTATCCTCAACGAACGTCAAGGTTTCCAATCAAAGCCGCTACGGGTCGGCGAATATGCAGGCTCTCCTGCTGGCGGACGTGGTTCTCTTTGTCCAGCGCAACGGGCGCAAGGTGCGCGAGATGACATATAGCTTTCAACGCGATGGGTGGGTTTCGGTGGATCTCACCCTGCTTGCCGAGCATATCACGGTGGATGGGATTACCTCGACGGCCTACCAGCAGCAGCCGGATAACATCCTCTGGGCGATCCGGGGCGATGGCACGCTGATCGGGATGACCTATGAGCGCGATCAAAGCGTGGTCGGCTGGCACAGGCACTTGACGGATGGCGAGTTTGAATCCGCCGCCACGATCCATGGTAACGGCACGGAGGATGAGGTTTGGTTTGTCGTCAAGCGCACGGTCGGGGGGTTGTCCCGCCGGTTTATCGAAAAGTTCAGTCTCAACTGGCGTTCGCGTCTCGATGCCGGGGTGGCCGCCGACTGGCGGTATCTCGACTGCTATGTGGAGAATCCCCCGGGCAGCTTCAAGGTGGATTCTGTTACTGCCGCAACCGTGGATGGCGTGTCCGTCTTGGATATCTCGCTTGAGGAATCGCTTTTCGACATGGAGTTGGTGGACGGGGATATCATCACGTTTGCCGGGGTGTGGGGGGCTCCGGTCACCGCGAAGGTCAAGACTCACGCGGGCGGGCTTTACTGGTCGCTGGTGGATCCTGTGACGAATGTTCTCATTGATGCTACCGGCTGGTCGGCTTATTCGAGTGGTGGCACAGCGACGTTTGCCAATCTTTATTCTGTCCCGCTTCTTGCCGGGAAGGCCGTTCAACTCCTCAAGGCGGATGGCGCGGTGGAGTCGGTCACGGCCACGGGCGGGCGCGTGGTCGCCACTTCGCAGCCGCTGGCCGTGGGTCTGCCCTACACGTCCACCTTGCAACCGATGCGGCTCAACCTGGAACTCCAAGACGGCACAAGCCAGGGGCGCAAGGCGCGCATCCACGGGATTGTTGCCCGGATCTACAAATCCCGCGGCGGCGAGGCGATGACGAATGCGGGCACTTGGTATGCGCTGGGCGAGGCGTCGGGCGTCTTTACCGGGGATCGGAAAATCACTCTCGCCGGGGGCTTCGATGCCACGGCGGATGTCACCTTGCGCCAAACCAAGCCATGGCCGCTAACGGTGCTGGCAATAATACCTCTCTGGGATGTCTATGGTTCAGAATAATCCACTCTATCAAATCCGCGAATACACGCCGTCCGATTATGGCATGGTTTCCGATTGGTGGGACGCGCACGGCCGCCCTCCCTGCCCGGAAGGGATGCTCCCCAAGCTCGGCATCATCGTGACGGAACACGCGGGCGATGGGCAAGCGCGTCCGGTGGCCGCCATGTGGCTTTACCTGGACAACTCGGTTGGCGTCTGCTTTCTCGAGCGCGCGGTCACCTGCTCCGGCCTTGGGATGAAGGCGGCGCGCACCGCGCTTTTCTGCGGGATTGATTTTCTCAAGAAGGCGGCGGCGCGGATGGATTACGGGGTCATGCTCCTGCGGACTTATCCGGCGATGGCCCGCTTTGCCAGGCAGGTTGGTTTTTACGAGGATGACAAGGCGACGGTTTGCCTGATGACGCTCACGCGCGGGGAGGATTCCCATGGCTGACGGCGGCACAACATTAATGCTCGCACAGTTGGCGATCACCGCGATCGGCACGGGCGTGAGCATGTATGGCTCCGCGCAAGCGGCGGCCAACCAGCGCAAAATGGCGGATTACAACGCGCAGATTGCCGCGCAGCAGGCGCAAATCCAGCAGGCGGTCGCGACGAGGCATGGGGAGATCGGGCAATACAATGCAACGCTCATGTCCCGGCAGGCGGATGCCTCGCGGCAGGCGGCGGAGTTCAACGCCCAGATGCAGGAGCGCAACGCAACGACGATGCGCGCCTATGCCGATAACGCGGAGTCTCAGGGGCGCGAACAGGCGCAACGTCTGCGGGCGGAGAAACTGCGGATCCTCGGCGATCAGCAATCGGGCTACGCGGCGGCCGGGGTGACAACGGAGGGCTCCCCGCTGGCGGTGCTGGCGGAAACCGATGGGATGCTTGAGCTGCAAATTCAGGACAGTTGGTATCAAAGCACCCAAGCGAGCAAGAAACAGCGTGGCGAGGCGGATATGATGGACTGGCAGGCACAGGCGGGCCGGACATCGGGCGACTACTCGAATCTCCTTTCCCAAGCCTCCGCCCAGATGGATTTCCAGAACGCCGCGTTTGAGTCCGCCACTTCATCGGCGGGCGTGCGCATCGCCCAGCGACAGGCGGACATCGCCCACCTCGCGGGCGACAACCAGGCGAGTGCCTACCAATTGCAGGGGCTTTCCGAAGGGATCAAGGACGCGTCCAAGATGACCGGCACGCTGATCAACTATAATGACAACGCTCCGAAAAGCACGGCCCCGCTGAACTATCGCGGGTCAACGAACATCGGCGGAACAACCATGCTCATGAGCGCGAAATAATTTATGCCAGCAATCCGACTCTCCGACATTCCGAACGCGCCCGGCGCCGGGGCCCCCAACCTCGAGCAAGGTGGCGCGCCGCTGCCTAATGTTCCACGCGGAGCATTCCTTGATGCGTCCTCGATCTCGCGCGGGGCGGCAAATCTTCGCGAGGCTCCTGTCAATGCCGACGCGATGAACGCGGGGGTTCTGGCCATGAGCAATTTCGGCAAAGCCGTGCGCGAGGCCGCGGGCGTCCCCGCCGATCTCTCTCTGCGGCTTCAAAAGGCGCAGAACGTGGCGGATATCGCCCGGGCGGATGTCATCATGCGCGACGCATGGGGCGCGCATCAGGACAAGATCCAATCCCTCCCCCAAGACCAATGGGAAGAGACATGGAAAACACAGGGACTCGCCAGTGCGCGCGAGCAAATCGCCAAGCTCGGGCTTTCCCAGGCGGCCCTTGACCAGCTCACCCCCGACTTCACCAACTGGGAGGGCGCAACCACTACCCAGATCCGCACTCAGGCGGTCAAGCAGACAATCCAGGGCAACCGGATGGCTCTCGATACTGCGACGGAGCGCGCGATTCTTACCAAAGACCTTCCGGCAGCATTCGCGCATGTTTCAGCGGGAGAAAGCTCCGGACTTTACAGCCCGGAAGAGGCGGACAAAAAGCGGCTTGAAGTCGAGCGCGTTGTCATCGCCGAAGCCAAAGACCAGCGCAAACAGGAGGCGATGCGCCTTGTCAGTGCCAACCCAGAGGGGATGGTTGAGGTTCTCAAACAGGCGATGGACTCGGGCGAGGCTCCCAAGGTGAAGGGGCTCGAATGGGCCAAGCCGGAGGACGTGGCGGATCTCCATACCAAGGCCCGCACTGCCGTGAATCGCAACGAAGTGGATCTTTTCAACAACCTTCGCGACGCGGCGGCTTCGGGCAACATTTCCGTGGAAACCCTGCGGGCGGCAGCGGCTCCCCTGGGGGCGGAGAAAGTCCAAACCATCGTGGATCTCCGCATGGCGGATCCCGCCTATGATCCCAAGGCGGTCGTGGAAGTGATGGGCAAGATTGATTCCTACGATGTGAAGAACGATTCCGACTTGTCGAAGCTCAAGGAAATCAATGAGGGCATCGCCAAGGTTCCCAAGGCACTGCAAGGGAAACTCTCCCAGCGGCTCAGTGACGTTGAGGCGGAGGTTGACAAACCGCCACGGCAGAAATGCCTGGCTGACTTGAAGAAGGAAACTATTGATTGGGCCAAAACGGGCAATCTTGGGCCAACCGGGCGCGATCCCAAAAATGAAAAGGTGATCCTTGATAAGCCGGCATCCGATGCGCTCTATGTGAAAATCCAAACCGGGCTTGAATTGCTCGATGATTACGCCAAGAAAACCCCGAATGCCGGTCCGCAGGAACTTCTCAACGAGCGGAACAGGATTTTTGCCATTCCCGCGACGGATGCCACTTCAAAGGGGTATGAGGCAAAGCCGCTGAACGAAGCGAAGTATTTTGGCATCCCGGCATATCAGGGCAAAACAGCGGCATGGACCGGAATGCAGCCGATCCGGGTTCAAGCCACAAACTTCTCTCTCGGCCAATCCGTTGGCGGAGCGGATGAGACGGAGGACCCGAACACGAACGCAGGCCATGCGGCCACGGGCCACGGGCTGCTGACTCCCGGCGTGGCGTCGGTGGATCCCAGCGTCTATCCCTACGGGACAATCTTTGTGGATGAAAAGGGGTTTGCCCATATCGCGATGGATAAGCACGGAAACCGCGATCATGGGGTTGTGGATTTCTACCAGTCTCCCGGCTCGTATCAAAAGAAGAAGGAGGCGCGCAATCTTCGCATCGTCGGGAAAAGCCTATACATCCCTCGAAGCGTGCATGAGGTGCGGGTTGTCCTTGGTCAGTATGGCAAGATCCCGCCCGGTGAGTCCGCGGTGGAATCTCTTGCGGCGATCAACGCAAGGAGAAACCGGAAATGAGCGGATTTGCCAACGCTGATGAGTATTTCGCTTCGCTGGAAGCAGCCACGCCCGCGCAAGATTTGACGCCCGCCGCGCCCGCCGCGCCGGACGCGCCGGATCCCGAGCTGCCGGCCGTGGATGAGGTAGCGCGCGCGGAGTATTTCGCGGGGCTGGAAAAAGCCTCGGCGCAAACCAATAGCGAGCACTTTTCCAAGCTCTACACGGACCCCGAGTTTTTTGCGGATAAAAAGAAAGAGCTGTCACGCGGCCTGCCCGTTGGGCTCATGGATGACGCCGCGCACCAGCGGGCGGCCAATATGGCGTTCCTTTCCGCCGAGTCCGGGCAGGAAGTCACGGCGGGCAATTACGATTTTCACCGCGACGGCTACGCCCGCGCCCGCTATGGCAAGGATTCCCCGGTCACGGATGGCGAGTTCTTCGGGCTCACCAAGATCAAATTCGAGGGCGAAAAGGCACGATCCAATGCGGAGAACAAGCTTCTCGGGTCGGTATTCAATCAAATCACCGCCGCATACGATCCAAATGTCAAAGCCGTGCTGCCAAACCCGGTTGAGATGGTGCAGACATACACGGATCTGAATCCCGATTTTGTCAAAGGGCTCAACCCGCAACAGGCGGAGGAAGTCAAAAAAAGGGCGATAAAGCTTGTGGCCCAGATGAGCGACACCGTGCAAGAGGATGCTCCGGCGGTGGGCGTGATCTTCCGGGCGATGACAAACCAGACCGGCCAGATAAAAAGCGACACCGCCCCGGCGATGGGAGAGGCGATTTCCACGCTGGCCCTGATGACGCCTGAGAAGCGGCAGGCGGTTTACAAAGCGGTGACACTCATGCTCCATGACAAGGGGCTGGATCCCAAAAGCGAGTTTGAAAATCTCGGCGACGCTCTCGGGCGCGGGACAATCGGCACGCTCAACCAGATGACGCGCGTGGCATTTGAGGAAGCCCAGCGCGCGGAGTTGGCGACATACCAGGACATGCTGAAAAAAGAATCGGCATCGCCCGCTCCCATTACATCCACCACGGGCGCGGACGGGCAACCATGGAGCCCGCTGCCCGCCCCGCTGACCCGCCCGCAACTGGAAGAGAAGATCACGCAAACCAAGGCCAACCTGGATGCGATCAAGATCATCCGCGAAGTGGATGCACAGGCGAAAATCATTGACCCGGTGAAGTCGGCCAAGGATGGGATTGCGGGGATCGCGCTGAACGCTGTCTTTGGGGCGACGGAATCCCTTGGCTACATGGCGCTCTCGGCAACTCCTGTCATCGGTGGGCCGCTCATGTTCTACTCCATCGCCGCGCAGAAACAGGAAAGCCTCATGTTGGAGAATCCCGACATGAAGCCGGACGATGCGCGGAATGCCGCCTATGCCTTTGCTCTGCCTTCCGCGATTTTGGAGAATTTCCAGATGGGGCTTTTCCGGGGGAAGGCTCCGATTTTCTTTGAGACGATGAAAGCCATGAAGATGGCAGAGGCGGGGGCGGTCGGGCGCGCTGGTCACATCCTTGGGGATCTGGCGGCAAGGACGGGCGAGGAAACCGGCATCGAGATGGCTCAGGGGGTGCTTGAGGCCGCTTTTGACGCTCTGAGGCAAGACCGCCCGGGCTTCGATTTCAAGACGGAACTCAAAAACCTCGCCGGGACGTTCCCGGAAACTCTCGGCACGATGTTTGTCATGTCGCTGGTCGGCACCGGGGTTGCGTCCGTCCGCGAAATCCACAATGGGAATGCGTTGCTCAAATCCACGGAGGTTCTGCGGCAGGCAGGGCTTGACCATGAACAGGTGGCTGAGGTCATCACCCAGCCAACGGACATCGAGCGGCAGACACGGCTTGTGGACATCTGGGACAAACGGAGCCCGGAGAATATCGCGAAGGGCAAGGAACGGCAAAAGGCGGCGATCGAGAAAGCGGAGGCCATCCAGAAATCTGCCGAGATGCCCACCCGTGAGGCGACACCGCAAGATGATGGCACGTTCCTATACACGATCAAGGCGGCGGATGGCCGGATCATCACTGTGACCGCCGACAAGGAAACCGCCGATCTGGCATGGGAGGGGGAACGCAAGGCGCACGTCGCCGGGGTTTCGGCGGATGTCCGGGAGGCGGTGGATTGGATCCAGAAATATCAGGAAGCAATCGGCCGGGGGGATGATTTGAAGATCACCCTTGAGGGCGCGCCAAAATCGTTCCTGCAACTTTACAACGCGAATCCCTCGCAAAAGAACCTCGACAGGTTTTTTGAAACCGTGCGGCAGATTCCGGCGGAGATCACGGAACCCGGCCAGCTTGCCAATTATTTTTCGGTCGCCCGCAACGAGGGGAAAATTATCGAGGGGATTTACAAGAGTGTCATTTCGATCAGCAATGGCGCGAATGCCAGGCACACCTTGCGGGAGTTTGCACAGGACAACCTCAAGCGTGCGATGGTGGAAGAGGGGGTAACAATCGAATGGGTGCGCGAACAGCTCGACGCCATGAAGACCGGCGACAAGGCAGTGAAGGGCTATGAGGGAATGGTCACGGATACCGACACGGCGGTTATCGAATCGTTCTCAGATGTCGCGGTCAACCTGTTCGTTGGAAAAACGAAGGATGCGGAGATCCCCACGGGCCTGCGCTCGTTCCTGCGGCAGGTCAAGGTGCTCGGCAAGGAGATCATCTACCAGGTGTTCCACCTCAAGCGGGCGATGGCGGACGGCCGGGTTGACAAGAATTTCCATGAATTCCTCGCCCGGTCTGTAGGGCTCGACCTCGACGCGCAGTTGAAAATCGAAGGGGCTAAGGCGATGCGGCAGATGGAGCAGGAGGCATTGGACGCCCTGCATTCCGGGGATGGCGCGGAATCCTTGCAGGGGGAGCATTATTCAGTCGTGAAGGCTCCGCTTGCTCCGAACGGGAAGCCGAGCAATCTCACGCCGGAATTGCACTCTCAGGTTCGCACGCCCGCGTTCAAGGCGGGGTTCGGGGATTGGGAGGGGCTGGCGAGGCAAAATTATCACCGAGAAATAATCAACCGTTCGTTGGGCGAGAAAAAATGGCAGGATAAAACTGTTGTTGCAAACGGTCGAGATGCCGATCCCAGCGGGAAACTATCAGAGGTTTTCGGGTTTCGTGTTTCAAAACAGATTCTCACGCCGGACGATATTCGGAAAATCTTTAAGCGTCACGGTGAAGGGAACGAGAAAAACCCGGATCAAATCGGGCTGAATCGTGATGATGTGGTGAAGATGCTGGAAGTTCTTCGCGATCCAGAAACATTTAAAAAGACAACTTCCCAAAATGGGAAGCCATCGGCTGAATTTGGGAAAAAGTTCACCGATGGAACTTTGATTGTTGCGGAAGTTGAGGTTTCCGAAAAAGGCGCTGTTTCAGTAAAATCCGCCTGGAAGAAGAAGCCCGGCAGGAACCATGCAGGCGGTGAAGCCTACCCGGTCCGGACGTCCGAAAACACTGCCGGGAACGATTCAACTATCCACTCGGGTTCGTTGCTTGTCAACCCTGATTCTGTCTCAAAAGCCGTGGACGAAAACGGCGAACCGATTCCGGTTTACCACGGAAGCCCTGACATTCGCGGGATCGTTGCGGATGGGTTCAAGGGCTTCTCTCGTGGAGAAGTGTTTTTCGGGTCGGATTCCTTCGCTGTTGCAGATACCTATGCGGACGATAAACGGGCACTTGATTACCAAAATGCTGAACCGCATACGCTTCCGCTTGCCGTTCGCCTTTTGAATCCGATGATTGTGGACGCCGGGGGGAAACACTGGAGAGATACTGAACGATATGTTTCGGAGGCAAAAGAAAAGGGCCATGACGGGATCATCATCAAAAACTCTCTGGACGAGTATTCCAACAAGTCAGGCGGAAAAACCTCTACGGTCTTCGCGTGGTTTGAAAGCAACCAGGCGAAATCCCTTATTTCCGGTCAGTTGAATTCTCGCGTGGACGGCAAGCCGATTGCGGGAGCGACAGCAAACCGTGGAACCTTTGATCCGGCAGACCCTCGCATCAATTACTCCATCGTCCGCAAGGAAGACCTCGACCCTGATCGCGTCCAGAACGAACTCGATGCCCGGATGCGCAATCCCGCCGAGCGGCTGGCGGTATATGAGCGAGCGAAGGCGATGTTTGTTGCCGAGCGCGCGCGCCGCGCGGACGCCATTGATCCCAACCGGAAGTTTGAAAGCCTCCGGCAGAGCATGATGGAACTGAACGCGATCCTTTCCGCCCTGCCTCCCGAGATCCGGGGCAAGGTCGGCGGCATGATGACGCTCGCCAACATGGGCAAGGATACGGTGGCAGGCAACCGCGAGGCCACGATTGACAAGTTTCTCGTCGAGCGGATCGGGATGATTGACCGCGAGCTGGAGCGCGCACTTTCTGCGGAATACCGGGAAGCGATCACGAAGGCGTTGAAGAAGGCCCGCCCAAAAAAGGGCGACAACGGGGTGAAGAAGTCCACCCTGGGCGCGGAGACTCAGGCTTTCGCGGATTCCGTGTTTCGCGCAACCCTCTTGGATGCGGAGGCCACGGGCGCGCGGATGCAGGGGATCGAGGCCGCGATGGAAAAAACGGAGGACGTGGCGGAACTCGCCAAGCTCTCTGAGGAGTGGAGCATCCTCAACTCTTTCGGCGATCTCGAAAACCGCCCGGCGGAATCCCTCGCCGCGTCGCTTTCGTTTCTCAAGGAACAACTCCAGTCGGGCCGCGAGTCGTGGCGGATCAAGGAACAGGCGCGCATCGAGGAACACCGGGCGCGGGCGCGGGAAGTCTCAACCCATTTGGGATCGGCCACGGCGAAACAGCGGTTTGCCAACAAGGGGTTTATTCTTCAAATGAAGGATATCGCGAACAACTACCTTCTCGACCATGCGAGCTTTGAACAGTTCGCCCTCGCCTTGCTCGGGGACAAAGTAGGCAAGAGCATGGCGGATCGGATGCGCAAGAGCGACACGGCGCAACAGGTCATGGAGCTTACGGAGAGGCGGGCAATCCTTGATGCGTTGCGCGCCGGGGCCAAGGCGGCGGGCATGTCCACGGGCAAGGGGCTGGCTCACATGAAGGAAGATCAAAAAGACGCCGTGGAATACTGGGACGGGCGGAAGGTGAAGGATGAACGGATCTCCATCGAGCTTGCGGAAAAAATCGTGCGCGGGCAGGCGGATGCCAGCAATTTGAGCAAGGCCGATATTCAGACGCTGCGGGATGAGCTGGCGGCGATCCCGGCCGGAAGCCAAAAAGAATTTGTCACGATCCGGCGGGTGATTGCGGAGGGTCGCCCGGTCAAACTCGACATGTCGCGGGCGAAAGCGATCCAGCTTCTTCTTTCGTGGGGGCAACGTGACGTGCAGGAAAAGATGCGCCGGGAGGGGTGGACGGATCAAAGCGCGGCAGACATGCAGGCGATGACGGGCGATCTGGTTTCTCAATCGGTGCTCGCCCATGCGCGTGAACTTTATGGCAAGGGATACGACGTAACGAATCCCGTCTATGCCGGTATGTTCGGCATGAACATGCCGCAAGTGGGCGACTATGCGCCTTCCCGGTTCATTCATGCCAAGGATGTCAAGGATGTCGGGCTCGACGGGTCGCCGATGTCCACTGGCACGCTCCCCAGCTTTGCCAAGTCCCGCGTGAGCCATTCCGCAAAAATCGCGCCGGCCGATGCGCTGACGGTCATGCAGCAGCATGTGCTTGAGCAATCGCACTGGGTTCACTTCGCGGAACTCGCCCGCGATTTCCGTTCCCTGATTTCCTCCCCGGAAATCCGCGAGGCGATCAAGCAGAAACACGGGGAGGGCGTCTTGCAATCGGCGGAACTCTGGGCGGATCAACTCGAAAAGCGGGGCGGCAATCGCGCGCGGGAAGCCGCATGGCTCCAGTCCGCTATGGGCGCGGTCCTTGGCGGCAAGGCAATCTCCGCCCTCGGGTTCAACCTGAAAACGATCACGATGCAGATTGAGAACGCGATCCGGTTCGGGCTCTCCATCAACCCCCGGCAGATGATGGACGCGCTGAGTGACCCGGCGGGGATCGCTGCGGACATCAAGACGGTCTGGGAGTCGAACGCCCTACAGGTGCGGCTCCACGGCGGGGCAACGGCGGAATCCCGCTTCCTCTTCGACAAATACGGCGGCAAGGGGCTCACGGCTTCCCAGATTGCGGAAATCTCAATGGCTCCGATCAACTGGATGGATTGCGCGGCCACAAGCATTTCCGCCGCCATTGTCCACCGCTCGGCATACCAGGACGCGATCAAGGCCGGGATGTCGGAGAAGATGGCGGCGGATGCCGCGCTCGATGCCGCCGCCGCCGCAATCTACCGGTTCGCCCAGCCGGTTTCGTTCGGACAAAAGAGCCGGTTCGAAAACAATGGGAACATCCTCGCGAAAACCTTCTTCCTTTTCATGTCGGATCCCCGGCTGAAAACCTCGATCATGCTCGACTCCGTGCGCGCCCTGGCAACCGGGAGGGGAACTGCGGCGGAAAGGGTGCAGCACGTTCAGCGGCTCGTGACGATTGAACTCATGGCGCTCCTTTCCCATGTCATTGCCTGCCTCTACCGCGACACGTTCACAGATGATGACAAAGAAGACATCTGGACGATGGGAGGGTTTGGACGCGCTCTCGCCCTCGCCCCGTTACAGGGTTTCTTTCTGGTCGGGACTGTCTCGGATCAAGTGCTTGCCAGTCTCTTCAAGCAAAAGTTCTTCACCCCGACAGTGGATCCGTTCCTTGATGCTGGGAAAAAGGCAATCCAAGCGGTCAAGAACTTTGACCATGCGTTCGACGCGAGCGATCCCGACGCCACATTCCGCGAGTGGAGCAACATTCTGAAATCGCTTTCCCTCCACCCGTCCGCCGCCGTGCCCGCCGTCCTCATCAACGTCCTCAAGCCGATCATCGGGGCCAAGAAAAACCTCGAAAAGCCCCCTGAAAAATAATCTTTCCAAACCAACCAAAAAAGTCTTGACTGACTCCCGTAGAAAAAAACCCATTATGAGCCCACGATATATTTCCCGAGTTGCCGTCACCCGGCCCGCAGATACAACCGCCTACGCTGCCTTGGATGTTCTCGGCGCGGCGAGCCCGGCGGTCATTGAATTTCCGAACGTCGCTCCGTCCGGTGGCGGGCCGATCATCATCGTTGCGGCCGCTCTGCTTGTGGAGGTCAATGCGATCCCCTCCGGCATGGCTTCCGTGCGCCTGCACCTGTATTCTAGCGCGCCGGCAGCCATTGCGGACAACGCGGCGTTTGACCTTCCCGCCGGGGACCGCGCGAAATACCTGGGGGCGTTCACGCTCACACTCAATGCCAACTCCGATCTCGGGGCCACGCTCTTTGTCGAGGATGACATGATGCGCAAGCAAATCGTCGCCGCGTCCTCCTCGCTCTTCGCTATCGCGCAGACGCTCGCCGCGTTCACCCCCGCTTCCGGCACTGTGAAAAATTGGGAACTCCGCACCATTGAAGCCTGATGCCCTCTCCCGCCGTCAATCTCATCCTCCGCAATCCCTTTGATAAGGAGGCGGCGGAATTCTGCTCGCGCTCGGGTGCGACGGATCGCCGCGCGATCTCGGATTTCGTTCGCGGGATCAAGGCCCTCGGGCTTTGGAACAGCATGGTTTGCTGGCCGATGCGCTCCGCGCAAAATGCAGGTGGCGTGAGCCCCACGGATACGACCGTCCATTCACTCGGCGGGCTGGGCACATATCCCGGCACGCGCGTCAACGGGCCGGTTTGGGGGGCGGATGGGATCGTTTTTGATGGGACCAACGATTACATCCAGACAACTCAAAGCGAAACATTGTCCCATACTCTTTTTGCGGTTTTTGCACCCACTGGTTCCGGGGCGGTTGAATGTGTGTTTGGTTCGCTGGGATACGCTCAAAGCACGCAGCAGGTGGCAACCCTTTCTGGGACGAACGAAGGCGCGGTCAGTTATGCGTCTCAAAACGCCCTGCATGGATCAATGTTGGCCGGTCAGCACATGCTCGTCTGTCAGTGGGATACTGTGGGGGATACTGTAAAATCCTCCCGGTCGGGCGGGGCCGTGGTATCCAGTGCTTGGACAGGCGGGATCACCGATAACAAACAAACCATCGGTGCAGCAATTGGCACCAATGGCGATTCCGGACCGAATTATTTTGCAGGAACCGTTGCGATGGCGGGAGTCATCAAGGGATTGAATATCGGTTCATCGGGCAACCTTTACGCCCTCTACAAAGCAACCCTCGGCCAAGGACTCTCGCTGCCATGAGCTTTGAATTGAAACAACGCACGCTGGCGGTCGCGCCGGATCTTGTTCCCGTCCTCTTCCCGCAACTTCTCGAGCGGTTCGGCGAGGATCTTCCCGATGGCACGCGCAAGGTGCGCACGATCGGGGGTTTCGACTGCGGCAACGGAGTTCTTGGCGCGGCCAGCCTCGATATCGGCAGCATCGCTCCCGTGCGGCTCACCGATGGCAGGCTTGCTTTCTCCTGTATCTGGCAGGCTGATCTTGCGGAGGAATTCGACGCGCACGGCATCCCGGGCGTCGAGGAACTCACTCCCGCTCAACTCTCCGCTCTCACCCCTGCCCCGGAGGAAATGCCGCTGTGAGGTATCTGCTCCTCGCGCTCCTGTTGACCGGGTGCGGGACGGCACCTGTGCGAGAGCCCGCCTTTTCCGGCTGGCACAAAAACGCCTGTGTGCCGGAAGCCGCCGCCATGGTGCAAGGACTCAATGCGGCTGGCATTCAATCTCGGGTGCTCCTCATCTACACCCCCGCTTGGAATCACGCGGTGGCCGTTTATCTCTACCCCGCCGGGGCCAACCGCCTCTGGGTCTGGGACGAAAACTGGAAAAGCGTGCGTGTGCGCGCCTGGTGGGATGCGCCCGCTGGCATCGCTCGCGCGTGGCTCGCCGAAACCGGCCGCACCGCTACGGTGACAAGTGCGGATTTTTTGGAATGAATTTTTATGCCCGACGAAATCGACAGAATCAGCAAACTGGTCCATGAGGCCGTGGAATCCGCGATCAACAAGAAGATCGTGAGTGCGTTGTTTTGGATCATCGGCGTGGGGTTGCTCAACTTCGGAGCGATCACCACGGGCGTTGTCATGTTCTGGCAGGCACAGGCAACCATGTCCATCGTCGGTGGGGATCGTTGGACCGGCACAATGGCACAGGTGGCCGAGTATGAGCGCGACAACAAGAATCCCGATTACAAAACCGTCGATATCCGACAAATCCAATCCCAGCACTATCCCAAATGAAACTCCCTGTCCTCATTGCCCTGCTTTTCTGTGCTGGCTGCACGGCGAAGCCGACTGTTGTTCCGCGCGCGAGCACGGCGGCGGTGGGTGTGAACCTCGACCAGCTCCAAGAATCCCTCTCCCAAGCACAGGCACAGGTGAAGGGGATCCGGGGCAACCTCAGCGAAGTGGACGCCAAGGCGGTTCGCATTCAGGAATCCATCCGGCACTGGTAGCCAAAGAAAATTAGAAATTCGAAATGAGGAATTTGAAATTATGAAAAAACTCCTGCTTCTTTCAATTCTAGCCGCAACAACGGCCATGGCCGCACCGTCCGCAAAAGTCGTCTCCGCATACGACGAGGCCAAGCGCGTTCAACTCATCGAGTGGGTGGAGCAATTGCGCGTGAAGGCCGGGGAAGCCGCCGACAAGGCCGCGAAGGCGGAAGCCTCCCTTGCAACGAGCGAGGCCCAGCGGCAGGCCGCACAGGTGAACCTTGCCACGCTCCAAAGCGAGATCGTGCGCCTGACTCAATGGGGGGTTGACCAGCAGACCCGCGCCAATGAACAGGAGGCACGCGCCAACAAGGCCGAGAAAGCCCGCGATGCTGCAATCTCGAAATACCACACGATCAAATTTTACGTTGGGGGCACGCTCGCGATTCTCATGGCGGCCATGTCGCTTCTCTTGATCCTCAAATGGGGAGGCTTCGCGCTCAACACATGGGTTGGCGCGGCCTGTGCCTTTGGCATCCCGGCGGCAGTGGGCGCGGCCACGTTCGCATTCATCTGGTTCCGGCTATGAAAACCCTGCGCGCCATCGCCGATCACCTCCTGTATTGGGGGGAAAGCTACATCGTCACCCCGTTCATTTTGCTGCTGCTTTGGGGATCTGTGCGCTTGGTCAACTCCCTCACCGGCCGCGCGCCGATGGAGGACGCGGAGGCCATCGTTGGCTGGCTCATGCA